>NZ_CP045997.1:6799017-7051782 GCF_010233585.1 Spirosoma endbachense
CGGCCAGGTCGTGGCCGGCGAATGGCTGACCACCCAGACTTATAACGGAGGGGTCTTCATCGAACTCATCCAGCCCGTTTCCGGCCAAAGCATGTTTCACGATTACATCACCCGGTATCCGGCAGGCGGCACACAGCACCTTGCCTTCCGTTTGCCGGTTAGCGATTTTGAGCGGGTCACCAGCGAACTGCACGAACAAGGTTATACAATCATTAGCGAAGTCGACCATCCCATTGCGCGGATGGCTTTCTTCGACACCTACCAACCGTTGGGCGTTGCCACGGAGATTATGGGTATCACTCCGGATGGATGGGTCGCCATCGTACAAATGCGGAACGCTACGTGAGAATGGGTTAATCCTTTAACCCAAGATCGACAATTTATCCACTGCCTACTCCTGATTTTAGAAAATATACCCGAGTATTAATGACAAATTTCGGTTTCGATAGTCTACAAAGAGCAGAGCTATACTGAGGTACGACTATAGTGCTATGCTTAGTAAACCACCATACTTCCAGAAGGGCACATTTGACTGATTGTTAGGCCAGCACTTTGTCTACTGGCCAGGCTCTATCAAAATTTTATGCGTATAGATTTTATAGCCATTAAACAAGAATACCGTATAATCAACAAATAAAGTGACTTTGTTTAAGCAAGAACGTCCAAATAGCACGTTAGATACCTATACCGTTCAACAAAATCATAATGATGATTACTAAAAAGCAAGTTAGCAAGAGCGATGCCATACGTACTGCTGACCTGCTCTCTCCCATAGAAAACTGGCAGCAGGCTGCCACCAAGTTCTATAATTTGTACAAGATTTTAATGCAAACCATTGCAGTACGTGAGCAGGTAGAACGTCTTTCAACCTATAAAGGCGCTCTTCCCCTTCGTCAGTATTCATCATGCGAGCTTGAACAGTTGCGTAAAGTGATGTTTGACGAACTCCATCAATTAGTAAACGACATGAATGATCTACCATGCTTTGACCAGGATATCGAGCGGCTTCATTCACATACGCTAAAGCTTCAACAGCAGAGTAAACGAATCCAGCGGGCTCTTGTCTTAAGCTCGCTGAATGCCTCCTAGAAAAACTTTCATCACTGTATTGTAAGCAATCTACCTGGCGCTTCAAGGCAGTATTCCTTTACACACGACAGCCTGCTATATTTTTTGGTGATGGAGTTTTTCCTATTCATGGGCTCGAAATCGGCTCCAATGGATTAGTTGCCGATACTTTTTCGCTCTTAATCAATAGGTTTGCCTCTCTTCTACGTTATTTCTTTAGCGAGGCTTCCCGCTTCACCATACCAGTATGCCACTCTATACTACCTGAAGCCCGGCCGCATCTTGTTGCAGTCGGGCCTTTCTTTAGTATAAGTGAATAACAAATGGTAGTTTCGCCTTGAAAAACAAACTCTGTTCTCCGAACAAGTTTGTTTTGGTGTGGATAGAAGCGGAAAGCCCGGCTCATTTTGAAGTCGGGCTTTTTCATTGACTATCAATCGCGGAAGTGCCCGCCAGAGTAATCTAATTTAAGATGATATGATTATTAGCTTAGCGTTTAAACAGATCAGAGCGAAAGTACTCACGACATAGGCTCTTCAGGAGATAATTTGCCCCTATTTTATTCGAAAGGAATCAACTATTTCAACAATTATAAACGATGAAACTCCGCCAGCTAAAAGTCGGGCGATATTCTTTTTATTCAACGAATAATTAACCCTGCCAGACAATAAACCTGACAGGGTAAGCCGTACGAATGGCGTCTATCTCATTATATACAGCTTCCCATTTAAAGCTACTCATCTGTAAAGAGATACTTGCTAAGGACTAATGAATTAATTAACCGGCAAATAAGCGTATTTACATATTTTCTCTAGAATAAACACCGATCCGACTTGAGCTATCCTGCATACCAGTCGTAATCTGTTTAGTCAAGTTGTTTTACGCTACTTACCAGGAGATATATCTGTTATTAAACGAAGCAATATCTAAATCTTTAGGCTTCATTGTCCTCTTTTGCCGGTTCAGTTTTTTTGACAACCAACTGATCTACTTCCAGTTCGCCAATTCGAAGTTTACGGATGTTAGCCCGTCCAATGCGTAATTGCCCAATGGCTAGTGCTCCGATAGCCAGAACTCCTACAGCTAAAGCGCCAACAGCCAGGGCTCCGATCGCCAGTTGCCCTACCCTGGCTTGTCTAATTCCACGTTTCCCAATTTGTAACGGCAATGAAAACCCTTTCTTTGACATGACTTGGTCTTATTTAGTGTTAAAATAAAGACTACTATCTGTTGTGTTTTGTTGTGCGGTATCGTTCTATTAACTGGAATAATGTTCTTTTGTGGACGTATCAGTCATTTTATTTAATGAAATCGCCTTTCCTTTATTCACCTCGTCTGCTATTTATTGCCAGCTCACCAACTTTATTGCAAGCTGAGCTAGAGGATACTTTTCAATTAGCTCAATTACTTAACGTAGATACGCCTTCTGACTGGCCGCCAGGCGAGTATGATAAAGATGCGATTCAGTTTTTTCTGGACCAACTTCTAGCAGGTGGACAGGATGCGATTGGCTGGTATGGCTGGTACGTTATTGCTTATCCCACTACGACAACACTAGCTACTTTAGTGGCTGCTGGTGGCTATTTTGGCCCACCCAGTACAGAAGGAGTACTCGAAATTGGGTATTCAGTTTCTGAGTTTTGGCGAGGGCAGGGCATAGCCACCGAAATTATTGCTACCCTACTGAATAATGGATGGCAACAAACAGGTGTTAAACGAATCATTGCCCATACATTACCCACTAATAAAGCATCGATCGGGGCATTAGTTAAAAATGGATTTTACCAAATAGATAGCGACGATCCAGAAAAGTTGTGCTTCGAACGGCTTCCTATTGCCTAGCTGCCGATCACGTTTAGTTAAGAATGGTCAAAACTTAAGCTAATCTGCCGCATTAATCGCTGGCGAATCGTTCGTATAAGCCGTCAGCTTCTGGACAAGTATTCCTTTCCCGAAAATTGCGGCTAATGCGATAGAATTAGACCTTTAACCAGCAAATCAAGAAGAAAGCTGATCCAGCATTCCCTGATACTAAGCTTTCATTACTGTTTGTTTGCTGGTAGCTGCTTAACGAGCACGAAGTCGAGATAAGCAAGATTGGACCCTTTGTTGTAGTGTAAGGTAAGCAGATTAGTCCCAGCTACGGGAAAGGTAACTTCACCAACGGTAGCCTGGGTCCACCGATGAAAATCCCCGGTATTCTCAGGCAATATCAGGTCAACGGCTTTTTTATTATTCAGCCATAACGATGATTTATTATCCTGAAAGCCATAAACAGTAATGATCTTATACAGGCCTGGTACTTTTACGTCAACCGTATAATTGGTCCATTCGCCATCATCCTGCCAGCCAATATATAACTGGTTTACTTTGGGATCGACTTTGTTGGGATGATTGAAATCTGCAAAGTCCTTTGTAAACGAAATGTCCACACCTTCATTGGCCCGAAAATGCACCAGATAGTCGGATACTCCTGGCCGCTGATGGTCGGGTTCACGATTGAGTTTCCCACTTCCATTATTAATTGGGTCGGTATCGTGATAAGCAACTCCTTCTCCTCCCAGATCATAATAAGCCAGTTCAAGGCGTCCGGGTATTAGCTGTGCACCCTTTGTATATTCAGCATCTTTAAACGGCTTACCCTTATATTCTTTTGGCACTTGCGCAAAATGAGCTGAAGCAGTTATTACCAGCATCAATGCCACGCCCAGTATTTTTTTGCCAAAAACGTACGAGTCAATTTGCTTGATCTGCCAGCGTATGTTGTTCAATAGGTGGTATTTCGTTTGCATCAGAGACTTGACCATTCAACTGTTTTTGAAACAAAGGGATTTCATGTCCATTGTTACTCCGCCAAAACGCCCTAAGTGAGCTTTCTCTGTATCCACCAATTGTCGTGGCCGAATAGATTGATCACTAAGTACCTTAGCATGGAGTTGGTTTTAGCATTTCATTATGCCTACTGGTAATGAAATGCCTCTCAGCAGGTTTATGGATTTGATCTAACCTATAAATCTAATTTTTACATATGAATCAACGCTTCTTGATGTGTCAATGACTAACGTGTAATTTTACATCAACTTCATCATGCAACGTGCTTTGTGGAGTAGTTTAACCGCGATCCGGTAGCTCGTAGTGGGGCTACCGGGTTTTTATAATCGTGATTACTGCTCATTCTTTGTGTATTCCTATTGAAGGCTGGTAGAATTGGGACAGGACTGACAATTCCATTTAGAAAGACTTATACAGTTAAAACACAAGGTTTATTTATTCGTATATTCGCCATCGCTACCGTAACAGCTTTAAGATGGAACAGAATGCTTCTCAGGCTGTCTTTGTCGCCGATGATGATGAAGACGATCGTTTTTTATTACAACTAGCCTTTCAACAGCATAGTCCGGAATGTCAGCTTGTTTTCGCGCAGGACGGGCTCGTTCTGCTTGATGCATTGGCTCAAACCGATTCGCATCCCTGTCTTATAATTCTGGACGTCAATATGCCCCGTCTCAATGGACTGGAGGCTTTGTCTGTTTTGCGGAGTAATCCCCTTTATAAAGATACGCCCATTGCTATTCTAACGACATCAAGTGCAATAGATGATCGGTACCGAGCTTATGAGTTAGGGGCTAATGACTTTATCTCTAAGCCCCTAAGCCTGGAAATGTTTGGTCCCATCATTCGTAAACTTCGCAAAAACTGGCATCTTGATGAATGTATTTAAGCCTTGAAGCCCTGGAGGTATGAAATAATTTTTTGCAAAAATCATTTACCTATCTGTAATATAACTACTCCGTGCCACTAGCAATCCTATAACGGATTAGCAGTTAAATAAATAGGCAGGGCTTTCTTATAAAAACGGCAAGGAGCAGTTAGCCATACCTTTGTGGTTCTCTAGACTACAAAACCATGACTGTCGCTCCCTGCTTGGCTAAACCTACAACATTTTTCCAACTTCTTGACCAAATTTGGTTGAGAAGTTGAAAGAAAGCCGTAGTTTTAGCCGTGCTGGGAACAGGGGTCATGAATTTGTCGTCTAGTTAACCACAAAGGTAAGACTACTGGCTCCCAGCCAGTTTTATAAGAAAGCCCTGTATTTTGCTATGAGTATGGTTATCAAATTCTTAAAAATGATGAGTTCTTAATTATAAAGCGAGAAGAAAAAATGTGGCTACCTTAAACTGTTAAAACATTAATTTCAATATATAATTAACGCCTATGTATCAAAATATATTGATAAACTTAATGTTACTGAAAGAGTCAAAATTGGCTTTACTAGGTTTAGGTTTACGTGGATTTTAACAATCCGGCAGCTTAACCAGGCCCTTATTTTTCACTATAGGATTAAATTTCCGGATAAATCTCAAACAAAGATACGCCTGCTACTAACCAGCTTAGTTGCCATTCCTGCCAACCCGCTCCGTCTATTCGGTAAATCGATGGTCAGTTTATTGTCGTAGGATCGTTGATTGCTAGAAACTGACCCACCTTCAAAAATTGCTAACTTGTCGAAAGTTTTAGAACATTCAGGAAGTTAATCGACACCACCATGACCAAATCCGACATTCAGGTGATGCCAAAGTTTTTCGACAGATACATTAATCTGGCCGAGAATATCGACATCATCGAGGCTCTCACTCAAACAGCCACTTTTTCCAGCCTGATCCCGATCGAAACCCTGGAAGCACTGGGCGACCTTCGCTACGCGCCAGGAAAATGGACCGTTAAAGACATCCTGCAACATGTTATTGACAACGAGCGAATCATGACCTACCGGGCCATGCGCTTTGCCCGTAACGACAAAACGGCCTTACCAGGGTATGACGAGGAATTGTTCGGGCAAAACGCCAATGCTACCCGACGGTCACTTAGTGATCTATACGACGAGTACGCTATTCTCAGAAAGGCAAGTATCTCTTTATTCAATAGTTTCGATGATGAAATGCTGGTACGTGATGGCATCTGCTTCAATCAAACTATTTCTGCACTGGCACTGGGTTACGTTGTGGTAGGCCACGCACTTCACCATGCTACCATAATCCGGGAGCGCTATCTGCCGCTACTGGATTAACCAGTAGACTATTCGTGGAAAGGGGGTATAGATGAGCATTCTATACCCCCTTTTTTGTATTTTCGCCCAATTATACCTGAATCAGCTATGCTAAAACAAACTTTCCTCTTTCTCTTTCTGACGGCACAGGTTGTGCATGCACAGACAAAATCTAAGGTCATTGTCACTGACCTGACGCGAATCAAGCAGGTGGGCGGCATCGAATTGTCACCAGATGGCCAGCAGGCTATTTATACACTGACAACCATTGAGCCAAACCCCGATCAGAAGGAAGAGTACGAGTATAAAACGCATATTTACCAGACTGGACTAAAAGCCGGAGACCCCAAAGCTCTGACTCGGGGAAGTGAATCAGCACGGCAACCTACCTGGTCGCCCGATGGTCAGCGAATTGCCTTTGTACGCACCGTAAAGGGGAAAGGGCAGATTTTTATCATGTCGCTGAACGGCGGTGAAGCCTGGCAGCTAACCACCAGTATATACGGAGCATCGAACCCAATCTGGTCGCCGGATGGCAAGCGGATTGCCTATTCAAGTGGCGTAACGACAACGCAGATGCTGGCCGATTCGTTATTGAATCCAGGCAAAAACGGCCCGGCCTGGTCGCTCGAAAAACCAGGCTTTGCTACTAACAACTTCATCAAAATAGACAAAAAGATTAAAGCGAATCCGGATGGATCGCTGGCCGAAATCCGGGCATACCTCAACAAAGACGTTGACGATAAAAAAGCAAAAGTCATCACCCGGCTTAATTTTCAGGGCGAATCGACCACCGAGCCAGAAATTTCGTTCACTCATCTATACGTAATCGATGTAGCCGAAGGGGCAACGCCCAAACCCCTGACGCGTGGTTTCTACTCGTTTCAGGCAGGTAGCTGGTTGACCAACGGTCAGGGTTTGCTGGCTGTAACAGATCGCGATTCGCTCAAACATCCCGACCGCGAACAGGATAATGCGATCGTATTTATTCCGGCAAATGGCGCTGGCACCCGAACGGTCGTTCTGGCCGAAGCAGGCAAAAGTTACGGTTCCCCCGAAATCTCACCCGATGGCAAACAATTGGCCTTTCTGGTCAGTCCATCGGAAGGGGTCAATTTCGCACAAATTGGCCTGGCATCCCTGTCAGGAGCAACCGTATCGAACAGTCAGCTTGTTACCTTCGACCGGGCCGCTGGAAACCTGACCTGGACAACATTGCCTGTTTCGGGCAAAGGCAAAAAAGCGGTATCCGGCTATGCCATCTATTTCACGGCATCGGCAAACGGTGGCGCTCCTCTCTATCGGCTTGATCCGGCGACGCGGCAGGTTACACAGCTGACAACTTTTGACAGTGGCGTAACGGCTTTCGACGTAGTCGGCGATCAGGTTGTTTTTGCAAAAACAGAAATCGTAAACCCATCGGAATTATACCTTACCAACGCAGAAGCCAAGGCGCAAACCAAGCTGAGCAATCATAATGACTGGGTTTCTCAGAGGCAACTTAGCTTGCCCGAAAAGCGTACTTACAAAAACTCGCTTGGCCAAACGGTCGATTATTGGATTATGAAGCCTGCATTTGCCGAGGCTGGCAAAAAATATCCGCTTCTGCTAAACATGCACGGTGGCCCAACAGCCATGTGGGGACCTGGTGAGGCTTCAATGTGGCATGAATTCCAGTATATGTGTTCGCAGGGATATGGCGTCGTCTATGCAAACCCGCGCGGATCAGGCGGTTACGGTCTTAATTTCCAGCGGGCTAATATTAAAGACTGGGGTACTGGCCCTGCCGAAGATGTGCTGGCCGCTGCTACCGATGCCGCTAAAGAAGCCTGGGTCGATACGAGTCGGCAGGTTATTACCGGTGGTTCGTATGCGGGTTACCTGACAGCCTGGATCGTTGGGCACGACAACCGGTTCAAGGCAGCGTTTGCCCAACGGGGTGTTTATGACCTTACCACATTCCTTGGCGAAGGCAATGCCTGGCGCCTGATCCCGAATTATTTTGCCTTTCCCTGGACACCCGAAGCTAAAGTATTGGATGCCAATTCGCCGTACACCTTCGTACAGAACATCAAAACGCCCCTTTTGATCAAACACGGTGAAAATGACCTTCGCACCGGGCCAATTCAGAGTGAAATGATGTATAAGAGTCTAAAAATTCTGGGCCGCCCGGTCGAATATGTTCGAATGCCGGGTGCCACCCACGAACTGAGTCGGTCGGGTAATGTTCGTCAGCGTATTGACCGAATGTTAAGAATTTATGAGTTCTTCGAGCGCTATGTTGGCCCCGACGCCCAGGGACTGACGCAGAAATAATTTAATTTGGCAAACCCACAGGAAGCCGAGATATTCGCTATTGCAGCGTAAAAGCGCTGTGATTTCAACGATTATTTCGGCTTCTTTTGTGTCATACCAAATCATGTTTCAAGTCCGGGTTGTCTTGCTTTGTAGTATCGGTTTAGTAAGTACCGCTTCACTTTATGCTCAATCCAAAACCGATTCACTACAGGTCAAAAATGCAAACTGGCGAAGTACCCGCCTTAATCGACATATTGTTTGGCAGGAGGCCCACTTCGATAGCTTGTTTAAAGCCAAACAAAATGTAAATCTGATCGTCCTCAAAAATCGACGCCGACGGCCAACTGTAACCCTGGCTTCCGCGGGCGATAGCCTAAAGCCAACCAGCTGGTTTGGACAGAAGTTTAATGCACTGGTGGCCCTCAATGGTACATTCTTCGATACAAAAAACGGGGGCTCAGTGGATCTGATCAAGATTGATGGGCACGTTATGGATACAACCCGAGTAGCGGGTAAGCCACTGATCGAGCACCAGCAGGCCGCCATTGTGATTCATAATAACAAGGTTCAGATTGTGTTTGGTGGGAATCGACCCGGTTGGGATCGTCAGCTACCCGAGGAGCACGTCATGACAACTGGCCCACTCCTGCTCCAATATAACAAACCACACCCGCTGGTTAAAAATGCGTTCAACGATAATCGTCATCCGCGTACCTGCCTGTGTATAGGTCCGGGCAAACGACTTATTCTGGCCACGGTTGATGGGCGTAACGCCAATGCTCAGGGAATGAACCTTCACGAACTGACCGACTTAATGCGCTGGCTCGGTTGCCGCGATGCCATTAACCTCGACGGGGGCGGCTCAACAACGCTCTGGATCCGGTCGGTTGGCCAGGGTAGTCAGGGCGTGGTCAATTACCCTTCTGATAGTAAACAATGGATTCATACCGGCGAGCGGCCCGTTAGCAACGTCGTACTGATCCGATAAGAAATCCTCGCCATTTAGTGTGTGCCTATTTTCCAAAGTAATTGGTTTATTGTGCTTCCTGATTAGTTGCGGCTATGTTATGAGCGTTGACTGTGAAAAAGATGCCATCCGTTTATTTTCCACCACTGCCTAACAAGTTCTAGCCGATCCACCCAGATTCCCTTTAGCTTTGCGCATTGTCACTACTACAGCAATAGCTAAGACTGCAAGGCTGAGCAACGTACTTCCGATTCGATAAACTAACATGAGTAAACACCAAGAAGCCCTTCAGGATGCGCCAAAATTCCGGTTCTGGAAAAGTCAGATGGAAAGTAACGGCATCAAGATTAACGCTATCAATGATTTTTATATCCGGCGTCGGCACAACGGCGAAGTGTTGTTTGCGATGCTTGAAGTAGATGCCGATACGCCTGAAGGTGATAAAATTCCGCCTGCCCTTTTTCTGAAAGGCCATGCAGCGTCGATCCTGGTTTCGCTGATTGATAACGAGACGAAACAAAAATTTGTGGTACTGGTACGACAACGTCGCATTTCGGACGGCTCCCAAACCTACGAGCACCCTGCTGGAATGGTCGATGCCGGTGATGCACCAGATGAAGTAGCAGCCCGCGAATTAGGGGAAGAAATTGGTTTGGACGTTACAGCCGCTGATCTTACGAAACTAAATCCACGGCTGTGGTTTCCGAGCACAGGCACCAGTGACGAAGCCATGCATTTTTTCTTTATCGAACGCGAGCTTCCCCGCGACGAAATCATGGCCTTTCATCATAAAGATATGGGTAACCAATCTGAATTTGAGCGCATTACAACTGTGGTAACAACGTTACCCGAAGCACATAAAGTAGTAAATAATGTCAATGGTCTGCTGATTCACTTCCTCTATCTGCAACACGTTGGCGATTATGAAACGATGAAATTGCTATAATTGCCGTGGTGTCGGGTTGGAGACCCCGACACCACCGTATCAACATCAAAAATTGAGTGGATCGAGGTTCTTGAAATGTCCATTCATGCGAATGCGTTGCTTGGTACGCTCCATATCGGCAACGACAGGCAACACATTATTGAGATGCTGGATCAGAAAAAGCTGGCGCTCGGCTTCGGTTTCAAGCGTCAGGAGTTCATATTCCTGCTCTACAGACAGACCAACTTTGTGAGCGACTTTATAGGAGAAATTGGCGCTGGCCGAATCATAATCCGTTTCAATCTGCAATAAATTATAAAGCCGTTCCAGCCGTTCTGTCAGCGGAATAGCATGGGCACTAAAGCCATCTCCTGGTTCAACCAGTTCGACATCACCGCCAGCGTAGAGTTTCCCGGCTACCGGATTTTCAAAATTGACTAACCGAAAAACGGTCACCCCTTTCGATTTAATGTCCATCCGGCCATCGTCGTAGCGCTTGTGAAGGGTTGTTACGTGCATTTCGGTGCCGTAGCCGGGCAATTTATTGTTGATAAAGGCTGGAATTCCGAATGTCCGCTCCTCTTCCAGACATTCATTGATGAGTTGGCGATAGCGCGGCTCGAAGATGTGAAGGTTCAAATCTTCGCCCGGATAAACGATTAGGTTAAGCGGGAACAGCGGTAACGTCTTTTCCATAGCGTCGAAAAGGTACGGGTTTTCAGCCAAAAATCGCGTCAGCTGCCAAAAAACGCACGTTTCGTGCACGAGCTTCCGCATAAATCGAGTCAGCAAGATAGCCCAGGCCGGTCACATCTGACATGCAATCCGTTACAACGACAATTTTGGCGATAAGAGTCGGAGCGAAGTCCAGAATCTGTTTCAAACTATTGGCCACGCAATGCGATTTAGCCTCGCCCATCAGATAGACCGTATCGAAACGCTCAAGATCAGCGATTAACTTCGTGTTAAGTTGCGTTTCGGGTACGTTCGGGTCAGGAACCTGCGCCCGAAAGATCCCAAAATGCTCTGATAAAGGATGCAGCCCTTTTGGAACAGCCACATAATCGAGTTCACGCTTCCGCGACCAGACTTTTAGGGCATCGAGCAACGTATCGTGCAGGGCGGCACCACGCGAGCCAATCAGGCAATGTTCAGGCCATATAAAGTGTTGAAACTGGCCATCGGCCTCCAGATCATGAACATACTGACGGGCCTTTTCGACCGAAAAACGAGGCACCCAACGTCCTGCGTCTACGTCATCGGCTGAAATGTGGGTAAAAGGGGCCGGGTGTTGCCCATTTTCATCCTGCCAGAACAGTGGATGAGCAATATCGAGCAGATGATGCGTATCGAGCGTTACAACAATATGATCGATCTGATCGGCATGCTGGCGAATGAGGTTCGCCATACGCTCAACGTCCTGCTCAGCCCCTGGCACAAACAAGGCGCCGTCGGGATGACAGAAATCAAATTGTGTATCAATGATAAGGAAGGCGTTTGTCACAAACCCTGGGTTCTATCGGTCAAGTTAACTGTCTTTACGGTGCGGAATTACCGTCCAATGTTTTACGCCTGGCTTGTGGTCGGCTATGATACCAGCAGCAACCTCTTCCAGATTTTCTTCATTTGTCGTAAAAAACAGGCTTTCCGGATGGTCGCTATCCTGCGTGATTTTTACTTCATAATATTCATTGTGATGTTCAACAGCGTGCTTTTCTACGAGTTTGTACTTAGCCATACAACAAACAGTTTTTGGTTAATTGCTATAGTTCATGATCTGGCACCACGGCTATAAACATAGATACGATAACCTGATTTGCGGGCAGATGTTTACCCCAGAACAGTAATCAGCACAGCTCCAGCAACCATAATACCGGCTCCAATTAGCTTTCGAACGATACCCTGTCCGTTAAAAAACTGGTATCCAAATAATACACTTACCAGCGCCGATGTCTGGAATAATGCCAGTGCATAACCCACTGGCATACCGGCCAGAGCCACATTACTGGCCACCTGCGTAATTCCCACCGTCAGGAACAGGGCTAAGTACGTAATTTTCTGCGAAAACAGCAGCGTTGTCTGCTCCTGCCAGCGATTTCTCATGGTGAGCACGATCCAGATGAATGTAAAACCGAAGCCGAACAGACACCAATAAAAAAATGCGATAGTTGGCGTCGACAGGACAATCGCTTTTTTCAGAAATGCCCCGTCAATTGCCGAAAATACCAGCGCTGCCAGCCTTAATTTCACTTCCTGCCGCTGAAATAAACTCCAGGAAAAGCCTTTGCCCTGTTGCTTATTACTCAGCACTACATAACTCCCGGCAACAATCAGCAAAACCCCAGCCAGACCCCACCAGCCCGGAATTTCATTTAGCAAAAAAATGCCAACAATCAGCCCTACTACTGATTTATAGGCATTAATTGGCCCCAACACCGACAGATCGCCTATATGCAGTGCTTTCACCAGAAATACATTTCCGACCATCGCAAACAGGCCTACCACCAGCATACTTTGCCAGAAGGCCATTGGCAAACCCGTAAAGCGGAGCTGTGGCCAGAATACCAGACAAATCAGAGCCAGGAATCCGTAGGTTGCGGAGATAACAAAGAGTGGATCAGCGGATCGATGCGTTAACTGCTTCTGAAAGACATTCGAGAGCGGATTGGCTACGATTCGGATCAAAACAGCGAAAGTGGTAACGGTAATAATTGTTAATAGCATAGGCTGTTCGGCATAGATGCATCAGAATAATATACGAAAAAAATGCGCAATAGCCATGCGGTAAGGTCTATGATTTACTTTATTCGTTTGACGATTGCGGGTAGCTAATGCTAATAACACAGTATATCTCAAAGCAAAATAACCTTTTTTCTGCCTATCACTTTCCTGATTAACAAACGTTTCGTACCTTTGCGGTCTTATTTTTGGACCGGGCTGCCGGAGCGAAGGAGATACGAGGTGAATACACTACGCGCATACGACATCAACATTGTCGGGCTGGATAACAAACGCTATGAATACGACTTTACGTCGGGGGATGCGTTTTTTGCCGCGCTTGAGCAGGATTTGATCCAAAAAGGGAACGTTCAGACGCACCTGATTCTGGACAAGTCGGAGACAATGATCCGGCTGGCTTTTCATATTACGGGCGCCGTTGAACAGATCTGCGATCGGAGCCTCGATGAATATGACGAACCCGTCGACACACAGCAGACGATGCTGCTGAAGTTTGGTGATCATAACGAAGAATTGAGCGACGAAATTGAACTTATTGAGCGTAACACGGCGACCGTTAATATAGCCCGTTACATTTTTGAGTTCATCAGTCTGTCGCTACCCATGAAGCGCCTGCATCCCCGTTTTCGTGATGAGGATGACGAAATTGACGATGAGCAGAACGGTAAAGTAATCTATCGCTCTGATGCTGAAAAGACTAACGAAGACGACCAGCCTGCTATTGACCCTCGCTGGGCGGCCTTGCGTAAACTGAGTGACAATTAAATGAATTGAGTTGTAGTGTTTAAAGTTGTAGAGCTTTACGGTTTATAGTCTCTACCACGGCCAACTCTACGACTTTGCAACTATACAACTTTACAACTTAAAAAAATGGCACACCCCAAACGACGCCACTCCAGCACCCGGCGCGATAAGCGCAGAACTCATTACAAGGCTACGGCCGTAACCCTCTCGACCGACGCCCAGACTGGCGAAGTTCATGAGCGTCATCATGCCCACGTTTTTGAGGGCAACCTATTTTATAAAGGGCAAATTATCATTGAGAATTACGCTAAAACAGCTTAATTATCATTCAATTATAAAGAGTATTTCGCCGACGTCTTCCCGAAGATGAACGTGAAATACTTTTTTATTGCCCGCTACCTCCCTATTTTTACGCATATTTTTATTGCAAACCAGCTTATCTGGGAGGTATTGAACAAACGGAGTCAATGAAAATTGCAGTGGACGCAATGGGTGGCGATTTTGCCCCCGAAGCTATTGTAGAAGGAGTTGTAATGGCCGCTGCTGAACTGCCGGAGAACGTAGCTATTGTGCTGATAGGCAAGCAGTCACTTGTGCAGGAATTAATTCAGAAATACGGTGCGGAAGCCGTTACCAATATCGAATTGGTCAACGCCGACGACGTCATTGAAATGAGTGAGCACCCAACCAAAGCGCTCTCGCAGAAACCCAATTCCAGCATCGGAGTTGGGTTTAAGCTTTTGAAAGATGGTCAGGTCAATGCTTTTTGCAGTGCCGGAAACACAGGGGCCATGCACGTAGGCGCACTATTTAGCATTAAAGCAATTGAAGGCATTTTACGACCGTGTATCGCCGGTTTTGTCCCACAAATTACGGGCGGTCATGCCGTTATGCTCGATATTGGGGCCAATGCTGACTGTAAACCTGAAATGCTGGCCCAGTTTGGCGAAATTGGATCGATCTATGCCCAGTACACGTTTGGTATTGAACGGCCACGTGTCGCTCTGATGAACATCGGCACCGAAGAGCAAAAGGGGTCACTTGTGGCACAGGCAGCCCACCAACTCCTGAAAGATAGCCGTAAAATTAATTTTGTAGGCAACATCGAGGGCGGAGATTTCTTCGCCGGACAGGCCGATGTCATTGTCACTGACGGCTTTACGGGCAATACGATGTTTAAGCTGGGTGAGTCGTTCTACACAATGGCAACCCAACGGGGCATCAGTGATGATTTTTTAGACAAAACCAATTACGAGTCTGTAGGCGGCAGTCCGATTCTGGGCGTCAATGGCAACGTAATTATTGCCCACGGGATCTCGTCCCCGTTGGCCATTAAAAACATGATTAGTCTGGCCATCCGACAGGTTGAATCAGACGCTTACACTAAAATTGCACAAGCCCTCAGTTAGTTTAAAGTTTACAGTCTATAGTTTTCAGTTGATACACCAGAAACTAAACTGACAATTATAAACTTTAAATTATAAACTTTTTTGTACCACCTACTTATGAGTAAAGCTGCCATAACAGGAGTCCACGGCTATGTCCCCGACTACGTGCTGACCAATGCCGAATTGGAGCGCATGGTAGATACAAACGATGAATGGATAACCAGCCGAACGGGTATCAAAGAACGCCATATCCTGAAAGGAGAAGGTATGGGTTCATCGCATATGGGAGCCAAAGCAGTAGCTGGTCTACTTGAGAAAACAAATACCAGACCTGAAGACATTGATCTGCTTATCTGTGCAACAACTACCCCCGACTACGTATTTCCCGGCACGGCGAACCTGATCTGCGATATGGTGGGAATCCGGAATATCGGTAGTTTCGATATTCAGGCCGCCTGTTCAGGGTTTCTGTACGCATTAACCATCGGATCACAGTTTATCGAGACCGGTAAATACCGGAAAATAGTCATTGTTGGCGCAGATAAAATGTCGGCCATCATCGATTATACTGACCGGGCAACCTGTGTTTTGTTTGGCGATGGAGCTGGTGCCGTATTGCTTGAACCGAACGAAGACGGCTTTGGCGTGATTGATTCGATCATCAAATCAGATGGCGTCGGGCAAAATCATCTGTATCAGAAAGCTGGCGGTAGCCGCTATCCGCCCACGCACGAAACCGTCGAAAAACGCTGGCATTACGTCTATCAGGACGGCCCGGCTGTGTTTAAATTCGCCGTCAAGAATATGGCCGATGTGTCGGCTGAAATCATGGAACGAAATCACCTGGCGGGCAGCGACGTTGCCTGGCTGGTGCCACACCAGGCCAATAAACGAATTATTGACGCTACCGCTCACCGAATGGGAATAGAGTCGGACAAGGTCATGATGAATATCCATAAGTACGGAAACACCACCGCAGCTACGATTCCTCTTTGCTTATTTGATTACGAATCACAGCTAAAGAAAGGAGATAATCTGGTATTAGCTGCTTTTGGTGGTGGCTTCACATGGGGAGCTGCCTATGTTAAATGGGCCTATTAAAATAAGTTTACACTTTTTTGTTTATAGCTGACAGTATTCTACTGGAACTAAAGACTAAAAATTGTAAACTATACATTGAAAACTGTAAACTAGTAAGAATGGCAACGACCGCAGACATCCGCAATGGACTAGTCTTAAACTTCAACAACGATCTCTTTCAGATTACCGAATTTCAACACGTGAAACCCGGTAAAGGCGCAGCTTTCGTGCGTACAAAGTTAAAAAGCCTAACTACAGGCCGGGTAATCGATAATACATTCAACTCGGGTGTAACGATCTATCCTGTTCGGGTTGAACGCCGGAAATTCCAATACCTTTACAAGGACGAAGCCGGCTATAACTTTATGGATCAGGAGTCGTTTGATCAGATTAATATCGATGAAAAGCTCATTGATGGAGCCGATCTGATGAAAGAAGGCCAGGAAGTTGAAATTTTGATCAATGCCGAAACGGAAGTCCCTCTTTCGTGTGAACTGCCTCCGTTCGTTGAACTGGAAGTGACCTATGCAGAACCCGGCATTAAAGGTGACACGGCCAACAGCCCTAAAAAACGGGTTGAGGTAGAATCGGGAGCTAAAATCATGGTCCCGCTCTTCATTGAGTCTGGTGAAAAAATTAAGGTCGATACCCGCACACGGGATTACGTAGAACGCGTGAAATAAGTTTTTGACTTATGAATGATGAATGTAAACGATTCGCTATGGCAATTGTCAGTTCTTAATCATTCATAATTCATCATTCAAAAGCTATGAGCACAAAAGACATTCAGCAACTTATCGACTTCATCTCCCAATCTGGCCTGGATGAGGTAAATATCGAAACGACTGATCTTAAAATCAGCGTAAAACGGTACGGTTCGGGCGCACCCACCGTCCCGGCTTCAGCTCCAGCTGCGTTTGCACCTGTAGCACCACAACCACAGACCACCGCGCCATCGGCAGTTGCCACCCCAACGGTTGCAGCAGCGCCCAAAGCTGAAACGTCAAACTACATAACCATTAAATCGCCGATGATCGGAACGTTCTACCGTTCATCAAATCCTGAAACGCCTTCATTTGTTGAAGTCGGTGATAGCGTAACTGAAGGTAAAGTAGTCTGCATCATTGAAGCCATGAAGCTGTTCAACGAAATCGAGTCGGAGGTATCTGGCCGCATCGTAAAAGTTCTCGTTGAGAATGCGACCCCGGTCGAATACGATCAGCCCCTGTTTTTGGTAGAACCCATTTAATTAGTGATTGAATGATTGAATGATTGAGTGATTGAATAGCTGGCGCCAGGTTATTTATTCAATCACTCAATCATTCAATCACTCAATCATTCAATTTTTATGTTCAAGAAAATATTAATCGCCAACCGAGGTGAGATCGCATTGCGAATCATTCGGACCTGCCGCGAAATGGGCATTAAAACGGTAGCTGTTTTTTCGACAGCCGACCGCGACAGCCTGCACGTACGCTTCGCCGATGAGGCTGTTTGCATTGGCCCACCGGTTAGCAAACTATCTTATTTGAGTATACCCAGCATTATTTCGGCGGCTGAAGTGACTGGAGCCGATGCCATCCACCCTGGTTACGGGTTCCTATCCGAAAACGCTGAATTTTCGCAAATCTGCGCCGATTACGGCATTAAGTTTATTGGGGCAACTGCCGAGCAAATCAACGGTATGGGCGATAAGGCAACCGCCAAAGCGACCATGAGAGCAGCCGGTGTTCCGGTTATTCCCGGTTCGGAGGGATTGTTGGAATCCATCGATCAAGGCAAGAAGCTTTCGGCCGAAATGGGCTACCCAGTCATTGTAAAAGCAACGGCTGGTGGCGGAGGCCGGGGAATGCGGATTATTCGCTCGGAAAGCGAGTTTGAAAAAGCCTGGAATGATGCCCGTACCGAAGCAGGTGCCGCTTTCGGTAACGATGGCCTTTATCTGGAAAAATTCGTCGAAGAACCACGGCATATTGAAATTCAGATTGTAGGCGATCAGTTTGGTAAAGTCTGTCACCTTTCAGAACGTGACTGTTCGATTCAGCGTCGTCATCAGAAGCTAGTAGAAGAAACTCCTTCGCCAATCGTTTCGCAGGAACTTCGGGAGCAAATGGGAGCAGCCGCCATTAAAGGTGCTCAGGCCATTGGCTACGAAGGCGCGGGAACGGTTGAGTTTCTGGTCGATAAGCATGGGAAGTTCTATTTCATGGAAATGAACACCCGAATTCAGGTTGAACATCCGATTACGGAAGAAGTAACGGACTTCGATTTGATTAAAGAGCAGATCAAGGTAGCTGCCGGGGTCGAAATTTCAGGGCGGAACTACACTCCGAAACTCTACGCGATGGAGTGCCGGATCAACGCTGAAGACCCAGCGAATGGCTTTCGGCCATCGCCGGGTAAAATTACCGTGTTGCACATGCCGGGTGGTCACGGTGTTCGCGTAGACAGTCACGTGTATACGGGCTACACCATCCCACCTAACTACGACTCAATGATTGCGAAACTGATCGTATCAGGACAGTCGCGCGAGGAGGTCATTACGCGGATGAAGCGGGCTTTGCAGGAATTTGTGATCGAAGGAATCAAAACCACGATTCCATTCCATATCAAACTCATGGACGACCCTAAATTCAAATCGGGTCAGTTCACTACGGCGTTTCTGGAAACGTTCGATTTCAGTACATTGTAGTAATTATACGCAGGCGAAAACGGCTGTATCTGGTAAAAAAAACGGGTGTCTTGCTTTGTATACAAGACACCCGTTTTTTTTACTATTCCTACCCCGCATGAATCACCTTGCTACTGCAGATTACATTGTTTTCTTCATTTACTTAGTCGTTGTTGTTGGCTATGGCTACTGGGTCTATCACCGCCGACGGCGCGACGAGGTCAACACAAACGATTTTTTTCTGGCCGAGGGTTCTCTAACGTGGTGGGCAATTGGGGCGTCGCTGATAGCCTCTAACATTTCGGCTGAGCACTTCATTGGAATGGCTGGTTCAGGCTTTGCGATGGGTCTGGCGATTTCGTCGTACGAATGGATTGCAGCAGCCACTCTGGTGATTGTGGCCGTCTATTTCATACCGATCTACCTTCGGAACCACATTTACACCATGCCGCAGTTTCTGGCGCAACGGTATAGTGATACCGTCAGCACCATTCTGGCCATATTCTGGCTTGTGGTTTATGTTCTGGTCAATCTTACGTCTATTCTCTATTTAGGTGCCATCGCGATTGAATCATTAGCTGGAATTTCATTCACGACATGCACCTTTGGCCTGGCTATATTTGCCATTTTCATAACCCTGGGCGGCATGAAAGTGATTGGTTATACCGATGTAATTCAAGTCGTTGTGCTCATTATAGGTGGCTTAGTCGTAACCTATCTGGCCTTACAATTGGTAGCGCAGGAAACCTCCGGCACACAGAGCGTCTGGACTGGCTTAATGGCGTTACGCCAAAAAGCAGACGGTCATTTTCACATGTTTTTTGCGAAAGGTCATCCATATTATGATGTTTTACCGGGTATGGCGCTGGTAACTGGTGGCATGTGGATCAATAACCTGTCGTACTGGGGCTGTAATCAATATATTGTTCAACGAGCGTTAGGCGCCGATCTGAAGACGGCCCGGAGCGGCATCTTGTTCGCTGCGTTTCTGAAACTGATGATCCCGCTGATCGTCGTTATTCCCGGTATCGCAGCCTATGTTCTCTACCAGAGTGGCCCATTCCGGGCGGCAATGACCGATGCATCGGGTGTGGTAAAACCCGATCATGCTTATCCTGTCTTGATGAACTTACTTCCGGTAGGTATGAAAGGGCTGGCCTTTGCTGCCCTGACTGCAGCTGTTGTGGCCTCTCTTGCGGGTAAATGCAACTCCATATCGACCATTTTTACGCTGGATATTTACAAGAAATTTTTCGATAAAAATGCATCCGAGCAGAAGCTGGTAAATGTTGGTCGATGGGCCGTTGTTGTGGCCTTCGTCATTGCCATTGCCCTGGCCCCTATGCTGCGGTCGCTCGATCAGGTATATCAATACATTCAGGAATATACGAATTTCATTACGCCGGGTGTATTTGCCATTTTCCTGTTGGGATTTTTCTGGAAACGGGCCACGAACCGAGCCGCGCTAACCGTGGCAATTCTCACCATTCCCTTATCGACACTGCTTAAATTCTGGCCGGAAGTGACAGACATGTTCGGAGCACCAGCCGACTCAATTCCTTTTCTACACCGCACAACCTGGGTATTTTGTATCGACGTAGCCCTGATGGTAGTCGTATCCCTCACCGATTCTATCCAGGTTAAAGGATTGATTGTCGATCGAAAGATGTTCCGGGTATCACCCTCGTTTGTTGTAGGTTCTATTGGAATTTTCAGTATTTTGGCTGTACTGTACGCCGTTTTCTGGTAAACCAACACGAATGGTAAAACTTCTGATGACAACCTTGCTGCTGGCATCAACTTCAGTTTACGCACAACTGCGCGAACGGCTTGATTCGCTCATGCAGGCGACGACACAGGCTGCTCAACCGGGTACGGCTTTGTTGGTTGTTATCGGAGGGAAAGAGGTATATCGAAACGGTTATGGTCTGGCGAATGTCGAAACGAAATCGGCCATAACACCGACAACGAACTTTCGGATGGCATCGGTCTCGAAGCAGTTTACAGCTATGGGCATTCTGTTGCTGGAGAAAGCGAAAAAGCTGTCACTGGACGATCCAATAGCCCGATTTTTCCCCGAATTCAATGGTGATGTCAGCCGAAAGGTTCGAATTCGGAATCTGCTCACTCATTCGTCGGGGATACTGGATTATGAAATGGTGATGAATCCAAACCAGAAGCAACAACTCCTGGATGCCGATGTACTTACACTACTGAAAGATCGTGATTCATTGTATTTTGAACCGGGTAGTCAGTTCCGATATAGCAATTCGGCCTACTGCCTGCTGGCCCTGATCATTGAGCGCGTATCAGGCCAGCCTTATCCATCGTTTATTCAGCAGCATATTTTCCAGCCTTTAAAGATGGAGCAATCCGTTGTGTATGAGGCCGGGAAACCGATTCCTAACCGGGCCATGGGTTACGCCCGCAACAAGACCGGCACATTTGTATTCTCCGACCAAAGTGTAACCAGTGCGACCAAAGGCGACGGTGGAGTCTATACGTCCCTAAACGATTATCAAAAGTGGTCCGATGCATTAAGGAATAATACATTGCTTGATCTGCCTGCCGTATTGGCTCGGACAGGACAAGCCATTCGCTCAACATCGGGAAGTTATTACGGTGCAGGGTGGTTCTATCGTCAGCCAGACAATCCGATTCTGTTTCATTCTGGCAGCACCTGTGGATTTAACAACTTTGTGGTTGCGATACCCGAAAAACAGTTTTTGATCGTTTATTTTTCGAACAGAGCCAATAATAAATCGAATGCGACAGCTTTGCTTCAACTGATGGCCAGCGCTGGCCCCAGGGAAGTAGCCGACATGCTGGCTTTAGACGATCTGACCCAATAATAACTTGTTCGTTAACATTGCACCTATCTTACTGGTTAACAGCAATAAATTTGTAAATTTACCGTCAAAATTTTCATTTGGCCATGATTAGCGAAACCGCCCCCCTTACTAGCCTCGATCAGTGGGAAGACGATCTACTGAGTCGCTACCCCGAACCGGAGCATAAATCAAAAGAAGACTACCGGAACTATGACTCACCTGAGCGCGACACGGTTCGGGAGTTTTACCGGCTTAACCATACCTATCAAACGTACGACTTCGTCCTGGAGAAAGAGTGGGAGTTCCTGAAATTTGACAAGAAGGAATTACCAGTTTGGGGAGCGATGGAGTTTCTGAACACACTTGTCGACGATTCTGATCCAGACACTGACCTTGACCAGCTTCAGCACCTGCTGCAAACCGCTGAGGCTATCCGGGCTGATGGTCACCCCGATTGGTTTGTGCTGACGGGTTTCCTGCACGATATGGGCAAAGTATTATGTCTGTTTGGCGAATCACAGTGGGCCGTTGTTGGCGACACATTCCCGGTTGGGTGCCAGCATTCAGATAAGATCGTTTATCCAGAGTTTTTCGTCAATAATCCAGACAGTCGCGACGAGCGGTATAACACGAAATATGGTGTTTATGAACCCAACTGTGGTTTGCGCAACGTGCATATGTCGTGGGGTCATGATGAGTACCTGTACCAAATCATGAAGGATTATATGCCCGAGCCCGCTCTGTATATGATGCGTTATCACTCGTTCTATTCGCAACACCGCGAAGAAGCCTACAATCACCTGATGGATGAGCATGATCACGAGATGTTCAAATGGGTGCGGAAGTTCAATCCGTACGACTTATACTCAAAAAGTCCTAAACCACCGGTAGTGAGTGAATTGAAGCCTTATTATGAGGACTTAATCGCCAAGTATTTACCAGCATCATTGCGGTTGTAAGGATAAATAAGTAAGCTTGCTCAGGAAAATAGTACCCACCGAAAATAAATCCGGACTATGTATCTTGAAGAACGTATTGAGCAAGTTGAACGACAGAATGAAACAACGGCCCGTGCCGTCGCCGACCTTACGGTCGACGTTCGGACTATTCGTCATGACCAAACTGTAGGATTTAAACAGGTCAACGCCCGACTCGACAAAGTAGAGCTAAGGCTTGACAAGCTGGAGACTCGCCTTGAGAGAGTAGAGAATGACATAATTATACTCAAGCAGGACGTTGCTGAGTTAAAGCAGGATGTTGCTGAGTTAAAGCGGGATGTTACTGAGTTGAAGCAGGATGTCGCTGAGTTAAAGCGGGACGTTGCTGAACTCAAACAGGACATGGGTACCATGAAGCAAACCCTACAACTCGTTTTAGCATACCTGCACGAGAAATTGCCCTAAAATAAATAGTAGACGACCATAATCTGTGGCCAGGAGTCATCAAGGCACAAAGTACACAAAGAATCTTTGTGTACTTTGTGCCTTGATGTTTTAACCGTTACTGATGTTACTCTTCCTCATTTCACTTTATCTACTTTCCAATGTAGCCGTCGGAGCATGGGCAGCCCGGCGGGTAACAACGTCGCAGGATTTTGTATTGGCTGGCCGACGGCTGCCGTTATTGCTGGCGGCTTCGGTAACTTTTGCAACCTGGTTTGGTTCCGAAACCATCATGGGTGCCCCAGCCATGTTTGTCGAAGGTGGTTTCCTGGCCGTCATTGAAGAACCTTTTGGCTCCGCCCTATGCCTATTTTTAGTCGGTGCTTTTTTTGCCAGACCGCTCTATCGGCTCAATATCACCACCTTCTGCGATTACTTCCGAATCCGATTTGGGCGATCAGCGGAGTTGCTGTCGGCCGTTATGGTTATTCCATCCTATTTCAGTTGGATTTCTGCCCAACTTGTGGCGATCGGCATCGTTCTAAGTGTTGTAACAGATATTCCGCGCGAGTATTGCATCATTGCCAGCGCAACCATTGTCATGATTTACACACTTCTGGGCGGTATGTGGTCCATATCCGTCACTGATTTTTTCCATAACCTCATCATTATTCTGGCCTTGGCAGTGCTTGGCTTTATGCTGTGGAATGATATTGGTGGGTGGGAAACAATCCAAAAACGAACTCCTGCTGGCTTTTTCCGTTTTTTGCCCCAATCGACCGGCAAAGACTGGCTGGCTTACATTGCTGCCTGGATAACGATTGGGTTAGGATCGATCCCCCAACAAGATGTTTTTCAGCGCGTTATGGCCGCTAAAACTGAGAATACATCGGTTAAAGCTTCTTATCTGGCATCGGCAATGTATCTGACAATAGCGATGTTGCCCTTGTTTATTGCACTAAGCGCTAAACTTCTTCATCCCGATTTGCCTAAAGATAACCAGCTTATCATTCCAAATATGGTCATGAGGCATGGAGGTTTACCCTTACAGGTGCTGTTTTTTGGGGCGGTTACATCCGCAATTCTGAGTGTTTCCAGTGGGGCCATTCTCGCTCCTTCAACTGTATTTGGCGAAAACGTTGCTAAATTTTTCTGGCCTAATCTGAGCGATCAGGCACTCCTTAAAATCATTCGATGGACGGTAGTCATTATCACGGTTATCTGCGTTCTGATGAGTACTACACGCGACACAAATATCTTTGATCTCGTTGGCGAATCATCAGCATTTAGCCTGGTATCCTTATTTGTTCCGCTCGCAGCCGGAATCTACTGGAAACGCGCGAACCTAACTGGCTGTCTGGCTTCGATGGTGGTTGGCTTCAGCGTATGGTTGCTTTGTTTATGGATAGGAACTGATTACTCGCCAATGCTCTGGGGACTACTGGCCAGTACGATTGGCATGGTTACGGGCAGCCTGCTTAGCCCAGGTAAACACCAGTAGTCTACTGTATTTGAGCAGTAACCGCATCAAATGCCTACTGAGTCAGGCTTATAGCTGTCAAATAATCATACGGTCAGGGCACCTATTCAATCAGGAATGGATTTATCTAGTATCACAGCCAATGATTCGCTCTGGTAACCGCAGAGCTGATTTCCCATTCCAGTAAGCCGTTTATGTTGAGAATAGCTATCCTTAGTGATGTTCACGCTAATTTACCCGCTTTAAAAGCAGTATTGAAAGACATCGATGATCGGAAAGTAGATCAGGTATTTTGCCTCGGCGACCTGGTTGATTTTGCCCCCTGGCCTAACGAAGTAATAGAATTGATCAGGCAGTATCGCATTCCAACCCTGATGGGTAATCACGATGAACGAATTGCCTTCGATCACCCGGTAGTTTCACTGGCAAAGCATAATTTGGCCGAAACGGAAGCCCGAGTAAAAGCAATTGATTATACCCGCCGGGCCATTAGACAGGAGAATAAAGATTTTCTGGCTAGCCTTCCCCGACAGATTCAATTGTCCTTTTCATTTGCAGACCTGGCGATCAATGTCCTTCTGGTTCACGCCAGTACGCGATCAATTGATGAATATATCTATGAAACCCATGATCAGGCCGATCTGGAAGCTATGATGAATGAGAAAAAGGCAGATGTACTGCTGATGGGCCATACGCATCAATCATACATACGCGTTCTGCCGGTTTCGTCCGATAAACGCCCAGCGAAGGTGGCCATAAATTGTGGGTCCGTGGGTCGTTCAAAAGAGGCAAATCCTTTCGCAACCTATCTCATTATGACCGTTTCGGGCGAACATCTGGCTTTTGGGTCGGATTCTCTGATGTTTGATCTTATCAACGTCAACTATCCTATTCAGCAGACTATTGAGGGAATCTATTCAAGCCCTATCCCTGATTTTTACGCGGACTTCTTAGAAAAAAAATTGCAGAAATTCCCCAGCTACGCATAAGCTCACGAATCCGTTTCTGGTTCCTTACATATCCAGCAATCGCCGATGGTAATTAATCTGACCAAGGTGATAGGTCAGGTGCGTTGCCAGATGCACCAAAAAATAGCCGGTTGTTGTTTTCGCGTCAAAAACCAGCATCGGGTATTCTTCGTCAAGCTTCTCGTCTAAGAGCGTATCCAGCGCGTCATTAACGACTGTAATGGTTTCCTCAACTTTTTTTATAAGCTCTGCTTTAGGAATGTTTTTAAGCGAGAACTCCAGTTCGCGGTGGCGTATATAGCCCGTTTTGCCCAGTTCGGCTCCGATATACGTATTTAAATTGCCAACCAGATGCAAGCACAGATTACCGGCCGAATTAGCAATTCCCTGTTCGATATGCCAGATTACTTCCTCGGTCTGGTAGGCACTAATTTCCTGCTTTAATCGATTCAGGTCTCTGTTAAATAAGGTTTTCAGGATTTGTACAAGCATGAGATGTATGATACTCTGTTAGCGCTTCACGAACAAACGAATTAAATTTTCTGATTATCCTAGCCAAAATACTGCTGTTCAATTCGGCCGACGTAGCCCAGATAGGTTGCCGAGCTAAACCACGGTCGAATCTTTTTGCCAATATTGGGGTATAGATTCAATTGCTCTAGCTCTGCTATCGGCTTCCAGACTAATTCGAGCGCAGTTGTTTCATCCGGATTCAGCACTGGCTCTCCCTGAAGGTTTCGGGCCGCGAAAACAACATGCAGAACATCGTCATTTCGTTCTGATAATAGCATTTCGCCAGCCAGAATCATTTCGCCAACATCAACCGAAACGCCTAATTCCTCCCTAAGTTCGCGAATAATGGTTGCGGGCAAAATCTCACCCCGGTCAGGATTTCCTCCGGGCAATGCATACACATCCTGACCACCATAATTATAGCGCATCAGCAGCACTTCGGTTTGATTGGCGTTCTGACGCCAGATAAGAGCAGACGGGCGGACTTTCATGAAGGCAACTTATAAAAGAGCGGTCGTCTTTCCCAATTTGCTGTTGGAAAAGACGACCGCTGTAAAAACTTTTAAAAACCTTATAGGTCTTTGAGACCTATAAGGTTTGGAGGTTAATTCAGATCCCGCGTTGTTTCGAACAGGAACCAGGTACGGCGTTCGGTTTCGTCGATGTAAACTTCAAGCAGGCTCGCTGTCGCAACATCTTCCGCATCATCGGCAATTGTATGAGCATCACGCATATTTTTAGCCATCTTCTTGTTCTCGACAATCAGATCCGTGAGCATATCTTTCGGGGCTACGAAATCTTCATCATTGTCTTTTACGCGTTGCAACTGCGCAATGTGGGCTACAGATCGAATGGTGTTGCCGCCAATTTTCCGGACTCGTTCGGCTAACGGATCAATCGTTGCAAAAATCTGGTCGGCCTGTTCGTCCAGCAGCAGATGGTAGTCACGGAAGTGACGCCCAGACATATGCCAATGGTAATTCTTGGTTTTTATATAGAGCGCGAAGGCATCAGCAACAAGACGATTCAGCGACTCGGCCACTTTCTCTCTACCTTTCTCTTTAAGATCAGAGGGGGTATCCAGCGCTTCATTCTGGTTTATAGGACTCATGATTCAGTTCGTTTAAGTCGAAATTCTTTCCTCAGAGAAACCTTATTTATATCCGATTGTTCGCCAGGATCACTTAAAAACGGGCTAATACTTTCTCCGATACGGTTTTGCCGATCGACAGTGACGACGTAGCAGCTGGCGAAGGTGCATTGACCACATTGATCGCCTTATCGCTTTCCAGAATAGCAAAGTCGTCGAGTAAACCGCCCGTTCGATCACACGCCTGCGCCCGAACACCTGCACCACCCTCTTCGAGATCTGTTTCCTGAACTTCGGGTATTAACTCTTGCAAGGCTTTTGTAAAAGCTGATTTCGAGAAAGAACGATACATTTCTCCCAGACCAGTTTGCCAGTATTTGGCCGCTACCTTCTGAAAACCCGGCCAGGCCAGTGTTTCAAAGAGTTCTTTGAGGTTTATGTCTGACTTTGTGTAGCCTTCGCGCTGGAAAGCCAGCACAGCATTTGGTCCTGCCTCCACGCCCCCATGAATCATCCGGGTAAAGTGAACACCAAGGAATGGGAAATTCGGATCTGGGACAGGGTAAATCAGATTTTTAACCAGATGCTGTTTCTCCGGCCGAATCTTGTAATACTCGCCCCGGAATGGCACAATACGCACGTCAACGGGTTCACGCTGCGTTAGCTGGGCAATTTTATCGGAATATAGGCCGGCACAATTAACCACAAGTTTCGTCTCATAGCGAGCTTTATTGGTCACCACGATACTCAGGCTAGTGCCAGGTGTCACCTGCTCAACACGTTCAGAAAGTCGGATTTCGCCCCCTAGTCCCTGAAACTTCTCAGCGTATTTGTCAGATACCTGTTTATAGTCAATAATGCCCGTTTGCGGCACAAACATACCCGCAACACCATTCACATGCGGCTCAATTTCATGCATCTCAGGTAGCGATAATCGTTTTAAACCGGTCAGGCCATTGCGTTGACCTCGTTCATAGAGCGTATCTAACTGAGGGAGTTCCTCCTGCTTTGTAGCTACTACGATTTTCCCACAAAGGTCATAGGGAATGCCCTCGGCATCGCAGAAGTCAATCAGCATATGATAGCCGTTGATGCAGTTGGTTGCTTTCAGGCTTCCCGGTTTATAATACAATCCGGAGTGAATTACCCCGCTATTGTGTCCGGTCTGGTGCCGGGCTACAGCCGGTTCTTTCTCAATCAAAATGACCTTCAGTTCAGGTCGTTGCTGTTTTAGTTGCAGAGCTGTGGCTAATCCCACAATGCCACCGCCAATAATTACTACGTCTGTCATGCCAAAATGGCTAATTGCCAGCCGCAAAGGTACAGCGTAACGACAGTTTATCGCTAAAAAACGGCCATAACGAAAATCCCGGTATAGCCTCCCCATTGTTTTCGCCCTGGTTTTACAGGAGTTCACCTATTTTCAAGAGATAAGATTGATTCCAATATCGTTGGAGCGAGCAGTTTAGTATCCTGAACCACCGATCAAACATTAGCAATTCTATTTATCTTTGGTAGAAGGCTTACGGTGATACATGGCAGCGATAGCGCAAGCCTTGAGCGTTATGTACAACGTGTTGGAAACATTCTCTTCAGTAGCATGAAAATTTCGGCCAGTATAAAAAGTGCGTTTAATCACCAGGAGACCGTAGTACAGACAAATGAATCGGCAACAACCATGCAGATTTCTACAAAATCGTCTGGTTTTGGATCATCCATAAATGGTGGCGAACTGCTGCTGCTGTCATTAGCTACCTGCTTCTGCAACGACATCTATCGGGAGGCAGGCAAGAGAAACATAGCCGTTTCGGGGGTAGAAGTCCTGGTTACAGGTGAGTTTGGCGCAGAAGGAGAGCCGGGATCAAATTTTACGTATAAAGCCAATGTAATCTCGGAGGCACCACCAGCTGAAATCGAAGAATTGATTCGGTACACTGACCAAATCGCAGAAGTGCATAATACCTTGAGGAAAGGTCTGAGCATTACGTTGACGACATAAGGTAGGCGGTTGCAAAAGTCAGTGCCTGTCCTAAAATTGCCCATATATCGGTAAGCCAACTAACACTTATCAGAACTTTTGCGCTAGCCATACCGATTATAGAACTAAAAGAATTAAGTTATGTCCTTGAAATCTGAGGAAGACCTGATCGGTATGCAGCATATTAGCCAGGTTGTTGGGTCAACCCTTAAGCTTATGCAGCAATATGCCCGCCCAGGTATGTCGACGCTTGATCTGGACCAATACGGTCGACAACTTCTGGAACAGCACGGTGCCCGATCGGCCCCTAAACTCACCTATGGCTTTCCGGGCTGGACCTGTATTAGCTTAAACGAGGAAGTTTGTCATGGTATTCCATCGGCGAAACGAATCCTTCAGGAAGGAGATCTGGTCAATATCGATGTATCGGCCGAACTAAATGGCTACTGGTCAGATAATGGTGGTTCCTTTGTGTTGGGGCAGGATATTCATCAACATAGTGCACTGGTGGAAGCGTCGAAGCGAATTCTGGCCAAAGCTATTAGCCAGATCCGAGGGGGTGTACAAATCGCTGCGATTGGACGCTTCATTGAAACAGAAGCCAAACGAAACGGCTATCGGGTCATCAAGAATCTGGCCGGGCATGGCGTAGGCCGGAGCTTGCATGAAGAGCCGCATGAGATTCTTTGCTACTATGATCGGACGAACAAAGATCGATTCAGAAAGAACTCGGTTGTGGCCATTGAAACGTTTTTATCCACCAAAGCCACGTATGCACACGAGAAAGGCGATGGGTGGACGTTAATTGCCAGGGACAGTTTTGCGGTGCAGCATGAACACACCATTGTCGTTACGGATAAGCACCCGATCATCCTGACTGCCGCAAATCAGTTATGGAATTAGAATCCCGATCATTTCAGCACCAATTGCTATAAAGGCAGTTGTGGTTGCAACAGTAAAAGACAAAGCGAATCAGGCTATCAGCTGACCCCAATAAAAGCGATGTTCTATACCAGGTCAATTCAAAGTGGTAGCCTATTTTAGTCCATATTGACTTTTGCAACAACTATGATTAGCCTGACCTATCACTTTAGTTGCCCTTCTACCCAATCCAGGCCACGACCGTAGAGTGCGTGGGCAAACTGAACCCGGTTATCAAAATCAGCATTAGCCGTACGGCCTTCGGTCATGAATTGCCGAACCAGACGGGCATTGTCGGATGCCAGCGGTTGCTCATATTGAGCGTCGCTTTCTGTACGAAAAGGGGCAAATACAGGTGACTCGCCCTCAAAATGCTGATAAAACAGATGCCCTCTTGGCGTCCGGACAGCACACAAAATGCCGCTCGACCGGCTGGTCGACGGAGCAAGACTACCTTCCAGACCGCGTTTAAGAACAATGGCAGCGTCAAATCCGGCCATTAGAGCAAGCTCGGCCATCTTCATCTGGTAAGTGATATGAAATACCGACGTCACCAGAATTTGTGCGTGGCAAGGGTTCAGTACTTTTTCAAGCGTAGCCAGAAATGGGCGTTTTATGATGGTCTGCCGCCGATCGACCCACCGATTAAGGGCAGGCGAAAGCGCTTTCTGGTCGAGTACCCAGCCATACCGCTCCAAAGGTGTATCGAGTTCATGATTACTTTGTAAAAACTGACACCCGAGATGCATGTATAAATCAAGCGCATTCAGCGTAAATTTCGGCCCCCCCGAGCGCCCTACCATCGAAACGGCTCCATACCCCCGCTTCTGAAAAGACTGTGCCAGCAGTGGAGTTATCAGGTAGCTGTTATCGACACCATCAAAAGGTTCGGCAAGCTGAATTAGTGGCCGATCGGCACAACTAATAGGGCCGAAACCGGGCGAAAATGTACTCTCAGCAGCCTTCATCAGACCATGATATTCTTCATTGGTTTCGTGTCTGACCCGCATGATGCTGGCCGCCAGTCCCCGAAATGTTTCGCAATCCGTATCCGCATCGGCACCATCACTAAACAGATAATCTCCTAGCTGGTGCGCTTCACTTACCTGTAGATTGTGGCCTCTTACTAATTTAGTGGCAATCGGATGTAAGCCCACTGGCAAATCAGGGCATACTTTATTAATGAAAAAAGTGGGATGTGAAAATGCTCCCTTGCCAATGACCTCCTCCAGTGCCATTTCGTCTTTAGTCGGTCCTTTCGCGATCAATGCGCCCAGAAATGCCCCCCGTTGAAGCGGATGCGACATTGGATCTTCCAGGGCAGCACGACATTCGACCAGCAACTCAGGCGTAAGCGGCTTACTGCCATACTTGCCAATGCCAATGTGCTTGATACCTCGACCAAGTGCCGTGTCGACGGGCGCGTCTAAAGCCAGATTAACGATTGACATGTGCGATATAGGGAGGAAAAAGGTATATACGTAAAAGTAAGCGGGAAGTAACGAACTACTTGTTATTGGGCAAATTGTGAGCCACAGCCACGAATAGGCCAATTACCTTCCTTTATAGTCTGCAATAGCATAGCATTAAGTGATTAGACGTAAAGGAATCTGGTCAATTTTATTACTACCAAACCAGGCACTTTATACCAAGATATAACTGTGTTGGCTGCTGGAAAGCCGTATTTCTTAGCAACTGGCCAACAAAATCAGTTATAGCTTGCTGCTGGATTTTGCTCGTTGTTCCGGGTATCTGCGCCAGAAAACAGTCAGCCTTCATTGTCGTTGGCTAAACAAGTTTACAACATTATACCATATACTCAAAATTTAGCCCATGCATTTCACAATAAATAATATACATTATTTTGATTTCATATTATTTATCAAAATTTTATCAATTATATCATTTCTTTACTTAAAATGCGTCCATTAACAAGTATCTTATTCAAACTACTTTGGGGTATCAACCGTTAGAGTACAGGTGGTAATACGACTGGCTGTGCCTGAAAACACTAGCGTCGACCCATAATTCGTTATCGATTGACGTAACAGGGCAGAATCAATTGCCCGGTTATAGCCCATTCTAAAATTCTTAGTTGTGAATTTTTTATGGGTATACTTGCCAGAAGGCAAACCACCTATTTTTACACCTAAATCACTTTTCGGTATAGATGGCGGAACGCATCACCTACGGCAAAACGTGGTGGGGACAGCAATGGCTCAACGCTCTGACAAGCATTGACATGGCCAATCGGCTACCACGTGGCAAAACGTATGCCAATAAAGGAGCTGTACAGGGATTAACTATTTCTACTAATCAGATCTCAGCTTCCATTAAAGGGTCGGCTCCCCGACCTTATCGGACCAAGCTGACCGTGCAGTTGTTTACTGAAGCCGAAAAAGAAAGTTTGCTGACCGAAATCCGGGAAAACCCGGCCATACTGGCTCAACTCTTAAATCGGCAGCTTCCACCCGAACTGATCGAATTTGCAAACCGGCAGGGAACGCAGCTGTTTCCGCACTCATTCCGGGATTTGATTATGGGCTGCTCCTGCCCTGATGAAGCCGTACCCTGCAAACATCTTGCAGCTGTCATCTATGTGGTGGCCAACGAAATTGACCGCAATCCATTTCAGGTTTTTCTGCTGAAAGGACTGGATATTCTGGCCGAATTACAGAAAGGGCAGCTGGATTCTGTTACCGGCAGCATGAATACGGTTATCTCTTTTCGGGAAATAGGTACCGATGAGTTGCCCGACGACGAAGACTGGCATCCTGACGATAAAATTCGGGCTGGACTTGATTTTGCGACCATCCCGCCTTTAGCCGACCAGTTGCTGGGCCTATTATCAACCGATGTTACGTTTACAAAGAGCGATTTTCATAAGTCGCTTTCCAAAGCGTACAAACTCTTCAGCAAGCCACTTCTGGAGAAGTCTTTACTACAGCCTGTTCCAGACGATGAACCTCATCCTGACCCGAGCGATAGCATTGAGCTGCAACTCGATGAGGTCATGAAGGTCAAAAAGATCAGTATGTTCAGCGAACACGGCGAACCGCGCTCCATTGCGGGCTTTGCCATGGGTGACCTGACTAGCTGGCTCGACCGGCTCACCGAAGCCGACTGGCCCGAGATGAGTGATTCGGTAAGAGCCTTGTATCTGACTCAGCAATTTTCGGCTGCCCTGCTCCGCCGGGGTGCTGTAGTGCCTCAACTGCTGAAAGTCGGGCCTACCGAAGATCAGTATCGGGTACGATGGCTACCCGCCATGCTTAACGAAACGATTAAAGACCTGACCAGTCAACTGGCAACCCAAATTCCGCCAACGTTACTGACGGTACGTTGGCAAAAAGAATGGCTGGCCCTACCCGACGATCAACAGCTATTGACGTTATGCTCCCTTTTTCTGCGTCGGGTAATCAAACCGAGTACGATCGAACTCTGGGAGCGTTGGCCACTGGAAGATGCTGATCGATTGTTCTTTGGGGTTGAAACCTTACGTTTTGAGGGTTTCGGTCGAAAAGAAATGCCATTAGCCATACAACTTTGGCTCAATGATTTCTTCCTGACCCACAAACGATTTGTTCCCATTCTGGCCGTTGAAGACAGTGAATGGGGCGATGAATTCCGGTTAAGTCTGCTCATTCGCGACCGCGAAGAAGTAAATACAACCGCAGCACCCGAACAACCCATTCCGCTGCCAGAACTGCTCACGAAAAAGAAGCATGAGCGAATTCGGATGGCCGTTTTACAGGATTTGCTGGTGCTGTCGCGACACTTTCCTGATCTGGCAAAATTAACGAAAATGGGAGGCCCTGCTTACCTGTCGTACTCACCCGATGAGTTTGTGAAGGTTCTGCTGGAAACGCTTCCCCGCATGCAACTCCTGGGCATCGCGCTCTGGTTGCCCAAGTCGCTCCAGCACTGGGTCAGACCGCAGGTAGGGGCTCGGTTGAAAGCCAAAGTCACGGATAAAAACGCGTTCATGCGGCTTGAAGACATGCTCATGTTTGATTGGCAGGTGGCTCTTGGCGACGAGATGGTAGGGGTCAACGAGTTTCAAAAATTAGTCAGCACCTCGAAAGGCCTTGTTAAAATTAAGGATCAATATGTACTGATCGATCCCGCTGAGCTTACCAAACTGTATAAACAACTCGAAAATCCGCCTGAACTGACCGGCTCTGACCTGCTTAAAGCAGCACTGGCTGAAGAATACAAAGGTGCCCGGATCGGCCTGACAGCAGAGGTTCGTAAGCTAGTCAAACAGTTTACAGACAGTGAAGCACAACCGTTGCCCGAAGCGCTGAATGCTACACTTCGCCCCTATCAGCAGCGTGGCTATGACTGGCTCCTTAAAAATACAACTCTGGGCATGGGCAGCCTCCTGGCCGACGATATGGGGCTGGGTAAAACGCTCCAGATCATTGCCCTCCTGTTGAAATTTAAGCAGGAAGGACGCTTTAAGAAGCAAAAAGGGTTGGTTGTGCTGCCCACGACGCTATTGACAAACTGGCAGAAAGAGATTGCCCGATTCGCCCCCGATCTAAAAGCACGGGTCTATCATGGCGCGAATCGAAAACTACCAACTGCTACCACTAAAGCCGACGATTATGATTTGCTGTTAACTACGTACGGCGTAGTCCGATCTGACCTCGACACCCTCAAGAAATTGACGTGGGCAACGGTCGTCATCGATGAGGCTCAGAACATCAAAAATCCGGACACAGAACAAACGAAGGCCGTAAAAGCACTGAAAGCTCCGATTCGGATTGCGCTCAGTGGTACACCCGTTGAAAACCGTTTGTCGGAATTCTGGAGTATCATGGACTTCGTAAACAGAGGGTATCTAGGTGGGCTAGGTAAATTCAATGAGGATTTTGGAAAACCCATTCAGCAGGAACGCGACCACCAGAAACTCGAACTATTCCGGCGTGTAACGAGCCCTTTCCTGCTCCGGCGTATCAAAACGGATCGCAGTATCATTACCGACCTACCCGATAAAATTGAGAACGACCAGTTTTGCTCCCTCACAACCGAACAGGCAGCATTGTATGAAAGCGTGGTGCAGGAGAGTCTGCGGGCTATTGAAGAGAAGGATGGCATTGCCCGCCGTGGTCTGGTATTGAAACTAATGACGGCTCTGAAGCAAATTGGAAACCATCCCTATCAATACCTTAAACGAGGCAATAGCCGGGGAACCGGTCCGTCGCCTGCGCTGTCTGGCAAAGCTACGTTATTGCTCAATCTGCTGGAAAACATCTATGCCAGCCACGAAAAAGTATTGATTTTCACGCAGTATCGCGAGATGGGTGAATTACTCCAGCAGTTCATCCAGCAGACGTTTGGTACACAACCTTTATTTCTGCACGGCGGCTCTTCCCGATCAGAGCGGGATCAGATGGTTGAACAATTTCAGCGCAACCGGAGCGATCACACATTTATTCTATCTCTCAAAGCAGGTGGTACGGGTCTGAATCTGACCCAGGCAAACCACGTCATCCATTACGATTTATGGTGGAATCCGGCCGTTGAGGCTCAAGCCACTGATCGCGCTTTCCGCATCGGCCAGACCAAAAATGTACTGGTTTACCGGCTTATGAACCAGGGAACGCTCGAAGAAAAAATCGATGCGATGATCCGCTCGAAACGTGAACTGGCCAATCTGAGTGTCCAGACCGGCGAAACCTGGCTCGGCGATCTGAGCGATTCAGAACTGAAAGAATTGGTAATGCTGGGGTAAATTTCAAAAAAAGGTTAATTGGATGAGTTTAGGACTTTCGCTGAGAGCCGTGCCACGGTTACCAATGATGGATAAACAAACCGTGGCACGGCTCTCAGCGAAAGTCCTAAACTCATATGAAAGTACAGAGCAGCAAAAATTGTGCGTGAACAATTTTTCTGTCAATTCCCCGCCCGCTGCAAAAAAGCAGCAATCTCCATGCCCCATGCTATGCCGATATGAATGAGCAAACCACCCCAAATGCTCCGGGTACTTAGCGCCAGAACACCCAACAGATAACCACCAAACAGGGAAGAAATTGCCTCCCCCAACGGTCGGCCAAAGTGAATGGCACAATACCAGACGATCATAGGCAAGACGGCCCCGCGCCCCAGTACGCGGCTCATACCGATGACCAGAAATCCGCGAAAGAGCAGTTCAGTCGGAACGAAATCCCAGCCATAACAGAGTTCATAAACCAGGGCCGTGACCCATTCGGGCACGCCGAAAAACTCGTTAGCATTGGTGTCGTGATAGGTTGGATATGACGCCAGAAAATCCGGCTGAAATGACGCCAGTGTAATGAGTGGTATCATTAATCCCAGCAAAATGGCGTACAGAATCAACCCTTTTCGCTTGGGAGCCATGCCATAAAAACTACTCGGATGCGGATCTATAAGTTTATAAAACACATAAAGCGGCAATACAATCGTGAGCGCCGATTGCAGATTATGCAGGCAGTAATACGCAAAAACATAAATCTGCCCGTCGAAAAGCTGACGACTCCATTCGCTGTGTGCATAAAATCCGGAGTAAGCCGAATAACAAATGAGTGCCCAGCCACTCCGAAGCCAGAAATCACGGTTTCGCCAGATGTCGGGACGATGGTGAAAATGGGTCCAGAGCCAGACACTCACATAATAGGTCGTGGCATATAAGGCGAAGTACATCACTGGCCAGCGTGGATCACCCTGAAACGTATCGATGTACGAATCTTCGAGATCGACGTAGTAATTAACTGTCAATAGTAAAGCGGCCCAAAGTGCTACAGACAGATAGAGGTCGGGTCGAAAGTCGGTGCGGAGATGATCGCGAAGATCGCGCCAGAGGGTTTTCACTGAGCAGGAATGGCAGGAATTAGTGAATAATCTACGAATAGACTGCAAAATAGGCTTATTTTCGGCACGTCTTTCGACTTCATAGCTCAGCAATATATGTCAAATTTTGTCAATCAGGTAGCATTTATCACAGGTGCAGGCTCAGGCATTGGCCGGGCAACGGCGCTGGCATTTGCAAAGGCCGGAGCGCAGGTTATAGTAGCAGACATCAATGAAACCAACGGTCACGAAACAGTTCAGCTTATTAAGGAAACCGGCGTCGATGCGCTTTTTATAACCTGTAATGTTGCCGATCCGGCTCAAATTGAAGCGGCCATTCAGCAAACGGTTAAGGTGTATGGTCGGCTAGACATTGGCATTAACAATGCGGGTATCGGCGGACGGTTTGCCCGGCTTCTCGACCAGACCTCCGACGATTTTAACCAGATTATGGCCGTTAACGTCGGCGGGGTTTTCTATGGAATGCAGGCGCAAATCAGGCAAATGCTGAGCCAACCAGAAAATGGCCATTCTGATCGGGGCAAAATTGTCAATGTATCCAGTATTGCGGGCGTCCGGGGCATGGCGATGGGCGCACCCTATAGTGCATCGAAACATGCCGTTATTGGCCTCACAAAAACCGCTGCTCTGGAATATGCAAAAAAGAATATTCGGATCAATGCCGTTTGCCCGGTCTACACGCATTCGGCACTGGTCGACGAACTTATTCTGGCTGCGCCAATTATGGAAGAACGAATGCGCCGTGTTATTCCAATTGGACGCTTAGGTAAGCCGGAAGAAATCGCTCAGGCCATTTTATGGCTCTGCGCCGACGAAAACGCCCTTTATACCGGCCAGGCGCTTCAGATGGATGGCGGGTTAACTGCCGGATAATCTCACAGTTTCCGATTCGCCAGTTCATCAATCATTGCGGGTACTTCGGGTTCTCCTTTGAAAAAAGAGCCTTTTTTACCCTTGGTCAGCGCCCAGCGGTGCAGCCACGAAATACCACCCTTCCCACAAAACCGATCGACCGTCTGATAGGCTTCGTCCGTCAGGGCTTTATCCAACGACACAAATGAATAGCCGCGCTGTTTGAGTACAGTCAGTAAATCATCCAGATAATCGGCGTTGATGGTGTTGGCATGAAGAAGTATTGTTTGAGAAATCGGCCGTCCAAAAAGCGAATCACTTTGTGCTTCGTAGTAGGCGATGCAATTGCCCATATACTCGACATAGCGTTTGCCTACGTTAGCCGCCAGCGCCGTATCATTCAGGATCAGTGCATGGTCGTAGGCACGAGAAAATAACCAATCCGAATTATCGATGGTAACGGGCGCTTCCCGGTAGCCGCGCTGGCGCAAAAACGCTTCAAGTGAGTCTTTCTTAGCGGGCGTATCGCCCCTGCGCAAATAGGGATGCCTGAAATAACGGAACGGTTTGCCTCGTTGTTGAACCAGATCTTTCATAACCTGCTCACCACCAATCACGTCAGCCTTCAGCTCGTCAAACGAAACGAGATTGTAATCTTTATGAGCGAATGTGTGATTTCCGAGTTCCAGACCAGCATCCAGCCACATGGTCATGAGTGCAATTTTGCGGGGATCTGGCTGGCCATTGGTCTGCAGAAAACCACTAATAACAAAACCAATAGCGGGTACCTGAAAGGCCGAGAAGTGAGTCAGCAATTTTTGGGTCAGTCGTTGCTGTGATTCGGGGCTGGTGGCATATTTGGATACCGCCGGTAAATCATCGACCGTAATGGCGATCTGTTTCTGTCCGTATGCCCGTGTGGTCAGGAGAAACACTAAACAAGTCAATAAACGTAGAATGCTCATCTTCGAAAAAACAGAGAATAAATTGTTAGGCATACCGTAGCCACTCTTCCTCTTTTGCCCGCATCTGCGCTTCTTCCTCATCCGTTTTATCGCCGTAACCACAAAGATGGAGCAGGCCGTGAGCCAGAACCCGACGCATCTCCTGCTCAGCCGGAACACCCAGCTGAGTAGCGTTATCGCCTACCCGATCGACGCTGATAAAAATATCGCCTTCAATTTTGCCTTCTTCTTCGCTCTGGTCAAAGGTGATAATATCCGTGTAATAGTCGTGTTCGAGATAATCACGGTTGACTTGCAGCACGTATTCGTCTGAGCAAAAAATATAATTCAAATCACCCACAGCATAGCCTTCACGCTCGGCTTGTTGTTTAAGCCACTGGCGAATGACCTGCTTTTGTGGAAGTTTATAGGTAACGTCTTCGTTGAAAAATCGAATCATGTGTATTTTATTTAGTGTCAGCGATGCCTTTGCGGGTAAAAACGAGGTCCTGCAACTTGCCGTCTTTAGCCTTTAACTTCGAGCCGTGCCACGGTTAACCATGACGCTCTAAAATAACCACCGGCTGCGGTGGCACGACTCGAAGCCAAAGGCCTGCTGTATCAAATTAATTGGTTCACATCAGCCCATACGTACCGATAAGCCTCTGAAAATCCTCCGTCGGGGCTGGCATGCGTTACCAGCTCGTGGTTTACTGCACCTAAATTCTGGTAGAACTTTCGGGCACTTGTATTTTGGGGTAATACCCACAAATAGAAGCCTGAATCAGGATTTTTGTCGTATGCCCAACGAGCCGCCAGTTTGATGAGCACTGTGCCTATTCCCTGTCCTTTCTGCTCCATACGAACATGCAGATTATCGAGTAGCGTTCCCCAATGGGGGTCGTTGTTGGCGTAGGCACAGGCAAAGCCGTAGATTACCTTATCCGACTCAGCAACGATAACATATTGATTAACTGCTGGTTGACTTAGTCGTTCCAGCCAAACCTGCTGTCTATTTTCAAGTACATTACCATTCAGAAATTCATCGCTCCAAATACCTCCGTAGTTTTGCTGCCAGCTAAGGCTATGTAGTCTGGCGATCTGCTCTGCATCGTTACTAGTTGCCTCCCTGTAGGTGATCATAACCCAGTCTGAATTAATTGAGCAAATATAAAGAGCAAGACACGCCGAATTACGTTAGTCATTCATCACGCAATCACTCGTTGACTCATGAAAGCGATTTATCTCCCCGGCATACATCAGCCCATCCAGTACGTTGATATGCCAACACCTACCGCCGGGCCGGGCCAGGTCCTTATTCAACTCAAAGCTGCGGCCCTCAATCACCGTGATGTATTTATTCAGGAAGGCTTGTATCCAGGAATTAAATTGCCTGTCATTCTGGGTTCCGATGGCGCCGGTGTCGTGGTTGAGGTTGGCGAAGGTGTTGACCGCGTCTGGCGTGGTCAGGCAGTTATCATCAATTGTGGGCACAACTGGGGTCCTAACCCGAAATTCTATGGGCCGGATTTTCGAATTCTGGGAATGCCCGACAACGGTACGTTTGCCGAATATGTGGTTGTCGATGCCAGATACATTCATCATAAGCCCGCACATCTATCATTCGAGCAGGCGGCAGCTCTTCCTCTCGTGGGCCTAACCACCTGGCGTACACTCATGACCCGCGTCGGATTACATGCAACCGGTAGCAACACGCCCGAAAAAGTACTGATAACAGGTATTGGTGGAGGGGCGGCCCTGTTTGCTTTGCAATTCGCGGTGGCAGCCGGTGCCGAAGTTTGGGTAACATCAGGCTCCGATGAGAAACTGGAACGGGCCAAGACATTAGGTGCCAGGGGTGGTGTAAACTACAAGGAATCCGATTGGGCAAAAACGCTCATGACACAAACCGGCGGTGGTCCGCAGAGCGGCATCAACCGGGGCTATTTTGACGTGATAATCGACAGTTCTGGCGGACCTGGATTTGCCCGGCTAGTGGATGTGGCTGCGCCGGGCGGGCGCATTGCGTTCTACGGTGGCACGACGGGTAATATCACTGATATTGTACCGGCGAAGGTATTTTTCAAACAGTTAAACATCTTTGGTTCAACGATGGGTACAGAACATGAATTTGCCGACATGGTCTCATTTGTAGCTGAAAAACAACTCGTTCCGGTAATCGATGAAGTCTTTCCCCTGGCCGATACTGAACAGGCAATGCGTAAAATGACTGAAGGAAAACAATTCGGTAAGCTTGTTCTTAAAATCAGTGAGTAACAATCATTTAGCATAAAGGTTTGTCCATCTGTCAGGCCATTAAATTATTTTTTATCGAAATAATTCTATTTCAGAATAGTTATCCACATTCTGTTTGTGGATAACTATTACTTTATTCACATTTCCAGAATATTACGATTTTACAATCAATCGTATGACCAGCCCCCTTTACCTTTGCGGTCATGTCTGAACTGACACATTCCATCATAAATACGCTCTCCGAACGGCTGGAAATCCGACAGCAAAATGGTTTGTTGCGTCAACTCCGCACGGCTGATAACCTGATCGATTTTTGCTCGAATGACTACCTCGGGTTCGCCCGATCGGCCGATTTGAAACAAGCCATTCAGCAGGCAGACGCCAGCGCGTCCGATGCGCGAACGGGTGCAACCGGCTCTCGGCTGCTGGCAGGTCAAACGTATCTGGCGGCTGCTGTTGAAGATGAACTGGCATCCTTTTATCAGACCGAATCCGCTCTGATTTTTAACTCGGGTTACGATGCCAATCTGGGTCTGCTTGCCTGTTTGCCCCAAGCGAATGACACCCTCCTGACAGACGAACTTGTCCATGCCAGCATGATCGATGGGGCAAGGCTCAGCTATGCGAGTCGCCACCGTTTTCGCCATAACGACCTGAACGATCTCGACTCAAAGCTTCAGCAAACAACCAGGTCAGGCCAATCAGGTCAGGTTTTTGTGGCTATTGAGTCGGTTTATTCAATGGATGGTGATTTGGCTCCATTAACTGAAATTGTTGCTCTGTGTGAGCGATATGGAGCGGCTCTGATCGTCGACGAAGCGCATGCAACCGGCGTTTACGGTCCCAATGGCGAAGGCATGGTGGTGGCGTTGGGTCTGGCAGATCGGATACTGGCCCGTGTACATACGTTCGGGAAGGCATTGGGCGTTCATGGTGCAGCCGTTGTCGGATCTTCCGTTCTTCGCAATTACCTGATCAATTTTGCCCGGCCATTTATTTATACAACTGCTCTTCCACCGCATAGTCTACTGGCCATCCGTTGTGCCCATCAACTTGTCCAACTTTCAGCAAACGCCCGAAAAAGCCTACATGAGCGAATCCAGTATTTTCATCAGCGTGTAGCCAGTCAATTACCCGAAACTACCTGGACTAATAGTTCGTCACCCATTCAGGGTCTGATTGTGCCGGGTAATGACTATGCCCGACATATTGCCAGCGAAGCGCAACGGGCACGGTTCGACGTACGAGCCATTCTGAGTCCAACAGTGCCCGTTGGACAGGAACGATTACGTATTTGTATTCACCTCTTTAACACGACCGAAGAGATTGATCGATTAGTTTCGGCCTTTCAGTCAGCTCTCACTAACGCAGTACATCTATGATTTCAGCCCAATTACCCGCTCAGTTTATCATTGCTGGTATCGGTACCGAAATCGGGAAAACGGTTGTCTCAGCCATATTGGTTGAAGCCTTGCAAGCCGACTACTGGAAACCCGTTCAATCAGGAGCCGCCGACGATTCAGATACCGAAACGGTTCGCCAACTAATTAGTAACTCGACCACGCAGTTTCATCCGGAAGCATACCGGCTCTCGCAACCGCTTTCACCACACGCAGCCGCCGACCTGGATGGTGTTCACATCGATTTAAACGCGATTACGTTACCGCGAACCAGCAACGCGCTGGTGGTCGAATTGGCAGGCGGATTAATGGTTCCACTCAACGAACATGAGCTGAATATTGATTTAGTTCAGCGGCTTGGGCTGCCAATTATACTGGTTTCCCGCAACTATCTGGGCAGTATAAACCATACATTACTGTCGATCGAGTGCTGCCGTAGCCGAAACATTCCAATTGCAGGAATCGTCTTTAACGGGCCAACCGTTACCACCTCCGAATCGTTTATTCTGAATTATACAATCATTCCCTGTCTGGGCCGAATCGGGCAGGAAACCAGTCTTACCAAGGATGTTATCCGACACTACGCCAACCAGTTTACAGAGCTTATCGGAGCGCGATAAAGCTGTGATCTGGCATCCATTCACACAAATGCAAACGGCACCGTTACCGATCCCGATTGTGCGGGCAAGCGGTTCGGTGCTCTACGACGCCGACGGTCGCGAATACCTCGACATGATTGCGTCGTGGTGGGTAAATCTGCATGGCCACGCGCACCCCTACATTGCCCAGCGGGTTTCAGAACAGTTACAGGTGCTGGAACACGTCATTTTTGCGGGTTTTACGCATCAGCCTGCCGTCGAGCTGGCCGAGCGGCTGCTCAGTATCTTACCACTAAATCAGTCAAAAGTTTTTTACTCTGACAATGGATCGACAGCCGTCGAAGTAGCGTTGAAAATGGCCTTTCAGTACTGGCATAATCTTGGTCTGCCGCGATTTAAAGTGGTTGCACTGGAGGGAGCGTATCATGGCGATACATTCGGTGCTATGGCTGTTGGCGGAAGAAGTGCCTTTACTGCTCCATTTGTCCCCTTTCTATTCGATGTGGCGTATTTACCGGCGCCAATTGCCGGACAGGAAGAGGCCGTTATCGAGCAGGCGAAGGAGTTATTCACCGATGAGATCGCGGCTTTCATTGTAGAGCCTTTGGTGCAGGGGTCTGGCGGCATGGTTATGTATGAGCCAGGCGTTTTAAACGAATTGTTTCAGATGGCCCGCCAACAGGGGGCGCTCATTATTGCCGATGAGGTGATGACGGGTTTTGGCCGAACCGGCAAGCTGTTTGCCACTGATCATTTGCCAGAAAAGCCTGATCTGATGTGTCTATCGAAAGGGTTAACGGGTGGAACAATGGCGCTGGGCATAACGACCTGTACGCAGGCTATCTACGACGCGTTTCTGTCAAGCGATAAGACCAAAACCCTTTTCCACGGTCACTCCTTTACTGCCAACCCTGTAGCCTGTGCATCGGCTCTGGCCAGTATGGACTTGTTATTATCGGATGAGACACAGGCCAGTATTCAGCGTATCGCCAAAAGCCACGCAGCGTTTAGCCAACGATTGAGGCAGTATTCAACGATAGCTAACATCCGACAGTGCGGCACATTACTCGCTTTTGACTTAACCCTTGGTGAGCAAACGTCTTATTTCAACAGCGTTCGCGACCGCGCCTATACCTTTTTGCTCGATCGGGGGGTGCTCATGCGCCCCCTGGGTAATGTACTCTATCTGATGCCTCCATACTGTACAACCGATGAACAGTTGCAGTACACTTATGCGCAAATAGAGGAGCTATTGAACAGCTTTTAATCAAGCAAGGTCACTCCTGCGCCATTTTCGGAAGAATTGACGCAGGAGTGACCTTGTTTTTTAGTTATCTACACGGATCGTGTCGTGTATTGATCGACCACATCACTCGGGTGAATTTCGAGGACGTTGGCCAATACAAGTAAAACGAGTGTTCGGGAGGCAATTCGGCGGGAAACTCCGGCAATGGAGGCAAACAGATCGACTGTAATGCTGTTATGTTCGCCGAGATGCTGCATTAGCTTATGCTCTTTATCGCCATAGCTAAAGCGAATATCACGATCAGCCTGTTCACCCTTTAGGATCTCGCGCACTTCGCGACTGGCCTGAACCGATTTATCGGCGACACGTACGTATGCCTTTTTATTTTCGGGCTCGGCCGGATCGGGGATAATGTAATGGGGGCGAGTTGGGCTGGGGGGTACCCGAATCACGAGAACTTCGCGTTCGTCGTAGAGTTGAACTCGCTCAATCGTGTAGCTAATCCGCGGGAAGCAGTATTTATTGATTGCCCGAACGAGCAGGTACTCGTCCTCGTCGGCGTATTTCAGCCCGACAATCTTCTTATCGTCACCGATGCCTATCAGCATGATGCCGCCGTTTGTATTCGCGAAAGCGACCACACCCCGGATAATTTTCTCGGGATGGTTCGTTTTCAGTTTGAACTCTAAATTGCTACCCTCTCCCCGTCTAACCAGGTTTTTAAGCGCCTGATAGTCCATAACCGATGGGTTCATCTGGTTGAGTACTGAATTGGGATAAAGATACGGCTTTTCCCCAAACATGCAAATGGTTGTTACGTATCTCTATTTTTCGTTAAAAAGTCGGTCTGGTCAACCCAACTTTTCAATAAAACAAACCGTTATTACTTCGTTATTGGCGAGCTGACACCTGGAGTAATTAGTCATAAAAAATGATTAACGCCATTCATAGGCAACGAATTACTCAAGCTACCCAGTTACCTTTGTACTACTTAACCAACACAAAAATGCTGCTAAACGTTGCCTTGGTTCTAGGGACTTTTCTGTTCATGGAGGGTGTAGCGTGGTTCACACACAAGTACGTCATGCACGGCTTTTTGTGGACCTGGCACCGCGATCATCACAACCATCATAAGGGTTTTTTTGAGCGAAACGACTTCTTTGCGGTTGTTTTCAGCCTGACAGCTATCAGTCTTATCATCATAGGCGTTGAGGTTCCAGCCTTGGATTTTCTGGCCTGGATCGGTGCTGGTGTAACGCTATATGGTTTCTTTTACTTTGTGTTTCATGATATCATTGTTCATCGGCGGGTGAAGATGAAGGTCGATACCAGTGGCCGATACATGCAGCGCATCATGCGGGCGCATTACATTCACCACAAAGTTCATACGAAAGAAGGGGCCGAAGCATTCGGTTTTCTGTACGCGCCAAAAAAATACGACCGCACGGTGAAGAGCGCACCAGCCAGCGTTAAAGAAGAATAATCAGGAGCTGGATAAGCAGGTTATTCGCTCAGCATATAAACAAAAAGGCGTAACTCAATGAATAAATGGGTCACGCCTTTTTGATGTGAAGACTGTCCGGATGGCTCAGTACTCGTCTTCATTGAAGAAGAAATCATCTTTGGTCGGATAATCCGGCCAGATTTCTTCGATGCTTTCATAAGGTTGGCCGTCATCTTCAAGCTCCTGTAAGTTTTCAACAACTTCTAGTGGAGCGCCAGAGCGGATTGAATAGTCAATCAGTTCGTCTTTGGTGGCAGGCCAGGGAGCATCTTCCAGGTAGGATGCGAGTTCGAGTGTCCAGTACATAGTGTCTTCAGTATTTAATGACTACTTTTCAATGAGGGTGCAAAAGTAAAAAAACAGTTAATATCCAAGCACTTTTCCGCAAAAATGTTTCAAAAGGTATTTATGACGGGATTTTAGGCCAATAACTGCCAGTGCCTACTTTTGTTTAGATCTTCCGGTAAATCTGGGCCAGAAGGGAATTTTCAGTCAAAATACATACTTTTTGATCTAAACTATATTTTCAGCTGTAATATTTCCGACATAAACGCTACTTTTTATTTAGCTGCCTGCTTTCGGGTCTAATAGTTTTTTTTACGGAAGCAGGAGCTCTAATAAGGCCTGGAGCGGGAATAAAGCATTTCGTATTTACTCAAATGCAAATTGAAGTTTGTGCCTACTCGTTTGAATCTTGTTTAACGGCTCAACAAGCCGGAGCCGACCGTGTTGAACTGTGTGGTGGCCTGAGTGAAGGGGGTACCACGCCCAGTGCCGGATTGATTCAGCTAGCCCGTCAGCATCTTTCCATTCAGTTATTCGTTATGATTCGGCCACGCGGGGGCGACTTTTTGTACTCCGATACCGAATTAGCGGTCATGCGAGCCGATCTTATGGCGGCTAAATCAGCCGGAGCCGACGGCGTCGTGCTCGGCATCCTGCAAGCAGATGGAACGATCGACGAAGCCAAAACCAGAGAATTTGTCGAGCTGGCCTATCCAATGCCGGTTGCCTTTCACCGCGCTTTCGATATGACCCGCGACCCAGCTGAAGCGTTGGAAGCCGTAATCCGTACGGGTGCCATACGAATACTTACATCAGGTCAGCATCCTTCGGCAGAATCGGGCTTATCAGTGCTCCATCAGTTAACTGAACAAGCCGCCGGACGGATCGAAATTATGGCCGGTGTTGGTGTTTCGGGCCAAAATGCAAGCCAGTTTATGGGCATTGGTCTGGATGCTTTACATCTGAGTGGAAAAAGCAGCCAGCCAAGCCCAATGATCTATCGGCGGCAAAATCTACAAATGGCGTCGGCTGTACTGGGCGAATACGAACGTATCGAAGCCAGTGCCGACGCCATTCAGAGCGTAGTAAACCAGGTCAAACGGCAGTAATTACCAGAAGACGACGTACAGGATAGCAACCAGGAATAGAATCAGCCCCGCGCCCATCGCAAATGTTGGCGCGACTTTAAACATACTGGCATCAATGGCCAACCCTTTTGAACTGGGTTTCTGCAGGCCCAGAAAAATCATTACGGCTACGCAGATCAGGAAAACGAAGCCCATTGTATCGAGAAATGGAATCGTATAAACGCCATCGGCATTCAGGACGGCAAAGCCAGTTGGTTCCAGAAATTGCAGATTAACCAGATCAGGCAGCACAAACTTAAAAAACAGCGAGAGGAGAAAGCCGCCAACAATGGCAAACAAAGCCCCCTGAGAGTTCGTCTTTTTCCAGAAGAAGCCCAGAATAAAGGCGGCAAATACGCCCGGCGAAACCAGACCCGTCATTTCCTGAATGAACTGGAATCCTCCTTTTTTATCAATACCCATGAATGGCGAAATAAGAATTGCCATCAGCATGGCCACCCAAATGGTTATCCGGCCAACCTGAACCAGTCTTTTTTCACTGGCATCGGGCGAGATGTATTTCTTAAAAATATCGAGGGTAAAAATAGTCGAAATCGAGTTAGCCTTACCCGCCAACGAAGCCACTACGGCAGCCGTCAGAGCCGCAAAAGAAAGCCCTTTAAGCCCGGCAGGCAACAGATTGAGCAATACAGGATAAGCATGGTCTTTGTTCACTTCGCCCGTAATATCCAGCATCTCCTTTTGGAACAAGCCTTTCTGATAAAGCGTATAAGCAGCAATACCGGGCAATACCACAATAACTGGCATCAGCAACTTCAGGAAGGCGGCAAAGAGAATACCCTCACGAGCCGTTTTTAAATCAGCGCCAAGTGCCCGCTGCGTAATGTACTGATTACAACCCCAGTAGTTCAGATTCACAATCCACATACCACCAATCAGAACGGTCAGGCCGGGTAGTGAGGCATAGTGCGGGTCTCCTTTATGAAAGATCATATGGAAGTGATCTGCCGACTGGTCCAGCATCAGACTAAATCCTTTGAGTATTCCTTCTGTGCCATTCTGAGTGGAAACCAGATCAACGGCCAGATAGGTAGTTGCCAAACCGCCCAGAATCAGGAAGAAAACCTGAATTACGTCGGTATAACCAATCACTTTCATGCCGCCCAGTGTAATAATGACCGCAAAAACGGCCAGCCCAATCATACAGGCCGTGAAGTTCAGCCCTGAAATGGTCGATACGGCCAGTGCTCCCAGAAACAGAATCGAGGTCAGGTTAACCAACACGTAGAGAAATAGCCAGAAGATGGCCATGATCATGGCAACGGTGTTGTTGTACCGCTGGGTCAGGAACTGTGGCATCGTAAAGATGCGGTTCTTGAGGTAAATGGGCATAAAAAAAACGGCTACTACAATCAGCGTAGCGGCCGCCATCCATTCATACGTAGCAATTGCCAATCCCATCGCAAATCCATCCCCAGAAGCGCCAATGAACTGCTCAGCCGAAATATTGGATGCAATCAGGGAAGAACCGATAGCCCACCAGGTCAGCGACCCTTCGGCCAGAAAGAAATCAGTGGTAGATATATTAGCGGAGTGTTTTTTCTTATAAATCCAGTACCCGTAGGCACTAACAATAATGAAGTAAACAAAAAAGACTGTGTAGTCTAATGTTTGAAGTTTTTGCATGATACAGCAGGGAACAGGAAGTCTAAGTTAATGGGATTTTTCAGGCCCGAAATATACCATATTCCTGATACAAAAAAGTGAGCTTTTCCGCGTCTTTCTTTGTATACCGAAGCCTAATCCTAGATAATATGTAAACCAACCCCACAAATACCCTATTCGAACGGACTATTTATAGAACGATAGCCCGGTTCCCGGCAATAAAGACCCGATCATTGAATACCAGCTTTAGGGCTTGCGACAAGACTATTTTCTCTACGTCTTTTCCCTCCGTAGCCATATCAGCGGCCGTATGCCTGTGGTCGACATCTTTCACATTCTGGGCAATGATGGGCCCTTCGTCGAGGTCATTGTTGACGAAATGAGCCGTTGCACCAATAATTTTGACGCCCCGTTCGTAGGCCTGCCGATAGGGATTAGCGCCAATAAAAGCAGGCAAAAACGAGTGGTGAATATTAATGATCCGATTCGGAAACTTATTGACAAAACCAGCCGTCAGCACGCGCATGTACTTAGCAAGCACCAGGAATTCGGGTTCGTAGATAGCTAGTGTCCTTAAGATCGCTTCCTCGTGTTCTTCGCGGGTTTTGTCTTCGTGAGAGACGTAATGAAACGGAATACCGAACTTACTGACCAGCGGTTGCAGAATATTGTAGTTGCTCACCACGGCCAGAATGGTGGCATCCAGTTCATCAAACGCATAACGGATCAATAGTTCGCCAAGGCAGTGATGCTCTTTGGTAACCAGAACAACTATGTTTTTCTTTCGTTTTGGGTTTAAACGAAACGTAATGCCAGGATCGGGTAAGGTCGCTTTTAATTCATTCAGCAAAGAGGCCGTATCGAATGTTCCTTCAAATTCGGTTCGCATGAAGAATTGCCCCGATGGACTGACGTATTCGTCGTTATGAATGATGTTCAGGCTATGGCGAAACAGAACGCCGGTTACATGATAAATCAGGCCCTTGTCATCAGGCCCATCCATCAGCAGAATATGCTTTCTGGAATCTTCCATAATTCGTTCGTAATAAATCGGCTAAAAGTAGTAAATGCCAACTGTTTATTCCTTTATTTTGGGCCAATAGTAGCTATATTATGATAAATCGACGCCGTTTTTTGTCTGTTAGCTCCCTGGCTGGCCTCTTTCCGACATTATCCTTCAAGACTTCATCATCAACTCAGGTCGATGCTTCGGCCAACAGACCGCTGGTTTTCTCTACCTGGAAACAACCTAAAGCAAATGCAGCTGCTCAGGCAGTACTTGATCGGGGCGGACGGGCTCTGGATGCGGTGGAAGCGGGCGTACGCATACCTGAAGCAGACCCCGAAGATATGAGTGTTGGCTACGGCGGACGTCCCGACCGCGATGGCCGTGTTACGCTCGATGCCTGCATCATGGATGAGAAAGGGAATGCCGGTTCAGTTGTGTTTCTGGAACATATCATGCACCCGATTTCGGTGGCAAGAGCAGTTATGGATAAAACACCCCACGTTATGCTCGCTGGCGAAGGAGCCTTAACATTTGCCCTATCTCAAGGCTTTAAGAAGGAGAATCTGCTGACAAAAAAAGCGGAAAAAGAATGGCGGGAGTGGTTAAAAACAGCGAAATACAAGCCCATTGCCAACATTGAGCGCCATGATACAATTGGCATGCTGGCCATTGATAAAAACGGAAACATTTCGGGTGCCTGCACAACAAGCGGGCTGGCTTATAAAATGAATGGTCGTGTTGGTGATTCACCAATAATTGGTGCAGGTTTGTTCGTCGATAATGAAATTGGGGGAGCCTGTGCAACGGGCCTGGGCGAATTAGTAATGCGCACGTGTGGCTCATTTCTGGTCGTCGAACTAATGCGTCAGGGCCGAACACCTCAGCAAGCCTGCGAAGAGGCAGCTTTGCGGATCGTGAAAAAGCAGAATTATAAAGATATTCAGGTTGGTTTTCTGGCCGTAAATAAGCAGGGCGAAACAGGTGCATTCAGCATTCAGCCGGGCTTTAACTACACCATATCACAGAACAAACAGACAAAGGTTCTGGATGCTCGCTCATATTTGAAATAAACAAGTTTGTCTTTTATTGTTTATAGTATTTGATTGCACGTCCAAACTTCGTAATCTGTACTAGTACATAATACGCCAAAACTATCAGCTAATTTGGAATCGGTATTTTCAACATCAAAGCGGAAATTACTGCTTGAAATCGCCTGGGAAGTCTGTAATCAGGTGGGCGGTATTTATACGGTCATCCGGTCAAAAGTGCCGGCTATGGTCGAGAAATGGGATGATAACTATGTTGCGCTCGGGCCGTATTTCCCGCAACGGGCAGCCGCTGAATTTGAACCGATTACTGAGCCTGATGAAACAGAGATTGGGCAAACTGTTCGAAAGATGCGCCAGTTGGGCTATACCATTGAATATGGTTATTGGCTCGTAACGGGTCGCCCACGGGTGGTCTTGTTCGATATCAACAGCATCAAACAAGAGCAGTTGAACTACATAAAAGGTCAGCTTTGGCAAAACCACCAGCTCTCGACCATAAACGTAGAAGATCTTGTTAATCAGACCATTGCCTTTGGCGAAATGGTCCGGCAGTTCATTACACTACTGTCCGAAGATCATTCAAGGCGTGTCGATTTTGTCGCCCATTTCCACGAATGGATGGCAAGCACCGGCCTGCCCGATCTGCGCCGGGATAACGTCAGAGTAGCTACCGTTTTTACAACCCACGCCACGATGCTAGGCCGTTATCTGGCCCAGAACGAAGCTGGTTTCTACGGCAAACTACCCTTCTTCGACTGGAAACGTGAAGCCCTGCACTACAATATCGATACGCAGGCTACCGTCGAGCGACTGGCTGCTCAACAGGCTCATGTGTTTACGACAGTCAGTGATGTAACGGCCCGCGAGTGCGAAGTTTTTTTAGGCCGCAACCCTGACCTGATCCTGCCCAATGGCCTGAATATTACCCGATTTGCCGCGACGCACGAGTTTCAGAACCTCCACGTCCGCTACAAAGAGAAAATTCATGAATTCGTGATGGGTCACTTTTTCCAGAGTTATTCGTTCGATCTGGAAAAAACGCTTTACTTCTTTACATCGGGCCGGTTTGAGTTCTCCAATAAAGGCTATGACCTAACCCTCGAAGCCCTCGCAAGGCTCAATTACCGAATGCGGGAGGCTAGCATGGATATGACGGTCGTGATGTTCATGGTTACCAAACAGCCTTACACATCAATCAATCCTGAGGTATTGCACTCGCGGGCGCTGCTCGACGAAATTCAGGAAACGTGTGAGAGTATCGAAAAACAGGTTGGCGAACGGTTGTTTTTAGCTGCCGCATCGAATACAGATAATACGCTGCCTGATCTGAACAAATTTGTGGATGAATACTGGCGTCTTCGCCTTCGACGCACGGTTCAAAGCTGGAAAACTAAACATCTTCCGCCGTTCGTGACCCACAATCTGGTACAGGAAGATGACATGACACGTTTCATCCGGCAGGCTAATCTTGTCAACAATGAATACGATCGGGTCAAGGTTGTTTATCACCCGGATTTCATTGCGTCTACCAATCCACTTTTCGGTCTGGATTATAGCCAGTTTGTACGCGGCTGCCACCTTGGTGTTTTTCCGAGCTACTACGAACCCTGGGGTTATACACCGCTGGAATGCGTTGTTCGTGGCATACCGACCGTTACAAGCGACCAGTCTGGGTTCGGTGATTTCATTATGCAGATCATGCGGGACTACGAAAACCGCGGCATCTACGTCATCAACCGCCGGACGCAAAACTTCAACGAAGCGGCTGACCAGTTGGCCAGTGTGCTATTCCGGTTCGTTCGGATGGCACAACGGGAGCGCATTGCGCAGCGTAACCGCGTTGAAAGCATCGCTGAAGTGTTCGACTGGAGCAACCTCCGCTCTTATTACGACACAGCGCATGACCTCGCGCTAAAGCGCAGAAAACCTTGATAAGCTGCACGACAGGTACTCAATGATCTTTTACCAACCAGATCATTGAGTACCTGTCGTGCATACACTATCGTCTATGATCAAAATCGGCATTATTAATGTCTCAGACCGGGCCAGCGCGGGTGTTTATGAAGATATTCCCGGTAAGGCTGTCGTTAAGCTATTGACCGAATGGCTGACCTCCGCCTGGGAGCCCGTTTACCGCGTTATCCCCGACGAACAGGATCAGTTAGAGGCAACGATGATCGAGCTGTCTGATGGGGAAGGATGTTGTCTAGTTGTCACAACTGGCGGAACAGGTCCTGCTCTCCGCGATGTAACACCAGAAGCTACCGAAGCCGTGTGCCAGAAGATGCTGCCAGGGTTTGGCGAGTTGATGCGTCAGGAAAGCCTCAAGTACGTTCCAACGGCGATCCTGTCCCGGCAAACGGCTGGCATTCGTAATCAAACGCTCCTGCTCAATTTACCAGGCAAACCCACGGCAATAGGCCAGTGTCTGTCGGTCGTTTTTCCGGCCATTCCGTATTGTATTGATCTGATTGGCGGCCCGTTCCTCACAACAGACGAGACGGTAATGAAAGTATTTCGCCCGAAGAGTTAAACTCTCAAGGTTTTACATTTTTTGACAAAACCCCTGATGAGGCTCTATAGAGCCTCATCAGGGGTTTTGTACTTTTAGTAGTTTTTCTCTACAATAAGTGTTATTTCATACGAATATTCCAAGAGTCTGGCACTATTGGTATAACTCGCACATTACTCTAGCTAATGTACTTTTTGCAGCCAGCAAAGTAAATGATATGATCTTGATAATAATGGAGGCCTTTCACTCAGAACCTTACCACCGCACGGCGGACCGTGGTTTGTTTGCTCAACAGTAGTAACCGTGGCACAGCTAGCAGCGAAAGACCTACTATGTAAAGCCAGTTCCTTTTCCTGTCAAAATCTGTTGACAGAACCTTAACGACGGTTAAATAGAAATGAATCCCAATTTTTAATACTTAATTTTAAATAATGACTATTTAATGCTACACAAATTTATAATTCTATCATATCTATTGAGCGTATTCGCAACTGATACGGAAAATCAGCTAGCCTTCTACTAAATTTATTAAGACAAATTCTAAATAACTCTTGCTTCCAAAGCAGTCATTCTCTTCCTTTGCATTCTATTTTTAACGAGTCTAAATAATAATAAGGCTCGATCAGGCGATCTGCAATCGTAGAAACCAGTAACTGATCTCCAGTTATAATATGGCCTCAATACGATACCAGCTAATATCAAGGCTTATTGCTCCCACTAGCTATGAAAAATAAATACAGCAACTGTTTCTTATTACTGAAACTCTTGATGTGGATAAGCATCTCTACCATACAGGCTCAGCAAACAGTTAATGGCACCATTGAGGGTACAGTCCTGCTAACTGATGGCGCTCCAGGAGCCTTTGCCACCATACGGGTCAATGGAATCAAAAAAGGTATAGCCGCAGATCGAAATGGGCATTTTATTCTTTCCAATCTGAAGCCGGGAAATCACGAATTACAGGTTTCGATGATCGGTTATGAATCGGTGCGACAAACAATTGAGGTAACGCATGACAAGCCTAGCCAATTTACAACCCACCTGAAAGCATCCAATACCCAACTTAACGAAGTAGTTGTAACAGGCCAGTATGAACCCCAATCGCTCAAAAAATCGGTTTATAATGTGCGTGTAATTGACAGTGAGCGCATTCGCTTGCGGGCCGCCGTAAACGTTATGGGCGTGCTGAACAACGAATTAGGCTTCCGCTTCTCGAATGATTTGACGCTGGGTACAACTGACGTTCAACTGATGGGCATGTCGGGCCGAAATGTAAAAATTCTGCTGGACGGTTTACCCATGGTCGACCGGGGCGATACCCGCGAAAGCCTTAACCAGATCGACATCAACAGTATTGAGCGCATCGAGATCGTAGAAGGCCCAATGTCTGTTTCTTATGGTTCAGATGCATTAGCGGGTGTCATCAATATTATCACCAAAAAACCAGGCACCGAACAGCTCGGCGTTAGCGCCCGAATTCAGGAAGAAACCGCTAATAAAGAATATAATCTACTGACCAATCAGGGACTTCATATTCAGAATGTGGGGGTTACGTGGCAAAAGAAAGGCTGGAATGGATCGGCGGGCGTTACCAATAACACCTTTGGTGGCTGGCAGGGCCAATCGCCGGGGCGGGCAAAAGATTGGCTACCTAAAGATCAGTTGTTCGGCCATGGGAAAGTTGGCTACCATACAGAAACGGTCAATATCTACTACCGGCTCGACGCCCTCAAGGAAGATCTGTTAAGCCAGGGAACTGAAAACGTAAACACGCATCAGGCCCGTGATCAGAAATACATTACCTATCGGTATGTGCATCAAATGCAGGGAGACTGGAAACTGAGCGAACGTTTACAACTCAACGGTCAGGCTTCTTATACCGATTACCAGCGTCGGACACAGACGACGATTCTGAACTTAACAACCGGGCAGCGTACCCTTTCGTTGGGCGAAGGCGAACAGGATCTATCAAAATTTGCCAGTCAAACCTACCGCGCTACGGCTTCCTATAAAATATCTTCGTCAATTTCGTTGCAGCCTGGCATCGATATTAATCTGGATGCCGCTTCCGGAGCGAGGATTTTGGGTTCGCCGACCATTAACGATTACGCCGTTTTCGTTTCATCAACCCTTAATCCAACTTCCCGCATCAGCATCCGTCCGGGTTTACGCTTCGTTAAAAACTCGGTCTACGACGCCCCACCGGCAATTCCTTCCCTTAACACCAAATTTGCGCTCACCAGCAATCTGGATCTGCGCTTAGCCTACGCCCGCGGGTTCCGCTCACCGGCTCTGCGTGAACTGTACTTTAATTTCTTCGATGCCAGCCACTCTATCCGTGGTAATCCAACTCTGAAAGCCGAAAATTCGAACAGTTTCAACGGATCGCTGGCCTGGCAGGTGAGTACTAAGTTCAAATCAACACTCGGCTTTTTCTACAATGATTTCAACAATCTGATCAGCTATGGAATCGACCCCAGCGATCCCAGAATTTCGATGAACATTAATATCGATAAATTCAAAACGACTGGTTTCACGCTGGAAAATGTGGTCGGCTGGAAAGATATACAGGCAACGGTGGGCTTTTCGTACATAGGACGGTACAATAACCTGTTGGCTACGCCCGATACGGTCACTTACGCAGGAGGGCGTTTAACATCGTTCATGTGGTCGCCGGAAGTAAACACGAACCTCACCTATACGCTGAAGAAAATTGACACCAAGTTCAGCATTTTCTATAAATATTCCGGGAAGAAACCAAGTTATCTGGCAACTGCCAATGCAGATGGCCAGGTGTCGGCAACCCTGACCGAAATCGCTCCATTTCATTGGGCTGACTTCACGATAACGAAAACCATTACGAAATACCTGACGCTCACGACCGGGGTTAAAAACCTGTTCAACATTACACGACTGGCGAATACATCGCCTGATACGGGCAGTGCTCATAGTTCAAGTGGCCCCGCGCCGGTTAGCTATGGCCGTTCCTACTTTATGGGGCTTAGTTTTCAGTGGTATAAACAGTAAGCGTAACCGACCTTCCTCTCAGCCAATTACTCGATAATAAACCTCAGTTTCCAAATAGTTCAAATCATATGAAAAGAGTCATTGTATACATGCTCGCTCTGGCAGTAAGTACATTAAATGCCTGTAAGGAGAGTGACCCACCATTACCTGATAATCTGGTGCAGTTTGAAAGTGCCGAACAAGGGCTGGATGCTGCCACGAAAGAAGCCACGATAAAACTCAAATTATCACGAGCTGTTGACGCAGCTACGGCTGTAACCGTTCAGGTTACACCGACCGGCATTGCTTATGGAACGCAGTTTACGACCACTCCCGCAGCCACCGGCAATACGCTTTCGCTGACGGTTCCGGCGGGCAGCAGCGAAGCTTCGTTTAAACTCACGAAAGCCGATAATCTGTTCCTTAGCGGTACGGAAACCATCGATTTTGCTATTTCATCCGCAGCCAGTCCGGTTTTGGTGGGTACAACCAAACAACTGAAGGTTAAATTCACCTCAATCGTTTCGACAGGCACGACTCTGACACTCGATGGTGGTACGGGCGGTTCCAGCGCTTTAAACGCTGTTTTCGCCGATTTGAGCAACAATGCCGCTACCTCTGTAAAACGCGCTTCCTGGGATTTGGGCTTCTATTCGGGCGCTGATTTCCGGGTTATTCTAAACAACTTGACGGGTGCCTCAGCTGCGGTACTGGCCAAGAATGATTTAACTCAGGTTACGGCGGCCGACACCGTTGGACTGGCACTGACACTGGGTTTTGATCCGGCCGGTCTGAAATTAATCGACGACGTATCGGGCGATATTACAAAAACAGTCATTCCGAGTATTTCGGCGACCGACACCGATAACAAGGTGTACATCATCAACCGGGGAACCGGTGGAGCGATACCTGCCAAAGGCTGGGTGAAAATTCGGGTAATACGGAACGGTACTACTGGTTATACGTTACAGTATGCCGGTATTAAAGAAACGACCTTCAAAACGGTTTCAATTCCCAAAGACAACGCGTATAATTTTAAATACGCATCATTCGATACGGGTGCTTTAGTGGATGTAGAACCAGCCAAAGCACGTTGGGATATTGAGTGGACTGGAGCTATCTACAAAACCAGTGACGGCACCAATGATATTCCCTATTACTTCTCCGATCAGGTGTATATCAACTTCCTCGGCGGTGTAACAGCAGCCGAAGTCCTGACCAGCACCGTTTCGTATGATGCCTATGGCGAAAGTAACATTGCCACAACGGCCTTCAAGAGCGATAAGCACGTTATTGGTGCCAACTGGCGGGCAACTACGGGCACAATTGGGGTGAAAACGGATCGGTTCTACGTCATTAAGGATGCCGCCGGAAACGTCTATAAACTCAAATTCGTCAGTTTCACCTCGCAGGATGGTGGCGAACGCGGTAAGCCCAAGTTTGAATTTAAGCTGGTTAAGCAAGCGTCGTAATGATGGCCTGGTCGTGCTGCCCGTGCTTATGGGCAGCACGACTTTTTACTGATAAAAGCAATGAAAAAACTGTCTGTTTTTACCCTATGGCTCGGTTTTCTTCTACTGGGCTTACTGGTGAGCAATCAACCAGCCTACGCAACCCGTTCGCCCAAGGATGAACCCATTCGCATTGTTTCGCTCGACGGCACTGTCAGCGAAATTCTTTGTGATCTGGGGCTTCAATCACACCTGATTGGTGTCGATGTTACCAGTACATACCCCGAATCGCTCCAGAAACTCCCCAAAGTTGGCCATAACCGGACTATTTCAGCCGAGGGAGTGATATCGCTGAAACCAACGCTCGTGCTAACCTCGCAAAATGCGGGTACAAAACCGGAAGTGATCGAGCAAATCAAATCGGCGGGCATTAAGGTCATCTCTTTTCAGCAGGAGTACAGCGTTGCGGGCACTAAAAAGCTCATTCAGGATGTAGCTAACACCTGTCAGGTTCCTTCACGGGCCAGGCCCCTGATCAAAAAGCTGGACGCTGACCTGGCCCAGGTCAAAAAGGCAATGACAAGCCCGAAGGTATTATTTATCTATGCCCGTGGCACGGGCACCATGATGGTATCGGGCCGGGGAACACAGGTCGACAAAATGATCGAGCTGGCTGGCGGTGTCAATGCTACGCCCAATTTCGAGAACTATAAACCACTTACAGCCGAAGCCCTCGTTGCAGCAAACCCTGATGTGATTCTGTTGTTCGATAGCGGTCTCGAAAGTCTCGGAGGTGCTGATGGTTTAGCCAAAGTACAGGGAGTTGCCCAAACGAATGCGGGCAAAAACGGTCGTATCATCACAATGGATGGACATTTACTGAGTGGCTTCTCTCCCCGTTTAGGAAAAGCGCTACAGGAGTTAGCCCAAAAAATAACCCAGAAGCCTAAAGCTTAAGCTGGATGGATACCGCAACTGCAACCCTTAATCCGCCATCGTCCAGTACGAACCACGCGCCAAAGTCGGCAATCAAAACGACGGTCAATCCGTGGTTAATGCCTGCTTTGGTGGCTACCTTGCTGATAACCCTTGTCGTGTCCGTAGGTATTGGTGCGCTCAGGATAACTCCTTATGAGATCGGATTAATTATAGCTAAATCATTGGGTTATTCCGTCGATGTCGACAGTACCAAAGAAGCTATTCTGCTGGCTATCCGGTTACCCAGAGTCTGTCTGGCGGTTCTGGTTGGTGCCGGTTTAGCGATATCAGGGGCTGCGATTCAGGGACTTTTCCGGAATCCGCTTGCCGATCCGGGTCTAATCGGAATTTCGTCGGGAGCGTCGTTAGCCGCGGTGATGATGATTGTTCTTGAGGTTAAGTTTTTCCAGACGCTCACGGGTGTGCTGGGCATCTATGCCTTATCGGTCGTTGCCTTTGTGGGTGCCTGTGCCACTGCATTTTTAGTGTATCGAATTGCCCGCATGGCCGGGAAAGATGTTATTACGACCATGCTGCTTACAGGTATTGCCATTAATGCCCTATCTGGAGCATTGACTGGTATCATGACCTATCTGGCCACCGATGAGCAGCTTCGTAACATAACGTTCTGGAGTCTGGGAAGCCTGGGAGGTGCCAGTTGGGCATCGGTGCTGGGAATTCTGCCCTTCACCATCGTTGCCCTGGTCGGTATTCCCCGATTAGCGAAATCCCTGAACCTGTTGTCGCTTGGCGAAAGTCAGGCCAGTATGCTCGGCGTTAACCTGAAAAGTATCAAGCGTCAGGTCATTATTTTCTCGACGATGGCCGTTGGCACGTCGGTGGCGGTTGCTGGCATTATTGGCTTCGTAGGTCTGGTCATTCCGCATCTGATTCGGATGGGAGCAGGTTCCGATCACCGTCGGGTGCTAACGGGTTCGGCTTTGGGTGGAGCCATTGTGCTGACACTCGCCGATTCGCTTGCCCGTACAATCGTAGCCCCGGCAGAACTTCCAATCGGCATTCTCACCGCTCTGATCGGCACACCTGTCTTTTTATGGATTTTATTTCGGGAACGACGCCGGGCGGGCGTATAAACTACTAGAACGATGCTCGAAGTCAGCCATCTATCCTACCAGATACGAAATCGAAAACTACTCGACGGTGTTTCGTTTCGGGCCAATCCGGGCGAATTACTGGCAATCGTCGGTGCTAATGGAGCGGGCAAGTCGACGCTGCTCAAATTGTGTACGCGCGAACTAAATGGTTCCAACGGTGAAATCCGGCTTCTGGGCAAAGGAATCAATACGTATTCTGACAAGGAGCTTTCGCTGTTCCGGGCCGTTCTCCCACAGCAGAATTCAGTCGTATTTCCTTTTTTAGTCAGCGAACTGGTTCTGATGGGCCGGTACCCACACTTCGATTTTCACCCGTCGGAGCATGATTATTTTGTTGCCGAAATGGCGCTCAAAAAAGTGGGTATGTGGGATTTTGCATCACGCGTTTTCACGACATTGTCGGGCGGAGAGCAACAGCGTGTGCAGTTAGCCCGCGTGCTCGCTCAAATCTGGGATGTGCCGAAAGGAATTTTATTTCTGGACGAGCCCACCACAGGTCTCGATCTGCTGCACCAGCACCAAATGCTGGAACTAGCTCGTGAATTTACCCAAAAAGGATTTTGCGCGGTTGTCATCTTACACGACCTAAATCTGGCGGCTCAATATGCGGATCAAATCGTTATGCTCCGGGCCGGGCAGGTCGAAGCAATAGGATCTCCCCGTTCTGTCATCACCGTTGATACGATTAAGCGTGTCTTCAATTTAAATGTGTGGCTCATTGAACATCCTGAGCTGGATTGTCCTCTGGTGATTCCACAGCAAAACCAATTTTCTGATCGTAACCGACCAAATCAAATCGCCAATACCTAATGATTACTACAAAAGGCCTTAAAGAACGATGGGATTCGTTTAAAGAAGAAAACCCAAAAACAAGAATCCGCGATGCGGCTAAACAGCTAGGCGTCAGTGAAGCTGATTTATTAGCTACCCAGCTTGGCGAAACCGTACAACGCCTGGAAGGTGATTTCCGGGAACTGCTCAAGGAAGTAAGAACACTGGGTTATGTCATGGCGTTGACGCGCAACGACAACATCGTTCACGAGCGCAAAGGCGTCTACGAAAAAGTATCCTTCAGGGATCAGACCGGTTTGGTACTTGGGCCCGACATTGACCTTCGCCTGTTTATGTCACACTGGCATTTCGGCTTTGCGGTTGATGAGAACAGCCGCAAGAGTCTTCAGTTTTTCGACCAGGATGGTCTGGCAGTACATAAAATTTACCTGACCGACCGATCCGACGAAGCCGCTTATGAAGCATTAGTCCAGAAATATATAGCCCTGGATCAGACAACACCGATCGTTACGGTGAGCTATCCGGAAAAAGAATCGGAAACGTCGGGAGAAGCCATTGATGTGGCAGCATTTCAGGAACAGTGGCTAGCCATGCAGGATACGCATGAATTTTTTGGTCTTCTCCGAAAACACAATCTGGGCCGGGAACAGGGAATTCGTCTGGCTCCAGAAGGTCACTCAGTGTCGATCTCAGTCGATCAACTCAAAAAAATAATCGAAACCGTTGCCGAACGCGACGTGCCGATCATGATTTTTGCCTCAAGTCCGGGATGTATCCAAATTCATACGGGGCTGGTTAAGAAACTGGTTAGTATGGGCCCCTGGTACAATGTGCTGGACCCTGAATTCAACATGCACCTGCGCGAAGATCAGATCAGCCGCATCTGGGTAACCCGTAAACCCACAAAAGATGGTATTGTGACAGGTCTTGATCTGTTCGATAAAGACGGGAATAGCATTGCTCTGATGTTTGGCAAACGCAAGCCCGGCATTCCTGAAATGAAAGAATGGCAGGATGTCGTCAACGAAGTCATTGCTGCTTAACGCAACGTTTTGATTTTTTCCTCAGCATAGCTCATCCCGAATTTCTGTATTCCAAGATGGAGACAGGGTTCGGGATGATTCATGTTCGTTAGTTTAGTCAAATCGCCAGACCTGTCTGTGCCTCAAAAAAGTGGCATTTGTCAAGGTTAACGAATAGATCGACCTGCTGACCAAAAAGAGCAAGATACCCTGCCGCTAAACGAGCAATTAACTGACCATCATCAAGCAGGCAATAGACTAATGTTTCGTTGCCCATGTTTTCAATAGCCTCAATCGTTACGGGTTGCTTATGAACATTTTGGGCAAAAACAGGCTGGTTACTAATGTGTTCAGCCCGGATACCGAGCGTAATCGGTTGGCCTTTATACGGTAGTAGCCGATCAGCCTTAGGCACGTTTGCCAGTTCAATTTGTACTTGCCCTCCCGTACTGATAAAGCGAAAGGTTGAGTCTTCGCTAATGTGGCCCGGTATGAAATTCATGGGGGGCGAGCCAATAAACCCAGCCACAAACTGGGTAGTAGGACGATCGTATAAATTAATCGGCGTATCCTGCTGCACTACATCCCCGTCGCGTAAGACGACAATCCGGTCGCCGAGTGTCATGGCTTCTACTTGATCGTGCGTCACGTAAATGATCGTCGCGTTCAGTTCACGGTGAAGCTTTTGCAACTCGATTCGTGTTTGCCCCCGAAGTTTAGCGTCCAGATTGCTTAGGGGTTCATCGAACAAAAACACTTTTGGATTGCGGACAATAGCCCGTCCAATGGCAACGCGCTGGCGCTGTCCCCCCGACATGTCTTTGGGTTTGCGATCGAGTAAAGCTTCTATCTCCAGCATTCTGGCCGCCCGATCGACTCGTTGGCGGATTTCGTTTTTTGGCAGACCCGCCAGTTTTAACCCGAAAGCCATATTTTCAAATACGGTCATGTGCGGATAGAGCGCATAGTTTTGAAACACCATAGCAATGTTACGATCTTTAGGAGGCACATCGTTAACGCGCTGTCCATCAATCAACAAATCACCCTCAGAAATTTCCTCTAAACCCGCAATCATACGCAACAGGGTCGATTTGCCACAGCCCGATGGGCCAACCAATACCAGAAACTCGCGGTCTTTCACCGTGATGTTTACATCCCGAATAACACGAGGGCCTTTCTCGTAGGATTTGGCCACATGCACCAATTTAACTTCTGCCATACTCAATGGTATTTGTTTGCCTGGGCGATAGCATCCGGGTAGTTCTCAAGCCGTTGAAAAGTCAGCAGCGATTCAATCGTCGATTCGGCTCCAGAATTTTTATTGATCCGTGTTTCTGATGTGATTCCGTCGAAGCCCAGCCCCGTCGCTTTATCGTACATGATAGCTCTGGCGGGATTGTTGCCCCAGAACCACCCCGCCAATTGTCCGGCCAGCTTGACATAGCTAGTGTCTTTCGTCTGGTCATATAATTCAAGCGTGGCCCAGACCATGGGTCTGACACCGTAGGCAATCTGCGAAAAACGCGATTTTTTATCGAACGATACGCTCGTGCCCTGTTGGCTACTATCAAACGACTCCAGAAAACCTTCTTTGAGCAGATAGGGGTAAAAATTATCGACTTCCCGCCTGGCAACGGCCGTCCAGTCAGGCCGATTCAGTGCTTTCCCTGCTCGTAGCAACGCATAGGATTGATCACTGCCGTATGCATGCCACCTATTCTCAAAACTCATAATGGCTCCGTAAGGTACTTGGCCAGCTGTACCGAATTGCATTTGAACAATGCCGTCACCTAATGTGCCAATCAGCTTCAGCACCTGACCATCAGGTGTTTGTTGATAATAATTCAGTAAACCAAGCATCATAATAGCGGCCTGGTCGGTACCGGAACCGTAAGGCAACCAGGTTGGAATTTTCAGACCCTTAACAAACTGGTAGGCTTGTGGTTTGCTGCCAAAATCCCGAATCATGTTGGCAACGAGTCGCTTGCTGGCCGTTTGTAGTCGTACGGCAAAAACAGGGTCAGCCGTTTTGTAGTATGGATAAGCTTCGGTCAGGCTCCAAAGCGCTCGCCATGACCACCAATTCGGCTGGTTGATGCTTGTGCTACCCGCCTTGTTTATCGACAGATTACCAAAAATAAAATTGTAGAAATAGCCATTTTCGGACTGTAGTTGCAGCACGAATTCGGTTAGTTTACGCAGTTTGTCCTGTTTGCTGGTGTTGGTGGTCAGATCGGGTTCATGCACTAAAAACAGCACGGTTCGGGCAATATCATCAACGCAGGCGGCCCCTTCGTCGTCGTCGGCAACCCATTTATAGTCAGGATATTCGCTATAAATATTGATCAAACCAACGGCTGCACCATTGAGCTTCACGGTCTGATACAAGTGGTCAAGATGAGTGGTATTGACCAGTCGGGCACTATCCGGACCAGACTGAACAAATCGGGTTTTATGGCCAGGAACGACCAGCGACGGTAGCTGAAACAGGAAAAGACAGACGAAACAACAATAGATCTTCATACCGATGGAACGGTTTACGTAGTACGCAAATCATAAGCGTGGTTAATCTTTCAGGCCGGATGAAGCCATACTTCGAATGAAATGTTTTTGAAAAAATAGATAAACAATGAGAATGGGTAAGGCAAGCATCACAGCTGCGGCAAGCTTAACGCCTAATTGAGCATCGGCTCGCCCCCCAACCGAAAATAAGGTTACCATTTGAGGCATGGTCATCGTCGACTCGTCACGAATAACGATCAATGGCCAAAGCGCTTCGTTCCATAAGCCCATGAATGTTAAAATGATAACTGTCAATACGGTCGGTATGATATTGGGCAGGAGAATTTGAAAGATGATGCGCAACTCACCACAGCCATCAATTCGGGCAGCATCAATCAGCGCCTGGGGTAGTCCCGCAAATGCTTGCCGGAACAGCAGTACGGCCAGTGAGTTCATAACGAATGGCACAATCAGCGCAAAATAGGTATCGACCCAGCCCAGTTTCACCATTGTGATGTAATTAGGAATAAGCGTAATCTGAAAAGGCAGCGTCATCGTAAAAATGAGGAGATAAAAAATCAGGTTACGACCCCGAAAACGCAACCGAGCCAGGGCGTAACCGACCATAGCGCCCAAAATCAGCACCAGACCTGTTGTTACAAGCGCTACCAGCAAACTATTGATGAAGGCGTGCCCCAGCGGTATTCGTTCAAAAACGGTAGTATAGTTACGAAGGGTCAGGTCAACAGGTAACAATGTTAGCGACCCAATACCCAGCTCCGATGACAACGATGCGCTGATCATCCAGATAAATGGGTATATAAAGGATAAGGCGGCCAGTATGAGCAGCGTGTATTGGAGTAGTTTCATCATTTTTAATGAGTGAATGGTGAAAGAGCATACATGAATGTGCCAGCCACTCATTCACCCTTTCACTCTTTACATTTCCCGTTCGACGTATCGTTTTTGAATGGCAACTACTCCCAGAATGATCAGGGCAAAAAAGAACCCTAATGTGGCGGAGTAGCCCATGTGATAATATTGAAATGCCTGTTTATAGATGTACATAACCGCCGACAGCGTACTATTCAGTGGGCCCCCTTCGGTCATAATATAGGGCTCGATGAAGAGCGAAAAACCACCGATAGTTGACAGCACAACCACCATAAATATGGTTGGATTGATCATCGGCAGGGTGATATAGCGAAATTTCTGCCAGTGGGTTGCACCTTCCATATCGGCGGCTTCATAATATTGTACCGGCACGGTTTGGAGACCTACCAGAAACAGAATCACATAAAGCCCGACATTTTTCCAGGTGGCCATCAGCGCAATGGCATACATGGCAATGGCAGGCTCCTCAAGCCAGGCAACTTTCGGAAAAGACAAGGCCGACAAAGCTCGATTCAGAATACCCGCATTGAAACCCAATAACTGTTGCCATAAAATCGTAACGACCACCCCCGACACAATGACGGGTAGAAAAAAAGCGCCCCGAAAAAAAGCCTGCCCTCTAATTTTCTGGTTGAGAAACTCCGCCAGCGTTAGTGCTACCACTAGTTGCAGGGGAATATGGATCACCAAAAACCGAAGCGTATTGTAAATCGCCTGCCAGAAAAGCCGGTCGTTGAACAGCCGAACATAGTTGTCGACCCCAACAAACTTCATTGGCGAGATAATATTCCAGCTATGAAATGTCAGCACTACCGAAAACACAACCGGAAACGATACGAACACGCAGAAGTACAGAATGTAGGGCGAAACCAGCCAGTAGGGAATGAGTTTTTTCATAATAGCAAAGAGCGAAAGAATGAAAGAGTGAATGAGTGGCTGACGCATCAAACAATGGGGCATCAGCCACTCATTCACTCTTTCGCACTTTCACTCAATAGTAATACATCAACTGCCCTGGCGGCATCGCGAATGGCCGTTTCGGGTGTTTTGCGGTCATACACCACACAGGCTTCGTATTCCTGCGAAATAATATCAAATACCTCTACAATAACTTCGCAGTTGTCAACTCCCCTGATGTAGCGCGATTGTCGGGCAAAGGGAAGGAGTTTCGGATTCTTTTGCAGAAACGAACTGAAATACGGATCGGTATCTACGTTTCGCCGGTGCGGGAATTGACCCGTTAGCTCCATTAATCGCAAATCGCCAGGTTTATCGATCAGCGTTCTGATGAACGCCCAGGCTGCCCGCGGGTCAGGGCACGTGTTGAAAATAACGATATTTTTGGGATCGCCGTAGGTATAGGCCGGGCCCGTATGGTGGTCGGGTACAGGCATTGGCCAGGTGTCGTAATGCAGGGTAGTGTCTTTGTATCTTTCCAGAAAACCAACCTGCCAGGGGCCCGTAAATGAGGTAGCTATACGTTGGTTCAGAAACGGATCGCGCGCAGATGTGAGCCGCTCTTTGGGATAATAACCATCCCGATACAATTGCTGCAAGAACCGAAAAACATCGACAGCATAACGATTATTGAACGCGGCCCGGGATGGATGTCCTTGATTATTTTTCACGAGAGGAGCACCGTTGGAAGCAGCCAGATAAAGCGGATAAAAATTAAAGAATCGTTGATACCAGATGACTTTTACTTCGGTATAACCGAGCCAACGATCCATATAGCCGTCGTGATTTGCATCTTTTGTGAGCTGTTTGCCGGCATTCAGATAACTGGAATAGGTATAAGGCGGTCCTTTCAGATTCGGGCCATTAACCTGCCCTGTGTTGCATAGCGTCATGATCGGGTTCACTTTCCAGGGAACCTGGTAGATATGCCCATCCGACGAAGTAGCCTCCTGGATCACAGCACTGTCGCAGCGAACACGCAGAAAATCCATAAAGCCACTAATCGTATCAAGCGGGATCAATACCCCGGCTTTGGCATACATTTCGACACTACCCTGCCACATATTGGCGTAAATGTCGGGCGTAGTTTTTCCTACTACCGATGCCAGAATGATCTCCTCGCTCGACTGTCCCTCAGGAATTGGCTGGTAGCGTAGCGGTTTGTCAGGATGGTTGCGCTGCCATTGGTCGGTAAACTCACGGGCGAATGTGATTTCGCCTGCATTGTTGGAGCACCAGAAAAGCAGTGGTCGCTTCGTTTCCACCTGCCGACAGCTGCCCAACATCAACCCGAACAAACAGGCAATGAATCCGAACGTTCGCATAAACTAGCCTTGAGACATAGTATGATTTTACCGATTAAAAAACTGGGCTTGTCTTTCGTTGTCTTGCATTTTCCCATGCAATTAGATCATAATATTACCATTATTTAAACGAAAAGTTTAATTATAAATTAAGAACATTTTTATACGAAAATAGGGTGTAGTATAGCCTGTTCATTCGATTACAGACTATACTACACCCTACCCTATTCTATTACTTTACTACTCAGTGATGATGCTCCTCTTTTTCATCGGGCGGAGCCGGAATCTGGCTCCGTAACTGACTTGCCCAGTTGGCAATGAGCTTCGCTTCTTCTGGTTTGAGGGCGGCTTCGTGATGAATCCACAAGTAGGAACCTAATGGCATCCAGCCTTCAGTGACCGCTTCGCCTACTTCTTCCAGCTTGTGTCTGGCTTTCTTGGGCGAATACGAAGCAAATTCCGAGAAGTTAAGCTCCTCTTTCCCCTCTTTGATATGGTTATTGAGCCACCACGAAACGGGTTGGATGTTATCGTACCAGGGATAGGTTGTATTGTTGGAATGACAATCGAAACAGGCTCGTTTCAGCACAGGTTGCACAGCGGCCGGAATCGCATATTTGGTTGTAATGTCATTAGGCGATACACCTGTTGACTGGTTTTTTTCGGGCCGAATAAACTGAATAACAACAAGGATAACCAGCAGACCAAGAAGTACTTTACGGAGCATAGTTTTAAGAATTATCGCCCAAGATAGTAAGCAAAGGGCCTTTCGTAAAAAATCTCCTTTTCATTTCAGGAGTTTCGCTCATACGCTTACCTGCCTTTGCCATGCTACGGTTTCTGATAACGCGTAAACTAGCCGCGGCTGCGATGGCATGACTCTGTGCGAAACTCCTGCAGTTATTCCAGTGACTGCATTAATGCGTGGGCTTTCCGAATATTGGCATTCAGCCGATCCGTTTCAACCAGACCATCACGAAGCCGGACGATGCGGTGAGCATATTCGGCAATATCCTCTTCGTGGGTTACCATAATCACGGTATTACCCTTACTGTGAATCTGGTCAAAAAGATCCATAATCTCGTAGGATGTCTTGGTATCGAGGTTACCCGTCGGTTCATCGGCAAGCAGGATACTGGGATCGTTCACTAACGCCCGCGCCACAGCCACGCGCTGCCGCTGCCCACCCGAGAGTTCGTTAGGCCGGTGACCAGCCCGGTTCTCCAAACCGACGTTTTTTAGGGCCATCATTGCCTTTTCAGTCCGATCGGCTTTATTATATCCCGCATAAATGAGCGGTAGAGCCACATTTTCAAGCGAGGTCTGGCGAGGCAACAGGTTGAATGTCTGGAAGACAAACCCGATTTCCTTATTTCGCACTTCAGCCAATTCGTTTTCGCCCATGCTGCTAACATCCTGATTATTCAGGATGTATTGACCCGACGTTGGCGAATCCAGGCATCCAACAATGTTCATCAGGGTAGATTTACCAGACCCCGATGGTCCCATAAACGCGACATATTCACCCTTATTGATACTAATCGTGATGGATTTAAGAGCCTCAACGACTTCGGTTCCCATTACGTAGCGTTTGGCAATACTGCGAGTTTCGATAATATTCATGTTGGATCGATGAAGTTAACGGGTAGCAACAATAGCCGCTGTTGCAAGACGGCGACGGCGCTGAAAGTAATTTCGTATAAACAAACCTGTTAAAACAACAATATCGATAGTAGATGGCGAATTCTCTTCATTTATGACAATATCTCCGGCATCCTGAAAAAATTTACGGGTCAAATCGTAGCTGACAATTTCCTTCTCGGGTAATCCATAAGGGTCCACACGAATCATATCCCACTCCCGCATCAGCATATTATGACGTTTCCAGCGATAGCTTTCTCCCGACATAAGTTTCAATTCGGCGCGTTTGCCAAATGCAAAGTCGATCTGGCCGACAACCTGATTATCCGCATTCAGGTCATGAATAGTAACCGAATGTAGTAGAAAACCCCGAACATCAAAGCGCAGGTGAGTAGTCTTCAAATGTGCTTCTACATCACTGCTGATCATGTCACGACGCATTCCGCCTACAATCTGTTCGTCCTGCATAATCACGACGTCACGGTTGAAGGCTTCTTTCACCCAACTCAATTTTCGATTCATAAACTCTGTTCAGGATAATGGAGAGATTGGCGCTGGCAAGGCTCAAAACCAAAACTTTATAATGAACAAAGCTAACTTATTGAAGGAATTTTTGACGGCTGTTTTCGATTGACGCCAATTTTTCCTGATAAGTTGTCAGAAACGCCTGATAATCGGCGGGTGTTGTAGCTACCTGAAGCTTTTCCAGGCCGTTTTCAGCATAATCACGAAGGCTCAAATCAAGACTAAGGTTAATGTAGGTCTTGAGCAATTCGGCATTATCCTCATTATAGGGCAGTGCTTTCACCACAAAATCGTAAGCTTCTCTGGACTGCTTCTGCTGCCTTTTAAGCTGAGCAGCTGCCGAAACGATCTGGGGATTTAGCGGAGCCAGTTGAATGGCTTTTTGATAAGACTGCTGTGCTTTGGCAAACTGGCGCGTCCGGTCATAGGTCTGACCAAGCCAGTAAGTCCGTTCAGCCTGATAATGCGGCAGAATGGGTTTATTCGCCATCGTTTCCGCCGAGCCGACACTACGCCGAAAGGCCGACAATCGCAGGGCCGCGATGGTTCGCATCGAAACGGCTACCGGAGTAATCTGATCCGAATCGGGCAACCCCGATAAGATCAACTGTGCATTTCGCCATTGCAAGTCATCGAGGTAATTATTCACCAGAGCAACCCCCGAAACCGTTTTCAGGCTCGGGTCCTTTATGGTTTCCCAGTAGGCTCCCCGGTTGAGATCATCCAATCGGTAAGTTGCATAAAATGCTTTTTCCAGATCCGTTTCGGGCTTACGCTCCGTATACAGAACCTGTTTTAAAGCGGCTACTGCCGGATCATTTCTTGAAGCCGTTTCCCAAAACGATTGCGCAATCGCCAGATCGTTCGCTTTTGTCAACGCTACGGCGCGGTAGTAAATCGATGTCGTATCCGAATTGTAAGCGAATGTTTCAGCCGCCCGACGATAGAGTCCCTGCTCCAAAAACCATATACCTGCTATGGAGCGATAAGCAGCCCCATTCTGTTGGTCGCTTTCTGCCAGTTGATTCATCAGACCGAACGCATCTACATGATTCTTCCGGTTGTATTCGGCAACCGCACGGGCCAGCAATAAATCATCCGTAAAATCCTGATTGACGGGATCAGTAGACAGCCGTTGAATTGTTGCTGTCAGACTGGTGTCAGATCGCTGGTTGGTTAGTGCATAATTGTATAAACTGGCAAATCGCCCAACGCTCAACCCCTGATTAGCGATCGACTCTGTTAACCAGGCAGGTTTTTCTGGCTGAGTGGTGTCTGGCCGGGCAAGCTGAGACTGAGCCACCATCCGAAGTACCAGTGCATTGGCCTGATATGACTCATAAGTAGACTTTGCCGTGTTTTTAGCCAGGGTCGAATCAGCCGCCAATACGCTGGGATTTCGTGCATAGAACGCTAACAGATTCGATTCGGGCACCTCATCGCGGGAAACATTTCCCGTTGCCGCTTTCAGATAGTAATAAGCGGAGTCGGCCACACTCGTTCGGGTGTAGAGGTAGCCAAGATTATTCTGTAATTCGCCACTACCGGGAAATGCCCGCAGACCCCGTTGCAGGGTTTTAACGGCTTCAAAAAACAAATCCGTTTGCAGATAGGTCTGGCTTAATCCAACATAATCCTGTGGGTTTGGCTGTTTCAGTAAAGCCTGCTGGAAATAAAAAGCCGCTGCTGTCTGGTTATTCTGCGACAAAGCCAGCGATGCCAGTGAGTAATTGGACTTGTGGTTCTGAAATTCCTGTTCCAGCGCCAGATTATAAAACGCATTGGCCGACGTCGGCTCATTACTAACCCTGTAATAATCACCCAGCCCATTGTAGTAGCCAGCCACTCCCTGCCGGAACGTGATCAGCCCACCCGATGCCAGCAAAACAACGACACCAACGACACCTACTATCCGAAACAGGCTTAATTCAAGCCGTTTGGGTTTATAAAGGATTCGATAAACGGGCAGGTTCTGCTGGTAGATAGGCAGAAAATTTATGACGACATAAGCGACAAAACACAGCCCCATCGCTAAGTGCGTATAAACAATAACATCCTCAAACAGCTCGACCAGCGGGTCGTTGGCCGTTGCAAACGCATAAGCCATTGTCAGTGTAGTAAGTAAGGCCAGCCCCGCGTACAGATACGCGCCTGAATCCCGGAAGGAGACCGCGTCCTGCTGCTGGATCAACCGCCGAAAACCCCAGATGCCCAGCATTACGGATGTCAGATATAAGACGAATGGACTGATAGCCAGTATATCCCAATCAATGGACCGGGTGTTTTTAAGCCAGATGAGTGCCAGATTGATTAGATACAAAAAACTGACAATCAGGAAATTATTAAACCCCAATGTTCGCCGTTGGCTTACCTGCGGAGACGATCCTTCGGGTTTTCCCGCCGACGTAATCCAGACTAATCCGGCAATAATCTCGGCCGCAATGAAAAATATAAAGCCAATGCTGAATACGAGTAAGACCGGCATTCCATAGCTCACCACGATCATAGCCGGAAAGGCTACGGGTGATAATGCGCCCAATAGAGCGGCTACAACAATTGTTAGCAGCGTAAAAACGGCCAGCCGCACCGTAATCGGATAATCGGCCCGAAAGGCATGAAAGTAATAACTCACCGATCCAAACACGAACGTCAGGATCAGAAACAGGTAGTTGCCACCCAGGCCCGGAATCTCGAGCATCTCCCAACGAAAAAAGGCCAATCCAAGGATCAGGGCAGCCATACTAACCAAATAGCGCACCCGATCAAAGCGGGTAACCGCGCTTATCAGTACGATAAAAGCAATGCTTATTCCAATCAAAAAAGCCGTAGCTACACCCGGCCGAATCTGCATAGGCGAGGCTACAAACTGTTCGGAAACGGCATAGGCTTTGCTATTTACGGCGTAGTCGAGTAAGCCATCCGAAAAGGTTTGAAACGTAACGGGCAATTCGTTCAGTTCGCTCAAAACATTCCAGTGAACAACATTGCCCAACCCCTGTGCCCAGGCAATGATGAACAGAATCACACTTACGGCTACAAAAAAAAGACTTACTAAATACGTAGACCGGTAAATCCGGCTCCACGCAGACCAGAAAAATAAGGATGACATGAAACAGAAACGTCAGTAATAGTTAGTTAGTGCCTGCTGGCTTCTTTGGATAGCTATAGCTCACCGAAAACGAGGCTAAACTTTTCTTTTACTGACCGATTTCATCTTTTACTCAGAACACATGGAATACAGACAACTGGGAGACTCCGATTTATCCGTTTCCGTTATCACATTTGGCGCATGGGCCGCTGGAGGCTGGATGTGGGGTGGTACCGAACAAACAGGAGCCATTGAAGCCATAAGAGCCTCCTACGACCTGGGCGTAACCGCTATCGACACAGCACCCGTCTATGGGCAAGGCGCCAGTGAGGAAATTGTTGGCGAGGCTATAAAAGGTATTCCACGCGACAAAATACAGATCCTGACGAAGTACGGTATGCGCTGGGATCTTACCAAAGGCGATTTCGGATTTAAAAGTCAGGACAATTCCGGGAACCCCATTGACATCTACCGATACGCTGGAAAAGAAAGTATCATTAAAGAATGCGAAGACAGTCTGAAGCGGTTAGGGACCGACTATATCGATCTATACCAAATGCACTGGCCCAACAAAACCACCCCCATCGAAGAAAGCATGGAAGCGGTGTTGCGGTTAATCGAACAAGGCAAAGTGCGTCAGGCAGGAGTGAGTAACTATTCTGCGGTGCAGATGCAGCAAGCGGAAACCGTTGTAAAACTAGCGGCTAACCAAGTTCCGTTCAGCATGCTCAACCAGTCAATCAATGCGTTGCTCGTTCCTTACTGCCTCGAACATAAAAAAGGTATTCTGGCCTATAGCCCCATGGAGCGGGGATTACTCACCGGAAAAATCAAACCCGGCCATCAGTTTGCGGAAGGCGACCATCGGACAAGTTATCGGTTCTTTAAAGAACAAAACATTGTTCAGGCCAACGATTTATTAGAAAAACTCAAACCATTGGCCGATGAAAAAAATGCCAGCCTGAGCCAGTTAGTCATTCGCTGGACAATCGAACAACCGGGTATAACGGCGGCTCTGGCAGGCGCCCGTAACGCCGAACAGGCCATTCAAAATGCAAAAGCTATTGACATCAGCCTATCGGCAGATGAACTGGAGTTTATAAACCAGCAGATACAGGAACTGGAGCTAGTGTAAATGATGGTGTAGTCGGGCAGACAAGTATACGCCCAACTACACCGCCATTCCTTTAGGACCCTTCCGTTCTTCCAGTCATTTCGGTGAGTTTCATTAGTTTTTCGGCTACTTCGTCAGTCAGTTGTCCTGGCTGTAATCGCCATTGCCAGCTTCGCCCACCCAGACCAGGTGTATTCATGCGGTTGGTTTCATCAAGATTCAGGATATCCTGTACCGGCATGATGGCGAGACGGGCAACTGATTGCATCGTTAGGCGGCAAATCTGATCGGCAATGTTTTCGCTGGTAATAGGAAAACCAATATAGTCATTCAATTTCTGGCGGGTTTCTTCGGTAACTTCCTTAAACCAGCCGAGCGTTGTGTTATTATCGTGTGTGCCCGAATAGACGACCACATTTTCGGTATGATTATGAACACCATGAGAGGAAGTCGGCAAATCATCGCCGAAGCCAAATTGAATGACACGCATACCCGGAATGCCATAATGACGCAAATGCGGTTGCATGTCGGCAGTACGCGCGCCCAAATCTTCGGCAATCACAGGTAAATTCACGAATTGTCGGTGCATGGCGTGCATGAATGCCTCAATAGGTGCTTTCACCCACTCGCCTACCTTAGCAGTTGGTTCACTCGCCGGAATTTCCCAATAGATGGCAAAACCCAAAAAATGGTCCAGGCGCGTCAGGCTGTATAGCGACATTTGATGCCGTAACCGATGCATCCACCACGCAAAACCTGTTCGCCGATGTTCTTCCCAATCATAAATCGGGTTGCCCCACCGCTGACCATATTCGCTAAAATAATCGGGTGGAGCCCCCGCCACAAATAGCGGCTGAAAGTTGGCATCCAGTTTAAACAAAGTCGGATTCGCCCAGACTTCTGTGCTATTGAACTGAACGTAGATCGGAATGTCGCCGATAAGGTGAATTTTTCGGGTATAGCAATAGGCGATCAGTTCATTCCATTGCCGAAAAAAGAAATATTGCAGCACCTTAACTTCTTCAATCCGATCGTGAAGCAACTCCCTTTGACGGGCCAGCGCAGCCGGGTCACGCCGGACGATCTCTTCCGGCCAGCGCACCCAGGTCGACTCACCCGTTTCGTCCTGCAAAGCCGTAAACAAAGCATAATCATCAAGCCAATCGGCTTGCCATGCACAAAATCGATCATAATCGCTGCGTTGGGCGGGTGTGGCATCACGGAGAAACGTATCAGCCGCCAGTTGCAGCAAAGGCCGCTTTTTAATCCAGGCGGCATGAAGTGTAGAAGGTGCCAGAATAAGCGGTCCGGCAAGTACCGCCGATGGCACATCACCTGATGTGGCGGGGGCTTCACTCACCGAAATGTCGTGAAGTGGCTGTTCATTAAATACTGCCAGATCATCTGGACTCAATAGATTTTCATCAGCCAGTTTCTCCAGACTAATCAGCAATATATTCCCGGCAAAAGCCGACGGACTACTATAGGGAGAAAACCCCGAACCAGGGTCTACGGGAGTCAATGGCAATATCTGCCAATAGGTTTGCCCGGAAGCATACAGAAAATCAGCGAAGCGGTAGGCTTCTGGTCCTAAATCGCCGACGCCGTGCGCTGAAGGCAATGATGTGATGTGGAGCAACAGGCCGCTTGAACGTTGTTGAAGCATGAATAAGTCGTGGTTAATAAAGAGTAAATGGTTAGTCGATCGTAGTTGGTTAGTTATTGAATACTAGCCGCTAGTGATAAGGCGATAACCACCAGAAACTAACTTTTGTACAAATCCGCTCTTGGTCAATTTTGTTTATTCCTTAGGATAAAAACCTAACTACCAAATGTATTCTATAGTCTAATAACCCGAAAATGACTAGCTCGAGTCTTGACCTTACGCAGTTTTTCTCCTACTTTTGCAGTCCCAAACAATGGGCAACATTTCAATAAGCTACATCATATACAAATGAGTACGGCAACGGCAGTCAATACGGGTAAGATTACGCAAATAATCGGGCCAGTTGTGGACGTGAGTTTTGAGGGCGAAGGCACTCGGATTCCGGCCATTCTGGATGCCCTCAAAGTAACTAAAGCCAATGGGCAACAGGTCATTCTGGAGGTTCAACAACACCTCGGCGAAGACCGTGTTCGCGCCATCGCCATGGACTCGACCGACGGCCTGTATCGCGGCTTAGACGTCGTTGACCTCGGCCACCAAATCACCATGCCAACAGGCGAAGGCATTCGTGGACGACTTTTCAACGTCGTTGGTGACGCGATCGATGGTATTCCCCAACCTAAAACAACAGGCGTTGGATTACCGATTCACCGGCCGTCGCCAAAATTCGAAGACCTCGCTACCTCAACTGAAGTACTATTTACTGGTATAAAAGTAATTGACTTACTCGAACCTTATGCAAAAGGCGGCAAAATCGGCCTTTTTGGTGGTGCTGGTGTAGGCAAAACGGTATTGATTCAGGAATTGATCAACAACATCGCCAAGGCTTATTCAGGTCTTTCGGTGTTTGCTGGTGTAGGTGAGCGTACCCGCGAAGGAAATGACCTGCTTCGCGAAATGATCGAAGCGGGGATCATCAAATATGGTGAAGCCTTCAAACATTCGATGGAAGAAGGTGGTTGGGATCTTTCCAAAGTAGATATGGCGGAAATGACCAAAAGCCAGGCAACCTTCGTATTCGGACAAATGAACGAGCCTCCGGGAGCACGCGCCCGCGTTGCCCTGTCAGGACTGACCATTGCCGAACACTTCCGCGATGGTGATGGCGAAGGTGCTGGTCGTGACATCTTATTCTTCGTCGATAACATTTTCCGCTTCACCCAGGCAGGTTCCGAGGTATCGGCTCTGTTGGGACGGATGCCGTCGGCCGTTGGTTATCAGCCAACGCTGGCTACCGAGATGGGTGTCATGCAGGAGCGTATTACCTCGACCAAGCGCGGTTCGATCACATCGGTACAGGCCGTTTACGTACCTGCCGATGACTTGACTGACCCAGCTCCGGCAACAACGTTTGCTCACCTTGATGCTACGACCGTATTGAGCCGAAAAATCTCCGAGCTGGGTATCTATCCAGCCGTGGATCCGCTCGATTCTACCTCCCGGATTCTGACCGCCGAAATTCTCGGTGATGAACATTACAACACGGCTCAGCGCGTAAAAGAGATTCTGCAGCGCTACAAAGAATTGCAGGATATCATCGCCATTTTGGGCCTTGAAGAATTATCGGAAGAAGACAAACTCGTCGTTTCGCGCGCTCGTCGTGTACAGCGCTTCCTGTCGCAGCCGTTCTTCGTAGCTGAGCAGTTCACTGGTTTGAAAGGGGTTCTGGTTCCTATCGAAGACACGATCAAAGGGTTTAACGAAATCATTGACGGTAAGCATGACCGTCTTCCTGAAGCCGCTTTCAACCTCGTCGGTACAATCGAAGATGCCATGGCGAAAGGTGAGAAAATGCTAAAAGAAGCGGGACAATAGAGCTAATTCAGAGATACGGTTACAAAATTTAATCTTTTGTTAACTGTATCTCTGATACCAAATTCCCTTTCTTAAGTCTAATAGTCAGAAAAATAAAAACGCATTTAGTTTTATGAAAACGTCGATTAGATTAAGTTTTGGAATAGCCGTATTACCCTTAAGCTTGCTGTTAATCTCAGCAACTTCTGCCCAGGTTGAATTTCCGGTAGCTCAAACGGCTTTAGTCGCTGGCGCGATCAACGAGGTTTCTATTGTACCGGCGTTGTCTCAGGATTCCTCTTCCACAACACACCTGGACAATGCAGTTGCGGCTCTGGACAAAGGCGATAAAACTGCAACGACGCAGGAGCTTAAAGCGGGAATTGCTGGCCTGGAGGCCGAAGCCCAGGCAAAGCCCACTTCGTTCAAAGATAAGCTACTGGCTCAGGCTGGTAAACTGAAAGCGTTGCTTCCACTCATTCCGACCGGAGCCCTGGGCAACGGCGTACTCGGGAAAGCGGTTAGTCTGGCCAAACTTGCATCGGGAGGCAATCAGCTGGAGGGCATTTTGGCCGCTGGTTCATTACTGGGTAAAGGCAGTCAGCTAACAAGTGGTCTTGGCGGAATCGGTAGTGCGCTGTCGGCGCTGGGTGGAGGAACCCAATCGACAGGCCAATCCCTGATTTCGACTGCTTTGGGATCGGTTAGTAAGTTAGACCAGGGCGGTTTGGTTGCCAAAGCCGCCGAACCAGCCGCAAAGACCCAAATCGGCAGCGTACTAAATTTCGTAAAAGGAGTTTTGTAATAATTATGACCGGGTCATAATTTATCATTCAATAGCATGACATTAGACATTATTACTCCTGACCGCAAGGTCTTTTCCGGTGAAGCCAGTGCCGTTACATTTCCGGGTAGCGAAGGTCAGTTTCAGGTTCTGAACGATCACGCTCCGCTGGTTAGCACACTGGATCGCGGACCGATTGTCGTGCAAACGGCATCCGGTCAACAGACGTTTACCGTTGATGGTGGCGTTGTTGAAGTATTACAAAACAAGGTACTGGTGCTTGCTGAAGCCGTAGTGGTCTAGGTAACCTATACAGTTAATGAATAAGCAGAAGCGTTCGGTTCATTTTGAGCTGAACGCTTCTGCTTTTATACACGTACACTGCTATTTACCGACAGATTTCGATCATTTACCGAGATTATACCCAAGCGATGGCCAGGTTCAGTAATTTTCCTTATCCATTCGCTCGTATGAACAGGACAGCATCACTTATTGCCATTCATCTTTTCGGCTGCCTGACCTTTCTGGCATTGCCTTACATTTTCGTCGAAGACGGCTTTTCAAAACTGTCGGAATTAGCCTACAATCCGCACGAACAGCGTAATTTATTGTCCTATCTGCTAACGATTGCGTTTTTCTACACGAATTACTTTATACTCATTCCCCGATTCTTCTTCGGGAAAAACTATGTTATCTACGGCCTTAGTGTTCTGGCCTGCTTTTTTGTTATTGAACAAACACTAGCCGGAGTCAACCGGAGGGGTATAATGCCACCGCCACGATCTCAGCCGCCACCTGAGTGGATGGAGCAAAGGCCTCCTTTTGAGATGGGCAATCGTTCACCGATGCCCCCAACTGGATTTCCGAGACCAGGGTCGCAACAGCCGGGTTTACCGCCTGAGATCAGTCAGACGTTTTTTCTGTTTCTAATTGGGTTTCTTTTATCACTCGCCATTCGTGTTAACAATCGCTGGCGAGAAACTGAACGCGAAAAATTGAATACTGAATTATCGTACCTGAAGGCGCAGATCAATCCGCACTTTCTGTTTAATACGCTCAACAGCATTTACTCACTAGCCCTTGAGCAGTCGGACCGAACAGCCGAAGCGATTACCCGGTTATCATCGCTGATGCGGTATGTGATTCAGGATGCGGCCGTTAAGCAGGTCCCACTGGCGAAAGAATTTGAGTACATCAGTCATTATGTAGCCCTGCAAAAGTTGCGTCTGGACGAAACGGTGCAAATCGATTTTTCAATTACCGGTAGCCCCAACGGCCAACAAATTGCTCCATTAATTCTAATTTCCTTCATCGAAAATGCCTTTAAATATGGCGTAAATCCCAGTGAAGATTCACTGATCCAGATCGGCCTGACCATTCATGAAAGTGAGTTACACTGCCATGTTTTCAACAAAAAAGTACGTATTTCGCAGGACACCGTTACGACTAGTGGCATTGGATTGACAAATACCAAATCGCGTCTGGCGTTAGTCTACTCCAATCGACACCGATTGCAGATTAGTAACCAACCCAACGACTTTACGGTCGATCTATACCTGACGTTGACATGATTCGAGCCATTGCCGTCGACGATGAGCCGCCTGCCCTGCGGATACTTGCCAATTTTTGCGGCCGGGTTGATTTTCTTACTCTACAAAAAACCTTTTTTCGTGCTGACGAAGCACTGGATTATCTGGCGAATAATCTGATCGATCTGATTTTTCTCGATATCAATATGCCCGCCTTGTCGGGGCTTGATTTTCATAAGCTCCTGCCCCATCCTACGCCCGTGATCTTTACGACTGCCTATGCCGAATACGCCGTTGACGGGTTTAACCTGAATGCTGTCGACTATTTGTTAAAACCGTTTACGTTCGAACGATTCGAGCAGGCGGCCCATAAAGCACGTGATGCGTATCGGTTCAGACAACAGCAAACGGAGCAGGATAAACCGACTTATTTGTACGTACGGGCCGATTATCGATTGTACCAGATTCCATTAGCCGATATTTTATTCATTGAAGGACTCGATGATTACCTTAAAATTCATCGCCAGAATGATAAACCTATTGTGTGCCGTATGACGATGAAAACGATGATGCAACAACTTCCCGAATCCAGCACCGCCGAGCGTTTTATTCGGGTTCATCGATCGTATATCATTCCCATGAACCGTATTGAAGCCGTACAGAACAAAACCATCCTGTTGTCAGGGCGTGAGATTCCGATTGGAGCCAGCTATGAAGCGGATTTCTTTCGTCAATTCGGCTCATAACGTCTGGCATCAATCGGCTTAGTTTACCGACAGCGTAACCTTCATTAACCGACATAATCGACCCATTTACCTCAAATTGGTCCGTGGCAACAACGATCCATCTAAAGTCAGCGTATTAAGCTATAATTAACACCTGTCTACTGACTATTATGGAACGCAAAGAGTTTTTGAAAAGAGGATTCGGAAGTTTGCTTGGGATAGCGACTGTTTTACCCGCAATTAATGCCTGTAGCTCATCGGAGGTTACCCCTACAACCTCAACGGGCACCAGCACGTCTACTGGCTCAACCAATGGGAGTTCGTCAAGTAACTGTTCGGTCACTCCATCGGAAACTGAAGGGCCTTTTCCAACTAAAGTCCCAGCCAACTTTGTGCGTAAGGACATTCGCGATGACCGCACCGGCGTAGCCTTTACGGTCAACATTACGATTAAAAATTCGAACAGCAGTTGTGCGGTTCTGGCGGGTGCTCTGGTTGATATCTGGCATTGCGACAAAGACGGTTACTACTCCGAATATGGCGGATCGGGTATGCAAAGTGTCAATTTTACAACCGTCGATTTTCTACGCGGGCGGCAAACGACCGATGCTAACGGTCTGGTTTCGTTCACGTCTATTTTCCCTGGCTGGTATTCGGGCCGCGCTCCGCACATCCATGTCCATATCTACAGCTCGACCGGAAAGTCACTGCTGGTCACTCAAATTGCATTTCCCTACGACATTGCTAACACGGTATACACAACGGCCCAATCGTACGGGTATACCAAAGGGTCGCAAGACACCAAGAACGAGTCCGACAATGTTTTTTCGGATGGGTTTACGACCGAACTGGCCACGGTTTCCGGCAGTATTTCAGCAGGTTACATACTCACCCATACAATTGTAGTCAGTGCCTAGTAAATAGGTGTTTGAGACTTCGGGCATAGGTTTCCTGAAGTCTCGCCAGCCCTTCAACGCAATGGCAAAAGGTCTTATTCGGCTTAGTTATCGTAAAATTATTGACGCATCATCCCAAAAAATCTGGGATAAATATGTGTTCGATGATACCTACATGGAGTTTTTCATGCAGGCCCAGTTCTATAATCAGCAGAATAAGTACACAACGTTTCAGGAGCTTCTGGACAACGTACCTAATGCCGATAAACTGCATTATTTGACCAGCACAGCCGCTGTTGGCTATATCAGGCAGTTGAATAAAATCATTCCGGACATTGCGAACAACGCCGGGAAATTGTGTCTGCCCTTCACACAGTTTACATTTGAGATTATCCAGTCGCATGTACAGAATAAAGATGCTCATCGAATCGCTATTTCCTTTTATAGCGAACCGCTGACCTGGATCGATACCATTGGCAATCTGCTGGTTATTGCCTACGGGGATCAACGCGAAGGGTTACGAACCGGACAGGAAGTGCAGACTGACATGATTGCCTTACAACCGTATCTGAGCATTTCTTCTTTTCAATACGGTAGTAGTTTGTCTCAGTAAGTATGGATACGCAAACAGAAGCTCAAATCTACCTCTCCGACCAACGAGGCTTTTCGCAACTTGACTCGTTCCGGAGTTATCACAGCTTCAATTTTGGCCATTATTTTCAAGAAAGCAGAAAACCATTTGGTGCCCTTCAGCTCCTGAACGATGATACGCTCAAAGCCGGGAAAAGCATCAGGATGATAGCCGAAACCCATACGACGGCCCTTATTATTCCGATTGTTGGCGGACTTGAGTACAAAAGTGAATCGGGCGATGGCTTTCTGGAAGCTGGAGAGGTTCAGATTTTTTCACTAGCGGCAGGTATGGACTATGAGCTTATCAATCCATACGAAACGGAGCTCATCAACTTTATTCAAGTCTGGCTCGATGACGATAGTATACCACCTACATCGTCTCCACAACAAACAGCCTTTGACTTAACCACTAAAAATAAGCTGTTACCGATTTTACCGCTCAGTAGTAGCCATACGCAAATCAGCCGTTGTTATATTGGCCGATATGACGGTCGGCAGGAAGACGTTTATCACCTTCAACAGGCAGCTGACCAGGTACAGTCCACCGGAATTTTTGTGTTCATCCTGAGCGGAGCGTTTGAGGTACAGAATCGGTTACTCCACGAAAGAGATGGGCTGGCGTTAACGAATCTGAAAGAGGGAGTTCTCGAATTTGAAGCGTTGTCGAACGATGCTATTCTTTTGCTCATGGAGATTCCGATACGCCCTGAAATTCATCCTGTGTAGAATACCCACTGTTCGGCAAAAGCTTTTCTACATAAAATAAAGCCTGTCTGCTTGACGCAGGCAGGCTTTAATCATAAGAAACGACTTAAGTCTATTAAGCTTGTTGCTCCACACTGGCTTCTTCTGCCACTTCAGTTGCATACGCATCTGTCGGTACGCAGGCGCAAACCAGATTACGATCTCCGTAAGCTGAATCAATCCGGCTAACGCTTGGCCAGAATTTACGGGCACGAACCTGCGGCAACGGATAAACGGCTTTTTCGCGGCTGTAAGGCCGAGTCCAGTTATCAGATAGCGCTACTGTAGCCGTGTGAGGGGCGTGTTTCAGCACGTTACTGGTCCGGTCAGCAGCACCCGTTTCGATTTCGCGAATTTCTTCCCGAATGGCGATCAGGGCATCGCAGAAACGATCAAGCTCGGCTTTCGACTCCGATTCGGTTGGCTCGATCATCATTGTTCCAGCCACCGGAAAGGAAACCGTTGGCGCATGGAACCCGTAATCCATCAGACGTTTCGCAATATCTTCAACTTCAACGCCTGCTACTGCTTTAAACGGACGGCAATCGATGATCATTTCGTGAGCGGCACGACCGTTCGTACCGGCATAAAGCGCTTCGTAGTGTCCATCCAGCCGTGCTTTAATATAATTCGCGTTCAGAATAGCGCGTTTGGTTGCATTTGTCAGCCCTTCTCCACCCATCATTGCAATGTAGGCATAAGAGATCGTCAGAATGCTCGCAGAACCATAGGGAGCGGCAGAAACAGCATGAATAGCCTGTTCGCCACCGGTGTGTACGAGGGCATGACCGGGCAGGAAGGGAGCCAAATGGGCCGCTACGCCAATAGGGCCCATACCAGGACCACCGCCACCGTGAGGGATACAGAATGTTTTGTGCAGATTCAGGTGGCAGACGTCAGCACCAATCGTAGCCGGAGATGTCAGACCAACCTGAGCGTTCATGTTGGCTCCATCCATATAAACCTGTCCGCCATGCTGATGAATGGTTTCGCAGATCTCTTTGATGCTCTCCTCGAAAACACCGTGTGTTGACGGATAGGTAACCATCAGACACGAGAGGTCATTGCTATATTGCTCAGCTTTCGCTTTCAGGTCAGCGACGTCGATGTTGCCGCGTTCATCGCATTTAACGATAACGACTTTCATACCGGCCATAACGGCGCTGGCTGGATTGGTTCCGTGAGCCGATTGCGGAATCAATGAGACATTCCGGTGGTAATTTTCCTGGCTTTCGTGATAGGCCCGGATCACCATCAACCCTGCGTATTCGCCCTGAGCGCCCGAATTCGGCTGCAACGACATGGCGGCAAAACCCGTAATTTCACATAACCAGGCATTGAGGTCACTGAATAGCTGCTGATAACCGGTGGTCTGATCTTTCGGCGCAAACGGGTGTAATTTACCAATCTCAGGCCACGTTACCGGAATCATTTCGGCAGTAGCGTTGAGTTTCATGGTACAACTACCCAACGAAATCATGGAATGAACCAGCGATAAATCCTTTTCTTCCAGCGATTTCAGGTAGCGCAACATCTCGTGCTCGGTATGATGCGTATTGAAAACCGGGTGGGTCAGATAGTCCGATTGACGCACGAGCCGTTCGGGCCAGGTGATGTCCAGATCAGCCAGAATGGCCTCCAAATCACATTTTACGCCAAAAATCGAAAGTAGTTCTATAAGGTCGTCCAGTGTCTTAGCCTCATCGAACGACACGCTCACTCGTTCGCCATCAGACAGATAACGCAGGTTTACCTGCGCAGCCCTCGCCGATTTTCTTAACGATTCAACATCGCCAACTTTTACGGTAACGGTATCGAAATAATTATCTGTGCTCAGTTCGTGCGCGCTCCAGCGAAGAGCCGTTGCAAACACTTTGGCCAGACCATGTACTTTTTCGGCAATAGCCTTAAGCCGTTGCGGACCATGATATACGGCATAGCTACCAGCCATGACAGCCAGTAAAACCTGTGCCGTACAGATATTTGAGGTTGCTTTTTCGCGACGGATGTGCTGTTCGCGGGTTTGCAATGCCATCCGAAGGGCGGGTTTTCCTTCCGCATCCAGCGAAACACCAATGATCCGACCCGGAATTTGACGCTTAAAGGCATCACGGGTAGCAAAATAAGCCGCATGTGGTCCGCCAAAACCCATCGGAACACCAAAGCGTTGCGCTGAACCGACAACTACGTCAGCACCCATTTCGCCCGGAGGAGTTAGCAATGTCAGAGCGAGCAGATCAGCAGCAACGGCCGTTGTAATACCTAATTCGTGAGCGGCCGAAATCAGATCAGTATAGTCGAACACTTCGCCATCTGAGGCTGGGTATTGGAGCAAAATACCGAAGATTTCACCATTGGTCAGGTTTACAGTTCGGTGATCGCCAACAAGTACCTGAATACCGATCGGTGTCGCACGGGTCAACAACACATCAATCGTTTGTGGATGACACCGCTCTGAAACGAAAAACGTACTGGCCGATTTCTTAGATGCTGGTCGCATTGCATAGAGCATATGCATAGCCTCGGCAGCAGCAGTAGCTTCGTCGAGCAGCGAAGCATTCGCCAGATCCATACCGGTCAGGTCTGACACTACCGTCTGAAAATTAAGGAGCGCTTCCAGGCGACCCTGTGCTATTTCAGCCTGATAAGGTGTATAAGCCGTATACCAGGCTGGGTTTTCCAGAATGTTACGCAGAATAACATTCGGTGTGATGGTATCGTAATAACCGGTACCGATGTACGATTTGAAGACTTTGTTTTGACCAGCCATCTTCTTGAAATCTGCCAGAAATTGCGTTTCCGATTTGGGAGCGGGCAGATTAAGGGGGCGGGGGAGCCGGATTGCTGCCGGTACCGTCTGATCAATTAGTTCGTCGATGGATTCGACCGGCAACCCGGTCGTAGAAATAGTTTGGAGCATTTCGGCCTGGGCCGCTTCGGTTTGGCCGTGATGACGGTCCTCAAATGACTCCTGGTAACGAAGGTTTAACTTCATCGAAAGATAGCTTCTGTATAAAATACAAATTTACACAACCATCCCGTAAAAAGAGGTATAACCAAACCACTTGTGGAAGGATTCTGTGTCAATCAAACGCAATTTTCAATGTGTGGGTTCTCTCCATCGGTTATAGCGTACTAATCGGTTTTATTTACTGGGAATGAAGAAGTTACTTATTCCCTGAAAATAATTTTACCGTTTCCGGTATCACCTAGGCTGAACCCAAATCCATCTGGGTTATGTCTTATTACAACCAAAGTTCTATACATCAGGAAACAGAATCGACACATCATCTATAGGTGTTTCTACGATAACATACAGCTGTGCTTTCCTTGTCTGCTAGTAGATAATGCGCTATACTTACCGCGTCAAATTTCTACTGATCTGCTCAATGGCAACGCTTACGGCCAAGGCTACTCCCATTTTCCGACGCTTATTTCCAGTTGAAAAACATCAGAAACAGGAAGCCCGGTCAACTAACCTGTCCAGCCCAACCTGGTTCGCACCCATGCTGGTGGGTTCGTCAGAAAGATCGCAGCGGACGTCGGCCATGCAGTCTGTTTTCTTAGGTATTCTGGTAGCCATTCCTGTTTTTATCTACTATAAAACCATTTTCGAAAACGCCTATAACTTTCCATACGAAGACGATTTCAACAGCGCACTGAGCTTTATAGCTGACTATGCTTTTGGCAAACTGACTTTTGGCGAAAGGCTTAAATTGATTTTTTCGCAGTACAACGAGCACCGAATCGTGTTCGACCGATTGGTTTTTCTGGCCGACTATGGATTATTCGGTGAATTGAACTTCAGCCACTTAATTATCGTAGGTAATGTATCGCTGTTACTGATCTGTGTTCTTTTCCTGAAGGCATCGTTCCGGCAATTTTCCATTTCGCAAAAGCTCCTTTATCTATTGCCCGCGGCCTATTCGCTTTTCCTGTTTCAATACTGGGAGCTCTCCACCTGGAGCATGGCAGCCTTACAGAATCTATACGTCATTCCGTTTGCCATGCTTAGTCTATATAGCCTGAGCAAACCCAGCCGAAATGCGTTTATTGTGGCTTGCGGAGCGGCTGTACTGGCCACCTTTACCAGTGGAAATGGCATGTTTACGTTCTTTGCCGGTGCCGCTTTGTTGGTTCTGACCCAATCCTATCGAAAGCTGGCTCTGTGGCTGGCCATTACTGCTGCTACGATTGCTCTTTATTTCTGGGGATATATCCGGCCGCCCTATCACCCCGACATTGCCGACTCGCTGATAAACCATACGGGCCGGGCGATCAGTTACTTTTTTACACTGACAGGTATGTTGCTGGGGCCGGGTCGGCAGAAATTGAGTATGCTGTTCGGTGCGCTATCCTTACTAGTATCGGTTGGCCTGGTCGGTTACCTCTGGTATATAAAGCGGATTGGTGAGCATTTGCCCCTTGTTGGCTGGTTATTATTCCTTTACCTCACCTGCCTGTCGCTCATGGCTACGCGCTCAGGCATGGGCATTGGGCAGGCTGCTACGCCACGCTATGGCATTGTGGTTGTTATGCTGTTTGCCACCCAATCGGTACTGGCCCTTGAAACCTTCAGGCATCGTTACCTGCGGTTAGGCGTGCTGGCTGGCTATGTAGCTGTAGCGTTGTTTGTGTATCTGTCAGCCATCAATCAGGACAACCGCCGACGGATTGAGGATCGGACGCGCAACCTGAAATTCAGCAGTGCTTTTTATAACGCCAATCCGGCGAATCTATATTTGCATTGGGCAAATCCGGCGATTGCGAATACAATTTTTACGGATGCGCGCCAAAAGGGAATTTTCCAGGTACCAGCCATTACGTTCGAGGATCTTAAAAGTACGCCAGAGCCCTTCGATCCGGCACAGCTATTACCCAGCCATAACGTTACGGTCAACGCCCAACCCTACGAAACCGGCGATTTCCTGATTCTATACCGGGTCTGGGCTCAGATCAACGGTTCATTAGCCAGAAACACATCCATTCAGGTAATTGCCCGTTCGGCAACTAACTGTTACGCATTTACTGCGCAGAAACACGCCTGGGAGGACACGGACGACCACATACTGAACAGAAAATATACCCAGCCAGGATTCTCCTGTGTTCTGGACAAAAAAGATCTGAAACCAGGGCAGTATACGCTATGGATCTGCCTCAGAAACGGCGGAGAGAAGGTGTATCAGCCGATGAACATTATATTGACTAAATAAAGCAGTAAGTTCCTCTCATTTTTTCCGGCTACATAAGCTTAAATTTACGATAAAATATTGTTTGTTTACATAGCTTGATAGCATTGTGGCTTGATAGTTGAGAGACCGATTGCAATGAATTCTTCAGACACTCCGCTGGTATCGGTCATTATGCCCGTTTATAACGGTGAGCAGTATTTGGCCCAGGCAATTGAGAGTATCCTGTCGCAATCATATTCGCGGTTGGAACTATTAGTTTTAGATAATGGATCTTCTGACAATACAGCTCGTATTGTTGCCGACTATGCTCAGCGTGACCGGCGAATAAGGCCGCTTTGGGAACCAGTCCCTTTAGGGTATGGGGGTGAAGTAGCCAGTAATATAGCCGCCCGCCAGGCAACCGGCACATTTATTGCCAAGCTTGATGCTGATGATATTGCCCGACCCGATCGTCTGGCAAAACAGGTTGCATTTCTACAGGCCAATCCAGATGTGTTTCTGGTTGGCAGTAATCTGGAGTTGATCGATAGTCATGGACATATCACTGGCATACGTACCTATCCGCTTATACATGAAGCCATTTTTAATGAATTTTATTTACGCTTTCCCATTGCAAATCCCTCAGTGATGTATCGCAATGTCCTGAAAGAAGACTTGTATGTTATTCGTTTTTCACATTTCAATGATTATTACAGCTTATTTCTATTGATAAATAGCGGGTTGCGCATGCAAAATCTGCCCGAGTGTCTGACAGCCTACCGCATTCATAACACCAATACAGTATTTACCAACCTGCGCGTCAAGTGGCGTAGCAATGTAGCAATTAAAGAAAGCTTTATACACGACTTTGGCTATGTAGCCCCGCTGAGCCAGCGGATTAAAATAGCAGCCATTACCCATATAATCAATCTGTTACCTGAACGTATCCTTATCAAATCGATGAATAAGGCCCGTCAGTTGATTAAAGCCTGACACATTATGATTGGACGTATTATTAAAATCGGTTCACAAATTGTTTGGGGCGGCATCAAAGCAACCCCTGATTACATAAATGATTATTTTAAGCTCAAAAAGCAACTTGACGGCCATTCAGATTTTCCTATTCTCAGCTACTACCCTGCTATTTTTGACCGATACGCCGAAAGTGGTGAGCTTATAAAGCATTATTTTTTACAAGACCTGTATGTAGCACAGCGGATCTTCAGGAATAATCCTGTCAAGCATATGGATATTGGCTCCCGAATCGATGGATTTGTTGGGCATGTTGCGGCCTATCGGCCTATTGAAATTATCGATATTCGGCCATTGACCCGTAGTATTCCCAATGTCAGCTTCCGGCAGGCCGATTTAATGAATCTGCCGACCGACCTTATACACTCGACTGATTCTATTTCGGCCCTCCACGCCATCGAGCATTTTGGCCTGGGACGTTACGGAGACCCTATCGATGCAAACGGCCACATTAAAGCGTTAGATAATATCCGACAGATTATTAAACCGGGTGGAACGTTCTATTTTTCATCACCTATTGGTCCACAAGGCATCGTTTATAACGCACACCGTGTATTTTCGATTGCCTATCTGGTTCAGTTGTTTGAGCCTCATTACACCATCGAAAGATTTTCGTACATCGACGATAATGAACAGTTTTTTGAAAATGTAGACTGGCGCACCCAGTCGGCTCAGACTAATTTCGGCTGTGTATACGGGTGTGGTATCTTTGAAATGACCCGCCGAATCGACTAAACTCATGAAGAAGTTTTTACAATGGTTGCTGGCACCTATACGAATTACACTGCTACAACCCGTTTACGAAAAATTATATCTGTTTGTCATTTACGCCATGAATTATGGCGGAGGCTCGTTTACTGACGACAGCGGAGAAAAATATGTTGTCCGTTATGTAGCGAAGAAAACGGTCGGTCAACCCCATGGCACAACAGTCTTTGATGTTGGTGCGAATGTGGGGACGTATGCCCGAATGCTCATAAACAGCTTCGGTGATCAGGTTGCCATCCATTGCTTCGAGCCGTCGCATGCTACTTACCAGACACTCAAAGCCAACCTCCCTGAACCGAATGTGATTAAGCATAATCTGGGTCTAAGCGATCGTCCTGGCGAGATGGCGCTGTTTACAGATGCGGAACAATCGGGGATGGCGTCGGTTTACGATCGTGATTTACACCACATCAATGTTTCATTTGCCAAAAATGAAATAGCGACCTTCAGCACGGTCGATGAATTTTCCGCTGCCCAAAAGATCGACCATATCGATTTACTGAAAATTGACGTGGAAGGTCATGAACTGGCCGTGTTGAAAGGAGCCGCCAAAATGATTCAGCAAGGCCGTATCCGTTTCATTCAATTTGAATTTGGGGGAACCAGCATCGACTCCCGGACCTACTTTCGGGATTTCTGGAATCTGCTTTCGCCAACCTACAACCTATACCGAATTGTTGGCAACGGTCTCCGCCGAATCGATAGCTACACAGAATACCTGGAAATATTTGTGACGGTTAATTTTCTGGCAGAGCATAAATGAGTTGTGTACATACGCCAACCCCTGATTTATGGTTATCTCAGTTTTGCTAGGCGGGTTAGGCAATCAGTTGTTTCAATATGCATTCGGGGTTCGATTGGCCCATCAGCTCCAGACAGAACTGCGCCTGGAACGGCACCTCTTGGAGAGTACAACACTAGCCAGGCTACGCCATTACACACCAAGACAATACGAACTCGACACCTTTTCGATTCAGCCTGAGCAGGCTTCTGTTCTGGACTTAGTCAGCGTATTAGCGCGAGTAACTGTGCCGGGCATGAACACTGTTATGATTCGGGAGTCGACAACAAACCCGGATGCGATAACGAAATTACCTAACAAAGTCCAAAACGCACTTTGCTTCGGCTATTGGCAGTCCGAATCTTACTTTAAACCAGTAGCCGAAACGCTGAGAAAACAGCTGGTTTTTCGGGAAACACCATCGGAGATTACGTTATCAATGGCAAATACCATTCTTCGGAATCCAAATGCAACCTTTATTCATATCCGTCGGGGCGATTATGTCACAAATCCCGCTGCCAATCAATACCATGGACTCTGCGACATAGACTATTACATTCGCTCGATTAGCTACCTGCGCGAACGAGTCTCAGACCCTCATTTCTTTGTTTTTTCAGACGATCAGACTTGGGCCAAACGGGAACTGAGCGCACTAGGCCAAACGGCTACATTTGTTGATCACAACCAGGGAGCCGATAGTTGGCAGGATATGTATTTGATGCGTTTATGTCGACACGCGATCGTAGCCAATAGCTCGTTTAGCTGGTGGGGTGCCTGGCTCAATCCAGAAACAGATCGGACTGTAATCGCGCCGGGCCAGTGGTTTCCAGGTCAACCCCTATTGAGCCAGCAGGTTGTTTGCCCAAACTGGCATCGCCTGTAAGTTAGTATGCCCTTCTATTACCTTCGTGCCTATCCTCGTCGTTTTGTTGAGCCCTTTTCCGGCAGTTGCGCTTTGATCCCGCTATAATTTTTAATGGCGTTCTGCCGGATAATCTGCGTCAGAATAACATCGTGCTGAAGCAGCCGCCGGTAGAGAACGGCGATCAACAGTAGAAAACCCGTAAAGAGCAAATAAAACACAAGGTCGACACCGCGTCCCACACCCAATCGGTTAGCAATATAGTAGGGTAGTTCAGGTATAGAAACAAACAAAATACCGACCACGACGATTGCCACAAAAAACAACCGATACAGTAACCGATTCCTGAAAAGCCGGAGCGATGCTACAGCCACAACCAACAGCAACAGGGATAGCAGTAGCTGAATCGGTGTAAAACTGAGTTGAAAATCTGCGTTCATTAGCGAAAGTATTTATTGATAAATACATCGATCAAAATATCGACGGCACCCTGCCAGCGCTGTCCTTTCACCTGGGAGTATTCGGTATAAATGATGTGAGTAGGACACTCAACATAGTGAAGCTGACACCGTCTTATTTGCATCAGGATTTCCGAAGCATGTGCCATTCGATTCTCTTTTAGCTGGATAGCATGCAGGGCATTCCGGTTCAAGACCCGGAAACCGTTGTGCGCGTCGGATAACCACAAACCAGTAAGTAACCCATTTATAACTCGGGCCACGCGTAAAAGCAATCGACGTAAGCGCGGTATAGCCAGCAAATCCTCCTGGCGCATAAACCGGGAGCCTAACACAACATCAACCTTCCGGGTCTTCAGTACGTCGATAAAACGATCTATATCCGCTGGATTATGCTGGCCGTCAGCATCAAAATGGACAACAATATCAGCTCCCTGTTGTAGGGCAAAGTCCATACCGGTTTGCAAAGCGGCTCCCTGCCCCAGATTGATGTCATGCCGGAGGTAATAGATAGGTAAGTCGCGCACAGCATTAGCGGTATCGTCGGTAGAGGCATCATCAATGACAACAATATGATACTGATCACCTAAAGATCGAATCGTCTGACGAATAACTTTACCTTCATTGAAAGACGGGATCAGGATATATATCTGCTCAGTCATTAGTACGGTAGATTTCGAGGTTGCCCAGTTTTGCAACTTGTTTCATGCATCGAATTTCGACCGGCTGCGGCACTCGATCGAAAATAATATAGCGTACATTAAGCTGTCTAAGTTTAGGCGAACAAGGGTCGAGCGCTACCTGATAGCCATCTTCATACCCATTCTGCATAATAACCGTATCGGGATGAGCCGGGTCGATATAGGTGTTATAAACAGAATGCGCATACCGGTTGTAGGCAGAGTCGCGTTTGGCGGTTGGATCCAGCACGTGCATAGTCTTGAAATCGGGCTGATTCTTCACTCCGCTTAACTGATTAACGCCTGTAGCAGTAACTAAGTACGTAATATACTGGTTTCCAAGAACTACCCAACGGGCTTTTGGCTCCTTAAGGTGCAGTTCCCGCACTTTCTGGTAAAGGGCATTATCGGTGATCGGCGACATGCCTTTACCAACCGGATTAATCTTCAGATTAGGCAGGGTAAATAGAGCCACTGCACTCACCACAGCAATTTCTTTATACTGAAAATTAACGACTGGCAGTAACAGGAAATTAAGGACAATGAAAAATACCGTAGGCAAAAACAATTGATAGGTCTTATAAATGCCCTGGGCATCTTCCAGATTCAGCCAGGCGGCATAAATCATAAAGCCAATTACGCCCACTGAAAGCAAGGCCGCAACGGAACTACTGACCTTGATTTTCTTAGCATGAATATAGCTCATGTAAAGTATAGCCAGCACTACGTTGGCGATACCGAACGGAATTTGCGTTCGACGCGTCGGGCTAACATCCAACAGGGTTGCTTTGGCCAGGAAAGCGGGAAAGCCAACTTCAATCCAAATTAGCAGTACCAGTACGTACCCCAGAATGATAGCCAGAAGAGGATCAATTTTTCTAGTTCGGGTAAAGTAAATCAGCGTACCTATGGCAATGACGGGCGTGAATGTAATGAAGTGCGATAATTCACAGATATTAAGCCACGTTTGCGGAAATCGTTGATCAGAGAGTAACCATCCGGCATAATATTCCGAAAACCAATTAGCAATAAAGCCGGTGCCGCCGGTTTCACTACGTTTGCCGGGATAAACCGTATTAGACATGACATCGATGGTTGACTTTGCATCCAGATAATACATGTAAAAAACGACACCCATGACAGCAAAAGCTACAGCAAAAACGCCCAGTTTCAACCAAAGTTTGCTTACTAACAGTTCTTTGTTGAAATGCCTCCAGGTATAACCGACCAACAAAAAGACCAGCAGATAACCCAAGGGCACCTGATAAGGCGGATACAGCGTCAGGGCAAACATAGAGAAGCACCAGAAAAACAAAACACCCGCAATCAGGATGGTTCTTGTCTTTGTTGAAAAGAACATGTAGGCCGATGCGATCAACATACCAAATCCCGAATAAATACTGGTCAGGAGAAAGAAAGACCACCAGGCCAGACCGGGAGAGAAAATCAACCAGAAAGCACCTAACACAGAAAGCCAGAACTGATTGCGTGTCAGCAGCATAAAAGACAACATAACCGAAATCAGCCCAAAACAAAGGATAAAATTCCAGCGCCAGGCAAAACCGTGATCAACATCGAACAGGTAAAAACCCCAGTAATCAGGTCTAAAAAACGAGATAAAGTGATTAATTGGGAAATAGCCAACCAGGGCTACCTTTTCACCACCAATTGCCGGATTTTCAAGTGGGAAACCCTGATTTGCCTGCGACAACATAAAGGGCGCCAGAATCGCCCATTCATCCATACGTATGGGCTTGGGCTTACCAGCTATGATACCACGCCGGGCATCAGAACCATCAGGCATGGTCGTATTCCACATGCCAATTGACGAATAATTAATCTTTGCTACTGTAAGCAGAACAAATAACCCAATACAAATGCCAATGAACCATTTGACTCGCCTGTCGAATCGTATTAACTCAAAAGGTTGCTCAGAATCAGGCACATGCTTGAATTGAGGGGCAACAATAGATTCTGATAGAGCAGGATTTGCTGGCTGCGGCTTGAGCGGTTTTGTTACCTGACTGGTTGTAGGGACAGGATTAGGGCCTTTCCTTTTCTTTGACATGAGGTAGGGTTATCTATCTGATACGGGTTATGGGTATTCTCATTTTTACCTAATCAAACTTACCAATACCATGCCAGTTTGCCAAAATCAAGTAATGTGTTTATTAAAATAGGTAATTTGCCCGCATGAATAACACGTTTGTGCGGCAGGTATTGCCGATTATCTTAGCTATTGGTTTACTGTGGTACGTTTTAAAAGATGTGCCGCTAAATGAATTATCGGCTCAGTTTCGGCAGGCGAATTTTCGATGGCTGGGTGTTGCTGGAATCATTATAGGTGCATATCATATTGCACGAGCTGCCCGCTGGCAGCTTACCTTACAGGCGCTTGGCTATCAGCCTTCTCTATTTCGTACAACAATCGCTTTACTGGCAGGTTCGATGGCTAGCATGATCATTCCTGGTGCGGGCGAACTTACCCGTTGCGGCACATTGCAACGAACTGACGGTGTCCCAATTGCTCAGGGCTTAGGCTCTGTGGTGGCCGAGCGGGTCATTGATTTACTAACGCTCGTTCTATTGATTGGGCTAACGCTTTTCTTTGAGTTTAAGCGCGTTGGCCAATTTATTACTGACTTATTTAGCCCTCTATTATCGCGAATGACATCCAGCGGCCAATCCGGTATCATTCTTATCGTATTGTCGGGAATCAGTATCCTTCTGATTATTTTTTTCTACTGGCTGCTTCGGAATCCGACCTTTCGACAGCACCCCTTATCGAAACGATTAGGTACTATTGCCCTCAATATGGGCAAAGGCTTTATAGCTATTCAAAAACTGAAAAGCCCCATCTTGTTTATTGGCCTCACAATCGCGAGCTATGCATTGGCCTTTTTAAGTACATACACCCTCTTTTTTGCTTCTTCCCAAACCCTGTCACTTCCTCCGTCGGCTGCGCTAACCATTTTGACGGTGAGTTCTTTGGGAGGCATCGCTGTCCCGACGCAGGGTGGCGTCGGAACCTATCATTTTCTGGTCAGCCGGGTTCTTATGCTTTACGGTATGGATGAAACAGCCAGCGTTGTCATGGCAACGTTTCTTCATGCGGCCCAAACCGGTTTTTCGCTGCTGTTCAGCAGTATAAGTTTTCTGATTGTACCGATATTGGTCCGCCAGAAAGCAAAGCAAGTAGACGTATAAGTGCGTTAGGATAAAAAGCCCCAACCAATCCTGAACGAATCAATCCAAATGAAACACTGGTTCCAGTTGTTGAACAACGGGCGAGTTATCTGGATTGACGTCCATGAGGTCGGCCATATACTGCCACCAACGCTGCATGACTGGCAGTTCAGGTAATCGGGTGGCCGAATGTCCTTCCATGCGTTTCTGGACGCCAAACAAGGTGCCACTCGTCCGGTCCAGGTAAATCGAATAATCACGGATACCTGCTTCTGTCAAAGCGGTCGACAATTCAGGCCATATTTCGTCGTGACGACGTTTGTATTCAGCCTCGACGCCCGGTTTGAGTTTCATTGTAAAAGCAATTTCTTCCATTGTTGGTTTAGGGTTATTTCTCGACACTGTCGGCCTTAGATACCTTCACTGGCGTAAGCGTTACGGGCCCGATCAACCCCGATTCTTTCGGTGTCCATCGTTCGGCGGTAAACAGGCCATTGGCATCCCGGTCTTCGCGGAGCCGGGGCGACATGTTGACGTTATAGAATTTCTTCCATTCCACATGCCGTTTGTCCATGTCTATAATCCGATTGGCCATGCCATTAGATACCGTAACAGTCAGTGTATTGGTATTTTTCAGCCAGGTTTCCGGAATGAAAAGCTGATAGTTGGGTCCAATTACTGTTTTAATGTCCTGATCATTGACCTGAATGCGGGCGCTCTCGGCCACTCGTCCCAGATTGAGTAGATATCCATCACCCGTTTCGGCTGGCTTCGCGAACGAGATGGTATACGTAGCTGCTCCTGAAAATGTTTTCCCCGTATCGCCTGCCATTTCGGTCCAGGATGCCAGCTTTTCTGTTTTAACGGTTGCTGGTAATGCCGGGCCTCCCGATACAAATCGAATTGTCCAGGTACCCGACATTTCCTGAGCTTTTCCTATCATTTTCAAATAGGGATAGTCTGAATTACTGGCCAGCTTAGTCGACGTTTCCAGAATGCAGGACTCGCCGGGGGCAAGTTGCAGATAAACCTCATTCGTTGCATTTCTGGTTCGAAGCGCGGCTATTCCCGTTTGTTCAGTCATTGGATTATACAAGGCGACTGACTTAGCCGACTGTTCTCCAGCAAGCGGAATCCATCCATCAACGGGTTTATCACCCCAATTGACAATGAAGTAGTAATGGCCTGTTGCATGACGGCGTCGAATATACTGCAATCCATTATCCGCTAACGCTTCACGCTTTACCCCCGCCAGCGTTAACAGTCCATCGGCATCATTTCCAACCAGAAAAGACCCTTTGCCAATAACGGCCCGGCGAATACCGGCTTTTTCGGTATCGGCAAACGTTAACTGAGAAAGCAGCTTTTTAAACGCACGGCGCCTACTGTCAAGATTACCCAGGCCCGGTACATCGGCAGGTAACTGACCATTTACAACAATTGTGGCTCCATTTTTGGCCAGAGTCATGAGTTGCGCAATCGTTTCGAGTGGAATGAACTCTGGAGCAGGCAATAAGATGGTCTGATAGGCTACCCCGCCGGTTTGAAGGATTCCATTCGTTGTTGAAACGGTAAGCAGCTGTTTGTCTGAAATGAAGTCGAAACCGTAACCTTTCTGCCAAAGCGATTCAGCAATACCGCCAACCGGCATTCCTGCAAAACCATGCTGAATACCATCGAAATGTTGTAACAGCACTTTGCCGGGACGAGTGTAGGCGTCGTAAATCGGCAAGTACAGCAGCACATCATTATTGGGCTTCCCCAGCTGCAAAAACGACTGACACCGGGCTACGTACTGATTCAGTTTACCGAAATCGGTCCAGAAGGTATTATTCGGATTGACGTGTACAGCCGCATAAAACAACCAGCCCGGCCAGGCAGCCGACGCTGGAGAATAGTTTGTTCCGTGATAGAACGTATGATTGACACCACCCAGAAGAAACCGATCCATGGCTTTTTTCACATCGCTGAGTTTCGACAGAAAGTGTTCATTCTCCCAGGTTGCCGACTCAGACGATGTCAGCGGTTTACCGGTAACATGTGCCGCCGATGACGCGAATTTGATTCGTAGGATTTCCGTTCCTTCAATTTCGGGAATGTCGGTAGCGGCATACAGATCAAGAATGTTGGCCGGGGACCCATGCGCCTGATTTCGGATCAGGGCACCTTTCCCCTTCGCCCAATCGTGCCACGTTTGGGTGTAGTTTTCCAGTAATAACTCCGAAATGGTTTCGCGGTAATCGCTCAATACCCGCTTATTGATGTCTTCAGTGGCTTTCCCAAACAGAGCTGGTAAATACTGTTTGAGATCATAACCGCGCCGTTGCTTAAATTCGGTGAACATAGCCGGAGTCCAGTTTCCTTCACCCTGTGCATCATCTACCTCATACGAATCATTGAAAAATGCCCGTATTGGCAAACTCTTCCGTCCTTTAAAGGCTTCGTCAAAATGGCGCAGATAACGCTGTGTGGCAGCCTTCGAGAAATGATCGATTACGTCGCCTTCACCACCGGGTCCGGCCCGCTCGACCTGTTTACCATGCCAGCCCTCAAACACGGCATAAAGCATCCAGTTATCTGCCGGGGCCGTCCAGTTCAACTTCCCGGACCCATCGACGAATCTGGTCAGATCAATTGCCTGCCCTTTCTCTGAATAGGCCATTAGTGTCTGGAGTGGCAGCGGTTTCTCGAAGCGTACCTGATCGAACGCGTGAAGTTGCAGATCAGGATTTTTTGCCACTGGCTCAACCAGTTCTTTACTATCAATGGGTTGCCCAACTACCCGGAGAATGGGCTTCTGTATATACGTAACCGCTTCGGCCAAACGCTCCCCGCTTTTCAGGCTATAGGTTTTATAGGCGACATACTTGCAGGCGTCTTCTGATGTGACCCATGGCCCACCAAACGGCCAACCCGACGCCTGCGCCATATCTACACCCATATTGAGTCGCTTAGCCTCGGCAAGTGTATGATCCAGGCGATCCAGCCAGGTCGGCGACAGAAAATTGATAAACTCCTTTTCGGCCCCTTTTACGCCATAGATCGGTGTAATTTCGACTCCGCCCAATCCTGCTTTCTGATACTCTTCCAGCAATCGGGTCAGGTTTTTATCATTGACCGCGCTCCCCATCCACCACCGGGTCCAGGGTTTAGTCTGTTGAGTTAGGGTGGGCCAGCGCGGTTGGGCCAGAATTGATCCCGCTGTTATGCCCATCAGTAACCCTAGAAGCAGGGATTTTCTCATTTCAACTTACACAATTCGCTCCCTGCCAGCAGGAAACAGCCTAATCCATAATCTTCAAAATCGGGTGTGCTGTCGTAGGTTACAGGCTGGCCATCCTTGGGCTCCTTACCCGTTCCCTGTACATAACCCAACTTGCCATCTGGATGGACGCAGTCGGTAACCATGGCCTTCCAGGCTTTGGTCACGATTGGCGCATAGGTTTTACGGTCCAGCAAGCCCTTATTCATTCCCCAGGCCATACCATAGGTAAACAAAGCTGTTCCGGATAATTCTTTCCCACCATAGTTCGTTGGATCGAGCAGGCTCACATTCCAGAAACCGTCTGGTCGCTGAATGGGCACCAGCGCCCGCATCATGTCGAGATACATTTGCTGGTATTCCTCGCGGTGGGGGGCATTTTTGGGCATAATATCGAGCACACGAACCAGAGCGGCTACTATCCAGCCATTTCCCCGTGACCAGTAGCAGTCTTTCCCGTTCGGCTCTTTGTAGGGAGGTACAAAATCCTTGTCGCGCCACCACAGGTGATCTTTCGGATTGTAAAGTCCATTACCCCCATGTTGCGTTTTCGAGAACTGATACATCTGATACATCTTCTCAAAATACGCGTTGTCGGAATAGATAACGCCCAATTTGGCAAAGACAGGCATGGCCATTTGCAGGGCATCGATCCAGTTCCAGTCGTCGATTTTCCGGCTTGCCACCATTGAATCGATGGAGATTTTGATATCATGAATGCGTTCCGGCTTCTTATCGATCAGGTACAAATCAATGTAGGTCTGCCCACAGCATTGGTCATCAGCATTACGGGTTTTTGTTCCCGAACGCATTCCCCAATGGTGCTTTTCACTCCAATCGACAGCATAATCGTAATAGCGTGGCTGCCGGTCGGTCTTATACAAATCCATCAATCCCTCGTAATAAACAGCCCGTGTCCAGATGTTACTGGGCCGGGTTTTATTCGTTACGATTTCCTTACCGGTGTCCGGCCACTTTTTCATAAAGTAGTCGTTCGCCAGTGTCATTTTGGCCAGTATTTCTTTCTTTTCGGGCAATTTCTGAGCATTAGTCTGGCTGCCCACCAGCATTATAAGCAAGCCAATACAGGCTAATTTTTTATAAATCATCTTCCTGTTTGTTCAAAGGGATGGAATGTAATCCGCGCTAAACGATGCTGACAAAAGTAACTCCATTCGGTGTTGTTACTCTCATGTACCCTCCTACCCACGAATACCTATTTGGTTTCACCCTATTCGTTTCAACGCTAAAACGATAGATATTCCCTGAAACGGAAATGATAAAAAATGGCAAACTTCAGGCATTTGCAATTAGCGTCTAAAGCAGACTAATAGGGATGGGCGATTCAGTTTCTCCCATTTGCCAGGTAATCATGCGCACGAATACGTAGTCGCTTTAATGTGCTACCAGTAACAGAGCCAATGGTGTTCTGGTCAGAAAAATTATTATACAGCACTATATCTAATCCCCATTCCTGTTCAAAAAAAGTATCAGGGTTTTCGCTTCGAGCCGTGCCACGGTTTAAAATCGTGGCACGGCTCGAAGCGAAAACCCTGATGATTAATTCTTACCGCTCGATACTTTTCCTGGCTTTGGGGCCACACCAGGCTGGCTTATTTCGAAATTTTCTTTCTGCTTGGCATCAGCGACCATCTTACGCACATCGGCCAGCAATTTCTTGGCATCGTAGACAACACCGTCTTTGACAGTATACGTTACGCCACCAACCCGTTCAACTTCGTTTTTGTCGTTCAGATGAATGGCTCCTGTACCATAAAGTACCTTCAGGTTAGCCAGCGGATTTTGATCAATAATCACAAAATCCGCTAATTTACCTACCTCTACGGAACCGATCTGATCAGCCATTCCAAGCGCTTCTGCTCCTTTCAGTGTGGCCGCCCGGATTACCTCAAGCGGATGAAATCCCGATTCGCGCAGGAGTTCGAGCTCACGGATGTACGCAAAGCCGTATAGCTGATAAATGAAGCCGGAATCTGAACCAGCGGTTACGCGACCTCCCCGGTTTTTATATTCATTGATAAACTCCATCCAAAGCTGATAATTCTTTTTCCAGGCAACTTCCTGCTCGGTTCCCCATGAGTGCCAGTACGATCCGTGGGAGATTCGGCTGGGACCATAAAACCGCCACAGGCTGGGCATGGTATAGTCGTCGTGCCATTCGGCGCGACGGGCCAGCATCAGCTCACGGTTGGCTTCGTAGATATTGAAGGTCGGATCGAGTGTAAAATCCAGCGCGATCAGTTCGTCCATAACCTTATTCCACCGGTCGGTGCCCGGTTTTGCGGCCTGCTGCCAGAGATTACCAGCCTCTTCAAAGCGGTTCTGTTCGTTGCCATAATTGTAATTGGCGGGATAATTTTGAACCGTTTTATCATCGAACAAGGCTTCAGGTAAACCATACCAGTGTTCCAGAGAGGTCAAACCAGCTTTCGCGGTAGCCAATGCGTTCATACGGGCGACTTCCAGTTGAGCATGGTGGCAGGCTGATCGCAACCCTAATTTTTTGTTTTCTTCCAGAGCTGCCCGGAATATATTCGGTTCAGCACCGAAGAATTTGATGCCATCGGCGCCCCGTTTGGCATTTTGCTGCACCCAGGCACGAGCCTGCTCGGGCGTACTGATCGGCTCTTTTGCGCCCTGCCCGAACACGGTATAGGCTTTTATTCGTGGAGCCGTAATTTCATTCCGTTCACTTTTGGCGCGGTGTTCAAGCACCCAGTCGAGGCCGTTTCCGCACGATGGGTCACGAATGGTCGTAATACCATGCCCAAGCCAGAGTTTGAAAACATATTCAGCATTCGCACCCTGCGCCTGCCCGCCAATGTGGCCGTGCATATCCACGAAACCGGGCATCAGATACATTCCTTCGCAGTTCAGTTCTTTATCGCCCGGAGCCGCTTTTGGGCGACCTTTGGGATCAATTGGAACGCCCGGATAACCAACTTGTTTAATCTGAACAATGCGGTTCTTTTCGACCACAATATCCATCGGGCCGACTGGTGGAGCGCCTGTACTGTTCACAAGCGTAACGCCCCGAATGATTAGTTTTCCGAATGGGCCTTCGCCTTCCTGGCGCGGAGGAGATTTCTCAACCTGAGCCGTCAGGGAATGAAAAATAAAAAAAGTACAGTAAACAATTAACAGGAGTCGAGAGTAAGGTTGTATCATGACTGGGTAATTATTTGGTAAAGAGTTGTAAGATAAGCGAAACTGGCTGATTTTTGCCGGACCGAATTCCGTAGTAATCTATGTTTGTTCAGAAAAACTTCCTACTCATTGTTCTCGCCCTGGCCGTTATATTCGCTTTCGCCATGAAAGCGACCATCTTCCAGCAGCAACCGACTGGCAATTCAGGCACAGCTAACGCAGCCCCGGCAGATTTCGGTAGTTACTGGTTTACGGGTAAAGCTGAGTTGAACAGCTATCGGCTCGAACAGGCGCAGTACGGAGCGCTCAATCCGGGCGAAGCAGTGCTGATTTTTGTGACGGAAGATTTCCGAACCGACAAACAGGTAAAATCAGAAACACCAGAAAGCCACGATAAATCGGTGCCAGTCCTTAAAACGAATATATCAAAAAAATTCGTGACCGGTATTTACGATTATTCACTCTTTACATCGGTCTTCACCCCAATTAGCAATCCACTATTCCCAAACACGCTGAAAGTCAGCACATCAGGACAGGAATGGTGCGGTCATAGCTATATTCAGCTCAACTACCGCAACAATGGCTACTTGGTGAATGGGAAATCGTATTTCGAGAAAGAGGTTGACGAAGACTACACGGTTGAGAAAGCCATGCTGGAAGATGAACTCTGGAATCGAATCCGGATAAATCCAGACAAACTTCCTACCGGCGAAATTCAGCTAATTCCCGGTACAATGGCGGCCCGATTGCGCCACAAACGACTTGAGCCCTTACCCGCCAAACTAAAAATAGACAAGTACGAAGGGGTTTTGTATCCGGGCAAACTTCTCAAATCGTATGTCATCGAATACCCGACTGACGACCGGACGCTGACAATAATTTTCGAGAGCCAGTTTCCCCACAAAATTGTGGGCTGGGAAGAAATCTACAAGAGCAAAGATAACCTTCTGACCTCCAGAGCCGTTTTAAAGAAAACTATTTTGACCGATTACTGGAACCACAACGCCCCCGCAGACAGCACGTTACGGCAATTATTGGTATCAACCCGGTAAGGTCAGGCATTTACTACACTATGAAACGTACGTTCCCCATTGCCACGCTTGGTTGGGCCATAGTTGGCTTTTACCTGACAGCTCTGCTGGCCTGTTCCGGCGATAAAGAGAAACCCAAAGTAGACACGGAAGGCCCAACATACACCCTGATTTTTCTGGATAAGACCCGCAGTGTCAATATCAATAAGGCATTCGTAGCCCAGAAATACCAACAGGCCATTACTGACCTTATCGACCAGAATGTCCGGCAAAAAGGCGACCGGCTCGAGGTGTATTTTATCCATGAAAACACCTCGAAAGCCCGGGCCCTCAACGTATCGGTTCGCTCTGAAATGGATGATGTATCGGCAGCCAGCCCAACCGACCGAGAAACGGCCGAAACCGAATTTGCGATGACTCTTTCTAAGGAGAAAGCCCAGATTCGTCAGCGCGTATTACAACAGTTAGTTGCCCAGAACTCAGGATCATCCAACCAGGAAACTGATATTTGGGCCAGTTTGCCCGTCATTGCCAAAGCCAACGAGACCGGAGCCACCGTGAAAGTGTATTACCTGAGCGACATGATTGAAAGCGTAAAGGGCACCGGCCGACGTGATTTCCAGGTAAAGCCACCCAAGGATAACGCCCAGGCCGACGAGTGGGCCAAACTGGATGCGGAACAATTGAAGCGCTACACCCTCGGTAGTCCAGATATTACGATGATCCTGCCGTTTGAGCCGAACGCATCCGTCAAGGAAAATAACCCTGCCGTAACGCAATACTGGCAGACGCTGTTCTCGGAATTGGGCGTCGGAACGGTGGCTGAAGAATGATTATGCTAGGATACGGGCACTTCTGCCTGAATCGTGAACTGGTAGCCCTGATCAAAGCCCGAAAAATCCTTTCGTAAACAGTATGATGTTAGTATAAGGCCATCTCCCTGGCGACGAACGGCAAGGTAGTGGAATAGGGGTTTATACGTCGTTGCCATATCGGGAAGGCGGCTTGGCGACATATTCAATGGCTGTCGGAGGCCCCCGCCCCCGCCAATGACCAGAAACTCTTTTCCCTCAAACTGGTATCGCTCGAAAGCGTGCGAATGCCCTGTAATAAACAGCCGCCCCTTTTGCGATTTGGTATAGGCAGGCACAAATCGTTGCTGAACCAGCTTCGAGGAACCAACCAGTTTGCTGTTTGAGTACGGAGCGTGGTGGCAGGTGACGATAATAACGTTCACATTCGGGTCGGCATCCAGATCACGAAGCGTCTGTTCATACCAGGTTTGCTGTTTCACCAGATCAGCAACAGACAGTATGCCGAAATTAGAGTTCAACATGACTACAGCGATGCCATCGGTGGTTTTTATGTAGCCGGTAGGACTGTGTTCCGGAAAGCGTTGCTGGAAATTCCGGGCGCCTTTTCGGGGACGGCCCATCACGTCATGGTTACCCATAATCGCATAGACCGCGGTGCCTACTTCGGTACATTTCGCCAGAAACTGATCAATAATCCGCCACTTATTATTCCTGTAGCCCAGCGATACAATGTCACCGAGCCAATAAAGTACGGCGGGTTTCAATCGTATGATTTCAGCAAAGATTGTGGTTGTCGCTTTGGTGTTCTGGTGTGCTCGCAGCACTAACCGCTCAACCCACATCGGGGCTTGCGTATCACTCAAAAATAGAATCTCTTTTTTATGATCTTCCTGATTCATAACGTCTTACCAAGTCAATTTTATCGGTGTCAGTTTCGTATTTGAATCGGCATTATAGCTTGCTGGTATGGTCCGATTCAAACTCCAAAATCACGTTACCACGAAAACGCACGCCAAACCAGTTGTAGTTCGGCTGTAAAGGCAGCATTTTCAACGGCTACCGCATCATACCATTTTAATTCGCCAGCGATTCTAAAACGACGCCCAACCGGATAGGTGTATGAAGCGGCCGCCATCCAGCCCAAACTAATTGTATTTGACTCTACTTTTCCCGCATAATCCAGCCTCGAATGGTTTACATAAGCACCCGTTCCGACGGTCACGGCCATCCGCCGAACCAGATTTTGCTCAAACCCTCTCACCCAAGCCAATGGCATTGAAAATACCAATAACACGGGCACTGCCGACACATATACATGAGTTCGTTCGCCCAGAACCTGCCCACGATAGCTATACATGGTTGTCCAGCCGGTTTCTACTCCCACCCGGAGCCGATGGTCGGGGTACCACATGACCCGGAGCGATGCAGGAACGCCAAACCGACTGATACGGGCCTGCTCCAGTCCCGGTGGAACGCCCAGATGCGTCGAATAGTACGACAGGCCACCACCAGCCGTTACAACGAGCGCATAGTCCCAGCGACGGGTTCGTATGGAGTCAGGCAAGCGTGGTCTGATTCGCGTTGAGTCGCCGGATAACCGCCCATACCGGCGGGTTCGGGTCGAATCTGTCGAGCGTCGTCTTTCCTGAGCGTTTGCCAGATCGCTGCTCAGTATCAGGCCAACGACCAATCCGGCTATATATAAACGAATTCCCATACGATTACTGGTCTACGTAATGATAATAGGCAACTACCGGCGAATAGTTTGACAGAATACCATCAAATGAATTTTCGGCAATGAACTCACGGATAAATTCAGGCTCATCGAGTGTCCAGACGAATACGGTTCGTCCTTCAGCCTGCATGGCTTTCACTTCTTCTGTTTGCGGGCCAAGTGTCCAGCGGGGTGCCCAGATCCGGGCATTCAAATTTCGGGTGATCGAGGTATCCAGTTCACACAGAATGGGCGTATTCTCTTTATCGCTGAGCGCTTTGTAGGATTCAACAGCATCAGTACTTGGAAGGCCAATGACTATTCGGAGATTTCGCCGGGCCAGAATAGCTTTCTGCCGGTATTTTTGTTGAATGGCCTGTACTTTATCCATTGGGCCTATGTATTTCGTATCAAGCCAGACAAATTCCAGCGATGTGTTGTTGACAACTGTCTCCAATGCCTCTTCCAGCGTTGGAATTTTTTCGCCATTTATGAGCCTGATCAATGAACTTAGCTGCTGATAGGTATAGTTTTCGACCGGGCCAGCTAACCCATTTTTCTGTACCAGCCTTAGGTTAAGCGTGTTGTCGTGATACAAAATAGGTACGCCATCTTTAGTATAGCGCACATCGATTTCAATACCAGTTGCCCCAAGGCGTGAGGCCAGTTTAATGATCTCAACCGAATTTTCGGACGCGGGTAATAAATCGGATGTTCGGCCACCACTCCGGTGCGCCATAATCGAGAATGGTCTGCGATTAAGTGGCCTGCTATAGGCCAATGTTAGTTTTTGCGTTGGCTGCGTTGAATTTTCACCATACATGCCCTCCATGACCAGTGTATCCCCTTCGACCAGACTCCCCGTAAATGCCTGTAGCCGTCCGCTATGTCTGACCCGAACCGCTAACCGGGCCAGCCCTGTTCTCGTATTTACCAATTTTCTCCAGTAACCAGCCATCGCCAGACTATCTGTTTTGGCATTGATTTCGAGGTTGAAAAAACCGGCATCAAGTCCGGTAAAGACGGACAAATAATGCGTCGTATCAGTACCTTCATTGGTATAGGTCCATTTCAGCGCTACCTGATCTCCAAACAGACCAGCGCCGTCCGTAACCCTATAAACGCCTTCCATGGCACGCCGAATAGCCGGCGTAAACTTACCTGCCCCCGGTTTATTGGTAAAGGTGTACGGTACAGGAGCTTCGTAGTCCTTCTGGCATCCAACCAAGAGCAGAAGTAACAGGCTCATTAATAAATATGCTGATCGCATCACAGGATAAAGCCGAAAATGAGTTGTGGATATAACAGATTGCGGTCAAATGTGTCGTATAATGACCAAAGCTGCCAGTTGAAGTTGGAATAAGCCGCTCTGAAACCTACCGATACGTGACGATTATTATAAAAAGGCTGCTCCAGCATGAATGTAAAAGCCACTCCATTAACCTGCCGCCGATCATAGACAACGGCCAGATTTCCCACCTTCGAGCGGTAATACAGATCCATGATCGCTTCCGCTTTCACCGTTAACTCCAGGTCTCTCGTCAATCGATAACCAACCGATAAGTTTGGAAAACTCTGCACACCATAGGCCTGACTATTAAACACATCTTTGATCTGTAGAGCCCCGAACCAGCCCGTTAGATCATAGCCAGCAGCCAAATACAGCCGATCCGTAAGCGGAGTAGCCCAGCGTAGCCCTAACATCAGGTTACTCTGCACGATCTGCGTCTGCAATCGACTCACCGCAAATAAATGCTTCGTTAAACCGCGCTGAAGATTGAAATCAATTGCGGGAACACTTACCCGGATCTCTTCGGTCAACTCAGGGGGCGTTGTCGTGAAAACAGCCCCAATGGACATGCGCCATTTGCCGGGAACAGGCGCTTGCGGAAAGTAGATTTCCGGCTGATCGGGCCACTCTGAAGCTGGCACTCGCTGTGCCATAACAACCGATGCAGTTATAGCGATCAGACTCGCTAACCCGCAAATTTTCTTACATGTGTTTCGAATGGTGGCCACCTAGTTACGTGATAAAACAGACGCACTGATGGATGTAAACTACTTCAGATCGAATTATGTTAAGACAGACCGTCGGAAGAATGAAATTTTCTTCCGACAGTCTGCTCTGATTGAAAAGTAGGGCTTACAAGGGCTTGAAACCCGCGTAGGCCCTTAACGGTTGTTGATTAATACCAAACAGCAACGAATTACCGATTGGCACTACAGACCGAACATCGCCCGTTAGTTCAAACCCCGACTGTGATTGAGGTACTGCCGAAAAATTTCCCCGCCCATCGCCCCGCAGCAGAAGACCGGCATTGGCGTCTGAGCGGCCAAACCGTAATCGGGCTTTCGATGTGTTTCCGCATAAAAGCAGGTCTTTTCGCCCATCATGATCATAATCAAGAGTGGTTAACGTGAAGATCGGGGCTGTCTGTACAGCCAGTGGCAATGGCTTTTCAGCGAGTTTGCCAGATGGCGTACTGGCAAAATAGGCTGTTTTAAGATAAGTAGCCGTCAGTTTCGACGCATCGCGTAATTCTTCTTCCTTAAACACGTCGGCAAGGGTAGCATTCGAATAACTCTCATAATTCGTAAAGCGATGCCTTAACATACCGACCTGCTCAAGCAACTCGTCGCGGGTGGCATGAGGGTAGCTTTTACCTTGTACATACAGGCACAGAATTGGATCTATTTTCCCGTTTTTGTCGAAATCTTTGTAGTAGAGTTCGGCGGGCTCCTGTTCGCTGGCCCGGCATTGTGTGTTCAGACCTTGATTACCAATCACCAGATCAGGCCGACCATCGCCATTAAAATCATCGACTACTAATTTATTCCACCAGCCGCGATACTCTTTGCCAAGATACGCCTGAGTCTGGTCGGTCAACCGACCGTTTTCCCACGAAAACACCGAAACCGGCATCCATTCGCCAACCACGACCAGTTCAGGCTTACGATCAGCATTGAGATCGGTCCAGGCCGCATCCGTAACCATTCCGATTTGGGCGAGTAGTGGAGCCAACTGAGCCGTTTTGTCGCTAAAATGAGGAAGTTTCCCCTGCCCATCGTTGATGAGCAAATAACTCTTCGGCGATTCAGGGTATCGGCCCGGTACTACCCTGCCACCCACAAACAGGTCGGGTCGTCCATCCATGTTGGCATCACCTACCCGCACACAACCCGCACTGGTTTGCAAGGCGGGCAACGCGTTCGAACTTTTCGTAAAGTGCCCTTTACCATCGTTCAGGTACAGCCGATCCTGCAACAATCGGTCATCGGGCATTAAATTACCGTAGTAGCCACTGCACACGTAGAGATCAGGAAAGCCATCGGCATTGGCATCAAAAAAAACAGCATCGGCATCGTTATACGCCTTATCAGCCTCAAAGTCAGGCTGTACCAGTCGGCTGAATTGATTGTTTGCCTGTTGGATAAATAACGTTCCGGCCTGCTCACCACTGCCTCCGGCATAGATATCCTCTCGGCCATCGCCATTCACATCGGCCTTTACCAGACAGGGGCCATTGAACGACTGTGCATTGACCAACAGCGTTTGCCGCTTAAAATCGTTGGCCGTGTTTACTGGGTCGGCAAAAGCCAGTGGTGCTTTCACTTCCTTAAACATAGCGGGTGCAGCAAGTGGCGGGCTGTAGGTCGAGCTGGCCTCTTTTTCCTGTATTTTCAGGAGTTGATCTCCTTTCACGTTCGTCAATACCTGTTGCTTTCCCGTTGGCCAGACAACACGCAGCGAATCTATTGTTGCACGCGTGCCTAAGCCAAAATGGAGCCGTGGCGACATGCTCGACTGATAGCCACGGGTTGGCATTTGCTCGACATACTGCTGCTTCCCGGCACTGTACAGGGTTACTTTAGCCCCTACTCCCTGCGTATTGGCGCCCGAGCCCGTGAGTTGCACGGACAGATAATGATGGTTTCGTTCCTTACTGGTTTCGTTCTGAAAAACAAAGGCTGGTTGATTCGTATTATTGACAATCAGGTCAAGGTCGCCATCGTTGTCCAGATCGGCATAGGCAGCCCCCGTACTGTTCGATGTTTGCGTTAGTCCCCAATCAGCAGCAACGTTGGTAAACGTAACTTCCCCCGCTGTATCGCCCCCTCGATTGCGGAACATATAATTCATGACGTTCGACGAAGGGATTTTATGCACCAGTTCGAGCACATCTTCGCGACTGAAATTAGCGGGCCTGTTCTGCATGTAGTCGGTCATATACTTCAGGAAATCCTGATTCGTATAATCCCGGACGTAGCCGTTTGTCACATACAGGTCTTTCCAGCCGTCATTGTCGTAGTCGGCCAGCAGGGGCGACCAGCTCCAGTCCGTATTCGAAACACCTGCCAGCTGGCCAATTTCGCTGAAAACCGGCACCGTTTTGCGTGCCTTTATTTCTCCGCCCTCATTGATCTGGAGCATATTGCGCATATGCTGATAATGAAACCCAGACGCTACGGCAAGGTCGAACTTTTCGTAGTTATCGGGAGCCATCAATAATTTCTGCCGCCGGTTATCTTCAGGCAGCATATCGAGCGTCAGAATGTCGGGCCGGGCATCGTTATTGACATCGGCGACATCATTACCCATCGAGAATTGGGATGTGTGGCGGATGCTATTTTTTAGCTGATTCGTAAACGTGCCGTCCTGATTATTCAGATACAGGTAATCGGGTATGGTATAATCGTTGGAGATGTACAGATCAGGCCAGCCATCAGCATTCAGGTCAGATACGCCCAATCCCAACCCATAACTCAACACAGAACTGCTCAACCCCGAACGTTCGGTAACATCCTCAAAACTCTTTCCGGTATTCTTTAGTAAACGAACGCCAATCTCTGGATTACTTTGTTTCAATAAAGCCGATGTTGGCCCTGGATCAAGTACGGGTAAAAGACGCGGATTATGATTCAGCAGGAATAAGTCCAGATCACCGTCGCGGTCGTAATCGAAAAACGTGCCCTGCGTCGTCTGGCCGGGTTTGTCTAGCCCCCATTGCACCGTTTGATCTGAAAAGTGAGGAGTTCCCTGGGCATCGGGCCCATCGTTAATGAATAACTGGGGCACTCGCTTGAAAGGCGGCAAACTACCAGAATAGCAAACAAACAGATCAAGTCGCCCATCGCCGTTGACATCAGCCATTGAAACACCGGTTCGCCAGGGGCCTTCGCGTCCGGCAACACCGGCCGTTGCCGTTACGTCGGTAAACTTCATGTTCCCTTTATTCAGGTATAACTGATTAGGAACCATGTTGCCGCTGAAGTAGATATCCTCCAATCCATCCCCATTCAGATCACCAACCGCCACACCGCCACCATTGTAGAAGTATTCGTACATCAGCACGTTTGTGTTCAGGCCCTCGGTCAGATTATTGGCGAATGTAATGCCCGTCTGTTCGGGGGTGAGCGATGTAAAGAGTGGAGACCCGTTGCTGGTTGCGCCTTTGTCGGTGGATGAATTACATCCAGACAATACTAAAACGCCAGCAATGCAGAGCAAAAAATAGGTACTTAGGGCTGTGTAGCGCAATGTATTAAGAATAAAGTACAGCTAAATAAAGCAGAAAATGTCAGCGCTGACTAAGCAGTACTGACATTTTCATTAAGAATAAATACTCACTTTTTTACTCGTAACCGGGATTCTGAACCAGTTTATTGTTCCGGTTTATTTCATCGCGGCTAATTGGCAGGAAGTAGATTTTGTCGGCCCACTTCCGGTTTTCCTTACCCGTTCCCAAATCCTGTACACTATACGAATAGGTATAGTTGTCCTTATTGTACTTATAGGTCGTCACCGACTTGCCCGGTTTCAGCTTACCCGTAATAATGATAATCTGGGCCTGTTTTCCTAAGGCGGTTGGTGCTGTCATCCAGCGCCGTACATCGTAGAATCGCTGTTCTTCAAACAGCATTTCGATATTCCGTTCGTTCTGATAACGCGCAGCGAGCGCAGCTCCTGTTTCGGTAATAGCTGGCATACCCACCCGGAAGCGAACTCTATTGATCCAGGTTTTGGCTTCAGCCTCCTGCCCCAGAGCCATACAGGCTTCAGCGTAGTTTAATACGACTTCCGTAAACCGAATTTGAATCGAAGGCACTTCCTGGCGAATATTCTGATCGACGAGCGTTGGATCAGGATCCATGAATTTCCGGATGGCGTAACCTGTCCAGGTACCGTTCCAGTTTTCGATTGAGCTGTTACGCGTATCCAGACCGGAATATTTGGTAGCGCTGCCAGCAGTACCTACCTCATATTCACCCATTTGGATCTGACCAGCCGGATCAATCCCGGCGCCATCTGGCGTGCGGGGTTTCCACTGAGCACCATCAAACAGAATCGACGCGTAGAAACGAGGGTCACGGTTTTCGTAGGGAGCAGCCGCGTGGGTAGCGTTCTTCCAGTCGAACTTCGTGCCGTCCATCATTTCATAGCTGTCTACCAGGTTCTGAGTCGGCTCGCTGGAGGTCCAGCCATGATAGCCGTTCGGCATGTTGTTGCGCGGATACCAGGAACCCCAATCGTCGAACGAAGCCCGGATATAGTATTTCAGGAAAATACCATCCGCTTCGCCACCGCTCCGTGACAGGTATAGATTGATGTAGTTCTGCTGTCCTTCGGCGGCTGTAACGGGCGCGGTCAGATTTAGCTTGTAGCCATACTGATTCAGATCCATAACTGCTTTGGCCGCGTCTTTCGCTTTCTGCCAGCGAGCTGTGCGGTCGCCACTAACATACCCCAGCAACTCAGGCTTGGTGAAACTGGCAATAACGCTCGATTTGGCTTTTGCGGTCGGAATGTCGTGCAGATCACTGGCTGCATACAAGAGCACCCGTGCTTTCAGCGCTAAAGCCGCACCTACTGTTGCGCGGCCACTCGTAAGGGTTTTTCCTTTTAGCAGAATAGCAGCCGAATCCAGATCACTCACAATCGCATTGACACACTCCTCATACGTGTTCCGGGCGACGGTAAAGTCGGCTTCATTCAAGGTATAAGGCGACTTGATGATGGGAATTCCACCATAATAGCGCAGCAACTGATTGTAGAAATAACCGCGCATGAAATACATTTCGCCTTTCATCCGGTCGGCTATGCCACTGCTATTGTCAAACTTAGGCTTGGTCAGATTAAAAATAGCGATGTTAGCGGCCCGAATCCGTGGATATACATCAGACCAGGCCATCGTATTTTTAACCGTCCCCAGGTTTGAAGGGCTTACGTTTGCTTCGTTAACATCCTGTTTACCAAAGCTATAGAGAGCATTATCGGTCTGACAGTCAAAATTCATCTGTTCCAGAATACCGTCGCGAAGCCCGTTGTAAACATCCGTTACGAACGCTTCTGACAAGGACTGGTCAGCCCAGACCGCATCACCCGACACCTTATCGAGAGGCTGCGTATTCAGAAAATCACTGTTACAGGCCACCATCGTCACACCAACAACCAGGCTGAACGACAGGCACTTTATTATATAGTTCATAATGTGCTGATTGATCGTTTAGAAACTAACAGATAAACCCGTGTTGATAACCCGAGCCTGGGGATAGTACTGTGCACTACCGCTGGTAGATTCAGGATCGAACAGACCTTTCATCGAGGGTGAGTAGGTTACCAGATTCAGGCCGTTCACATAAATCCGCAGGCTATTCAGGCCAATTTTGCTGCCAATTTTTCCGGGAAGCGTATAACCCAGTTCCAGGTTCTTTAACCGGGCATAGTCCGTACTCTTCAGCCAGTAGCTGGTGCCGTTCGAGAAATACTGGTTACTGCGGTCAACAATCCGCGGATCGACGGTGCTTGGGTTATCCACTGTCCAGCGGTGATCGTAGCTGTATTTGAGGAAGTTACCAATCGTACCCGATTCCGTTTGCAGGAAGATCTGCCCGCCAGTCGATCCCTGTACAAGAATACTCAAGTCAAAATTCTTGTAGCGCAGAGAGGCATTGAAACCGCCCTGAAAACGAGGCTGGTTGTTTCGGTCGGCCCGTACGCGGTCGTCGCCATTAATTTTACCATCGCCGTTGATATCCTTGAGTTTCATATCACCAGGCCGTAGTAAGCTGGCACCAACACCACTGTAATCCAGCTTGTTGGCATCGATATCAGCCTGGGTAGAGAAAATACCATCATACTGGTACAGAAGCGTACCATTCTGCTGATTCGGATCATTCACGTTGCTTGGAATAGGCTTACCCGTCGAACGCTGCCATTCAGGAGCACCTGGTGTTTCATCCCAGAACGTAATTTGGTTCTTGGCATAACCACCATTCACACTCACGCTATATTTCAGGTCACCCACCTCACCGTTGTAACCAATCCGGAACTCATATCCTTTATTGGTCACCTTACCGATGTTAGTAGCGGGTAATGTAGCGCCGGTTGTTTGTGGAATTGAAGCACTTTTCCGCCACAGGATATTCGACCGCTTGTTTTGGAAGACATCGAATTCGAAGAAAACTTTTCCATTAAACAACGATCCTTCCAGACCAATGTCCGCATTGTTGGCAACCTCCCAGGTTAAGCTCGTGTTTGGCACACCGTTTTCGTACAGCGTCTGCGCTACCTGTCCGCCCGTTACGTAGCCCCAAGCCGAGTTTACTACGTCGCCATAAGCATAGGTAGGCAGGTAATCATATTCGCGCAGTGCATCATTGAAATAAACCTGGTCGTTACCCAACTGACCCCATGACGCCCGCAGTTTGAGCGAACTAACAGCGGGTAAGCTTTTCTTGAAGAAATCTTCTTCAGAGATACGCCAGCCTGCCGATATACCGGGGAAGAAACCCCAACGGCTATTGGCCGGAAACATATACGAACCATCGTATCGCCACAGAAATTCAGCGAGGTACTTTTCTTTAAAGTTGTACCCTGCCCGACCAAAATAGCTCATGCGGGCACGCTGCCAAATAGGCGTATTTGCGGGGTTATTGCCTGAATTTTTCTCGGCGCTACCACCTGCAAACAGCTGATCAATGGCGGTAGAAGCAAAATACTTCCGAAAAGCGAAGAATCCATTTGAATTGGACTGTTCTTTAGTGATCCCGGCCAGTAATGTCACCGCATGATCACCTCCAAACACATGATCGTAGCTTAGGATACCCGATAGCAGCGAGTTGAACTGATCGTTCGTGTACTGGTTAAGTTGGGCCTGAGCGGGTCCTTTCTGCACACGCTGAAGGATAGGCTGCTTGTTCGCGTCATAGGATGTATAATCCCAGCTGTAAACAAACCAGGGTGTTTCCCAGCGTTTGCCCTGCTGAATGTACTTATCTAAAGCTACGCTACCGCTGAATTTCAAGCCAGGAATCCAGGGGTTAGTGATGTTCACGCTGGCGTTGCTTTGCAGATAATAGCGCGTGTCCTTATCGTAACCCGTAGCGCTGGTCGTGACCAGAACCGGCTGCTGACCATTTTCAATATCAGGAGCAGGCTGTCCTGTCGGCCAGAAAGCCGGTTTATTAGGATAGCCCCGCATCAGCATCCGGAAGATTGCCCCAGCACCTACTGTTGGGAAAAACCGGTTTTCCTGACGACCAACTACGCCAATAACCGTATTGATATACTTATTGACTTTAGCATCCAGGTTTAGTCGGAAATCATACTGCTTGTAGCCGGTTGCTGAATTTTTGTAGTAGCCATCCTGATTCTGGTAATTAGCCGACGCCAGGTATTTAACATTTTCGCTACCGCCCACTAACTGCAATGTATGCCGTGTTTGAGGAGACCACGTTTTTAGTGCTTCACCAAACCAGTCCGTATTGGGGTGTGCCCAGGGGTCCGAACCATCCTGGAATTTCTTGATATCATCAGGCGTAAAAGCAGCCTTGGCGATAGCGCCATTATCAGGACGAGTAAAAGTACCTGTTGTATTGAAAGCGGTATTAGCATCTTTCCAGTACTGAGCAGGCAGGTTATACAAGTTGATCTCATTGTTCAACTGGGCGTATTCGGCCGCACTTGCCATTTTGGGAATGACGGTTGGCTGTCCCCAGCCCTGATTGAAGCTGTAGGAAAGATCAGGCTTACCCGTTTTGCCCCGTTTGGTGGTGATCAGGATAACGCCGTTAGCAGCCCGCGAACCATAAATAGCCGCCGACGCATCTTTCAGGACAGACATGCTTTCGATATCGGCGGGGTTAATCCGATCCAGGCCCCCTGCCCGGGCAGGCACACCATCGATAACGATCAGGGCATCATTATTACCAAGCGTATTAGACCCCCGAATACGAATTTTGGCACCGTCATAACCCGGTTCGCCACTGGCGTTGGTTGCAATGACACCCGGCATCCGGCCCGCAATGGAGTTACTCAGGTTAGTAGCCGGCGATTTAACCAGATCGCTTCCTTTTACAGTCGCTACGGAGCCAGTTACTGTTTCTTTTTTCTGCTCACCGTAACCAACTACGACAACTTCATTTAACATTTTATCGTCTGAAGCCAGCGTAATGCTAATGGTATTTCTACCGTTAATAGGTATTTCCTGTGTAGTATACCCGATGTAGGAGAAAACCAGTGTGGAGTTTCCACTAGGTGCGTTCAATGTATAATCACCCTCTGCTGTAGTAACAGTTCCGGTGGTTGTCCCTTTAATCAATATGCTTACACCTGGCAGCGCTAAGCCCTGACTATCAGCAACTTTACCGGAAACTTTCGTCTGTGCGAATGCACTTACCGAACAGAGAAGGCAAAATATCAGCAGGATACCGGCAGTACTTCCGCGGGCCTGCCCAACATTTTTCGCAAAAGGTACCCTTTCCCCACAGAGGGACCTCTTGTTGGTAAATAGTTTTTTCATGAAATTATCCTGTTTTTGTTCAACAGGATAAAGTAAATAGTACTACTCATCTACTGACTTTATCTTAATCAGTATTTAGTTTTTTTTACCTTATTTTATCTCCAATAGGAATAAACATATACATATCAAGGTAAAAAAGAATCAGACAATGAACAGGAAGCCAAGTATTTATACTCTCTTTTCACCATAAATCACATTAACATAAGAATAGTTTTTTGTTATAGTAGACTTCCAATCAGAAACATAATTCCCGTCTATTTCGGCCAATAAATGGGCCTGTAACGATGTGATAGATCCACAAACCCGGCCTTGAATCAGTCGAAAAGCCTACTTCTTACGCTGAATATTCATCAAAACAGACGGGCGGCTGGCACTTACTAGTGAGTGCCAGCCGCCCGTCTGTTTTGATTAGCTATCTTTTCTGCTAGGTGCCGGTAACCTGCTCTTCCTGTTGTTGCCTTACTTGTTGTCCAATCGGTACATACTCGACTTCGCAAGGGTAGCCAAATAGACAATTGTCCTTAATTTGTTTGGCTACGCGCTCCGGAACCATCTCTTCCCATCCGTCCTCACCCGACTGTATCATTTCGAGGACATGATCGGTTGAAATATGCAGGTTCGCTTCGTTGTAATCACGAATGTCCTCTATTTTATCGTTGCGGGAGAGATAATTGAATAACGGTTCCAGCGTTGGTGGCAACTGAAATTCCTTACAACTGTAAATCTTATTGTTACGCAGGGTCGGGTAAACGAATAGCTTGACCTTCCGGCTAAATAGTGTGGCAAATGACTCTAAAATACCACCTGGCAGAAACTCGTAGTGCCCTTCTTCGAAAATATATTCCAGGTTAGGAATACCGACGACCAGTCCGATTTTCAGGCGTGTTAGCTTTGCCAGATAAGCAACCAGCTTATAATACTCCAGGTAGTTGGAGATCATGACCGTCTGCCCCATAGAACACAAAATATCCACCCGGTCCAGAAAATCCTTCTCGTCTATCCCCTGATCATTGGCTTTCAGGTTGTGAAGCGTCAATTCGGCCATCGAAACGACCCGATTTTCATCGACATCGGGCTCGGCCCTGAACTGCTTCAGGCCATTTTCGATCATATCCATCTGAACATTCGTGACTGGACGCAAGCGTCCACGCATGACCAGAATATTCTTTTTATAAAGCGCTTCGGAGGGCTGTAGTACCTGACCATCAGGACCAAACAGAGCCGCATCGGTAAAGCTATTTTTTACCAGGTGCAGGCTCATCAATCGATTGTCGACATCAGCAAAATCGGGTCCGCTAAACCGAATCATATCAATCTGGATTCGCTCAGGCAAGAGATCGTCCATGAGCGATAAGACCAGTGTTTCGGGCGATTTAGCGTAGTAGTAACACCCATAGATCAGGTTAACGCCTATCACGCCAAGTGCCTGCTGTTGCAGGACATTTTCGTTATCCAGCATCCTGACGTGAATTATCACATCGTTGTAGCCACCCTGTGGTGTTAGCTGAAACCGGCACCCGATCCAGCCGTGGGCGTCGTTGGTTTTTTGATAATTGAGGGCTACTACCGTGTTTGCAAACGCAAAAAACGTGGTATCAGGACCACGTTTTTCTGCTAATCGTTTCTCTAACAGGCTGTATTCTTTGGTAAGCATCTTAACCAGTCGGGATTCAACGACGTAGCGCCCACTTTCTTCGACACCATAAATTGAGTCACTGAACGTCATGTCGTAGGCCGACATTGTTTTGGCGATGGTGCCTGACGAACCACCGGCCTTAAAAAACATGGCCGCTGTTTCCTGCCCCGCTCCAATCTCCGCAAAAGAGCCGTAAATACGGCGGTCAAGGTTGATTCGTAATGCTTTCTGTTTAGTGCCTATATTTTTTTCGTACATGGTATTGGCAGGTTGCTGCTGCTAAAGTTACGGATACAAAGGAACAAAAGCCATGCCCCTTGTATCCACAAACGTCGATTATGAAATTGTTGTTCTGCCACTTAGACATTATTTGCTTTGCCAACGTTTAGTCTAACAAATAAAAAGACAACCGCCTGGGTTGTCTTTTGGGATTAAGCGAGGAAACCTTATTACTTAAGCAATTCTCCGGGCGTTTCTATAAACATATTACCACCTCCGGCCTTACGATCCAGCGATGATGAAATTCCGGTTAAAATCTCAGCCGTTCCAACACCCCGACGGGCAGTTGTTCGTGTTCCTGTGATCTGGTAAATTGCTTCGCCCAGTAAAGGCTCACTTAGAGTACCGAATGCTTTCATACCCAGCGATGGCTCGCTCACTTCAACGGCGGGTACAAAACCAGTGGCATAATCGGAAAAGCCCTGTGCATTCGCCGATTTGAAGGTCAGCGGTTGCATACCCCATTTAATTCGTTTCGTATCGTCGGAGAGCGTAATGGAGCCAACGTTCTTGCCCACGGTAGTTGTACCAATAGTGGTTATAGTCATGAATGGGCGAAGACCATTGATAATCAACTCACTGGCCGAAGCCGTACTGCCTGAGGTAAGGACAAAGACCCGACTCAGATTTGCGCCAATATTGGTAGCTTTGGCCGAAAACTTCTCTGTATTCCAGCCAGCACCGTTTTTCTTATCACGATCGGCGGTGACAGTACTATTCCACTGCTGTGTATAGAATACTTTTGATCCGTCAATATTTTTACCCATGAGGCTGGCTAAGTTTGTTGACGAACTCACATAACCGCCCCTATTATAGCGTAAGTCCAGAACTAGTTCATTGACACCTTTCTGCTTGAACTTACCAAAAATATTGTCCAGCTTGGTGTCATACGTTTTATCTGCCTCGCCACTGGGTTTAAATACGCCAGGAATGAACTGGTTGTAAACCACATAACCGACCGTTTTACCGCCAATTGTATAGGTTGTGTCGAGCAAAACCGGATCTTCCTGAAGCACAATAGGATTCACCTGTCTTGTCTGATCAGTATCTGTGGGCGTACCATTCACCAGTGTGGCCATGCCAAAAGTTAACGCATCGGCGGCTAACAGACTCGCATAGTTAGTGCCCGTTAATGCCTGTCCATTCACTTTCGTAAAAATATCACCACGCTTGAACCCGGCAGCAGCGGCCGGTGAGCCAGGAAGTACATACAGAACAGAACCAACAATATCAGTCCTGGACTGGCCTTTATAGTACAGTCGGTACTCCAGACCCGTCGACTTGGATTGTCCACTCAATGACGCTTTGAGTTCGTCGGCACTCGCCTGAATCCAGGAAAATCGATCCCGATTGACATTGGCGGTGTTTGTATAATCATACAGCAGCGAATAAAAGAACTTGTCGGGGGCTAGCGATGTGTCTGGGTTTGCTGGAATCCTGTCGTTCCAGAGGTAGTAATACTTCATATTCGATAAAATCCAATCGTTTACTTCCTTGTTGGAAGCGATTGGATTAACATCGGAGTCTTTCTTACAGGAAGCAAGCATAAGCGCACCCGAAATCGTCAAAAGCAGAGCGGGACGCAGCAGAGAGTATCTCGTCATAAAGTTTGTGTGAATCAAGCGTAATTGCTTTGTAATAACGTAAATAGCACTAAAATAATTTAGTTGAAAACAAGATAGTACAATGCAGGTTCTACCAATCAGAGTCAACAGAATGCATCCTCAATATGCGTGATTCGTAATTCATTGCCCGACATGGCGACGGCGATAATATCGAAACGGATATCGTGAAACCAGTCATGTGCGAAGATATAATGCTCGGCGGCTTTCATGACCAATCGGGATTTTGTGTAGGATACAAATTGTTCAGGATTGCCATAGCTAAGATTGGTACGCGTTTTAACTTCCACGAAGACAAGTAGTTTTCCTTTTTTGGCGATAAGGTCAATTTCTGCGTGTTGGTGGCGGTAATTTCTGGCCATGACTTCATAGCCTTTTTCTTGCAGATAGCGAACCGCTTCAGCTTCGCCCTGCTTGCCGGTTTCATTGTGTTGGGCCATTAATAGACTTTGTTAACAAGTTACGAATCGAACGAAATCTGCCTTTCTGCTTGTTATTCAGAGAGTGGAGGCCGGTATGGCCGCTTCGTTTTTTGTAAAGCAATGAATAGTCGCGTCAATAAGCAAGTTGAGGTTCGGGAATTAGGATTGATTGAGTATCAGGCGGCCTGGGATGAGCAGGAACGTTTATTTACCGACATTGTCAATCAGAAACTGCTGAATCGATCGCGCTCCTCGGATGAGCAACAGCTTACATCCAACTACCTGTTGTTTTGTGAACATCCGCACGTGTACACCCTCGGCACAAGTGGTCATGAAGACAATCTGCTGGTAGACGAGGCTCGGCTTGCCCATGAATTTGGGGCTTCATTCTTTAAAATCCGGCGTGGTGGCGACATCACCTATCATGGCCCTGGTCAGTTGGTGGGTTACCCGATCCTGGATTTAGATAATTTCTTTACCGATATTCACCGGTACATGCGGTTATTGGAAGAATCCATTATTCTGACACTGGCCGATTATGGCCTCAATGCTGGCAGAATTGATGGTCTGACTGGTGTCTGGCTTGATTATGACGGTGGCGCTAACCCGCGTAAAATTTGTGCAATGGGCGTAAAAGCAAGCCGTTGGGTAACGATGCATGGTTTTGCCTTGAACGTCAATACAGATTTGAGTTATTTTGGCCATATTATCCCCTGTGGCATTACTGATAAAGCAGTGACGTCGCTGGCCATGGAAGTAGGACGCCCTGTTCCGCTGGAAGAAGTTGCCAGTCGCGTTGGAGAGCATCTGGCGGAGTTGTTTGAAATGAATCTAGTAACGCGGGTTTCTACCCGCACCTTGTTGGCATAAACGCGGGAGGAAATCCGCGTTACTGAACATGAAAAAAGACATCAATTTTTTGCCCGTTGAGGGCGTACAGATAGTAATTGCCCGTAAAGAGAATGAAGTAAGCGGATATGATTGGCAGGTATTTTTGATCAACCAGAACGATGTGCCGATCAAAACGGTGTTCGTAACGTCGAAAGGTTATGGCCTTTTAAACGAAGAGGAGCAGAAAACATCCACGTTGCGGCATTTCTTCGTGGAGGTTCAACCCGGTGCCTATGAGGTAGTTGAGTCCATCATGCCCGACGTTTTTCACCTGAATAACGAGTATTGGGTTAGCTACTTTATTGGCGATCAGATTTTCGACAAAAAGTTTATCTTCGTGCCAGACAGTATTGTCGAAGAAAATCTCGTTACTGTACCTGCGTTGGGTCTGGAGGGGATTTTGCATGAGTAAGTAGCGGTCAGAACGGCTATTGTCGCATCCTGCCTGCCGAAAAAGCCTATAGCGGGCAGGATGTCCGCATTCCTAAAACCTATGCCTCAAGCCGTCTCCTGGAAACGTCGACTAAAAAACTTCCTCTTTATTGATCTCAAAACAGTAGCCGGTGAACCGTCGTTACTGTCGGTAGAGCCACGTTTACAGCGGCAGTGGGAGGAAAAAAGCCGCTACTTTAAGAGTGAAGAAGAAATTTCGGCCGCTGGCTGGTACGATCGCCGGGCGTCTTTCTTTGCCGAATTCGGTAAAATTATCTGCATAGGAGTTGGCGGTTTATTTTTCGACGAAGGAGATAAGCCACACCTGAAAGTTAAACTCCTCAGTAACGACGACGAAGTTGCGATTCTGCAGGAGTTTCTGACCATCGTTAACCGATATCCGCCCGGAGAATTAATTTTCTGCGCCCACAATGGCAAGGAATTTGATTTCCCTTACCTGTGTCGACGCCTGATGGTCAATGGATTGCCCTTGCCCGCTGCGTTACAGATTTCAGGCAAAAAACCCTGGGAAATCCTGCATAAGGATACCCTGGAACACTGGCAGTACGGCGATAAGCGACATTTCGTACCGCTCGATTTGCTTGCCGCCGTATTGAACATACCAACGCGCCCACTCGAATGGATGGGCGACCGCACCAGCGAAGTGTACTACCGGGAACACGACTGGCCCCGCATTGAGCAGTATGCACGCGACTCAGTGGTCATGCTCGTTCAGGTGTATATGCGCATGGTAGGTGCCCCGCTCGTGGCCGACGAGCACATAGTCATGAGTGACTGACGGATTACATAAACACAGAGAGAAAGAGTCAAACAGAGCACGCAGGGGCCTCTGTGAACTCTGTGAAATCGTTAGTCTGCTCTGTGTTTAACCATTTTCGCTCACCCATAGAGTTGAGCAATTTTAGATGAGAAACGGAAAACCGAAACAAAATAAATATTCCCGGTCTGGTGAGACCCGGCCCGCAGGGGCAGGCTCCAGCACCGGAAAATCAGCCACGGCCCGCCCACGGGAGAAGGGTCTGGACAAACAAGCCAATAAAGTCAGGCCAATTATACAGGCTGACTCTTATTTAGACGAATTGAAGAACGACCTCATGGCGTTTTTCCAAATTAACAATGCCGAGTCATTTACGCAGGATCAGGTTCTCGAACACTTCGACGTATTTGACCGGAAAATGAAACTGATCGTACACGGTCTTATCGGCGAACTAACCGACGAAGGCTCGTTGATCCGTCAAGCTGACGGTAGTTATCGTGCCGACGAAGATGCGAACCTCATCGAGGGCGTAGTTGATCACGTTAATTCCCGCTTTGCCTTTGTCATTCCGACATCGCCCACAGGTAGCCGGGCCGATCGTAACGACGATATCTGGGTATCGACCGAAGATCTTGCCGGAGCTGTTGATGGCGACCGGGTGCGCGTTGTCCGCTTTACGGACTCGCGAAACCGGGGGCGCCGAATCGAGGGTAAAGTGGCAAACATCATTGAGCGCGGGCGCACTGAACTTGTTGGTCGTATTGAGGTATGGCCAACCTACGGTTTCGTTATACCCGACAGCAAGAAAATCTACGACGACATTTTTATTTCCAAGGAAAAACTCGGGGCCGCAAATGATGGCGATAAGGTAATTGTTCGTCTGACAAAATATCCCGATCCTCATAGCAGTAAACAGCGCTTTGAAGGCGAAGTCGTTACGGTGCTGGGCGTGGCCGGTCAGAACAATACGGAAATGCACGCCATTCTGGCCGAGTTTGGTCTGCCTATCCATTTCCCGGAGGATGTGGAGCAGGAAGCCGAAGCCATTCCGACCAAAATTCAGAAAAAGGATCTGGCCAAACGGCGCGACATGCGCGACGTGACGACGTTCACGATCGACCCGGTTGATGCGAAAGATTTTGATGATGCCCTGTCGGTACAGATGCTCGACAATGGCAATTACGAAATTGGGATTCACATCGCTGATGTTACCCACTATGTTCTACCCGGCTCGAAGCTTGAAGAAGAAGCATTTAAACGTGCCACATCGGTTTATCTGGTAGACCGTGTCGTGCCTATGCTTCCCGAAAAATTGTCGAATGGCCTGTGCTCGTTACGGCCCAATGAAGACAAGCTTACTTTTTCGGCAGTATTTGAACTGACGCCCGACGCGAAAATTGTGAACGAATGGTTTGGCCGAACGGCTATTCACTCGAATCGTCGGTTTTCGTACGAAGAAGCGCAGGATATTCTGAACAACAGTAAAGGTGATTACCTGGCTGAACTTCAACTTCTGAACGAACTGGCTTATAAACTGCGTGATGAGCGTTTCAAACAGGGCGCCATTAACTTCGAAACGGTTGAAGTACGGTTTAAGCTCGATGAGAACGGGGTGCCATTGTCGGTTTATCCAAAACTTCGACAGGACACGAACAAACTCATTGAGGAGTTTATGCTACTGGCCAATAAGCGCGTAGCCGAATTCGTGCATTCGTTGTCGAAACGAAACAAAGGCGGACAGGAAAACACGATGGTTTATCGGGTTCACGAAGGGCCCGACGATCAGAAATTACAGCAGTTTGCCGACTTTGCCGGTCGACTGGGCTATAAACTCAAACTGGATGACGACCATTTATCCAGCTCGATGAATCGGTTTATGGCCAGCATCGAAGGAAAGCCAGAAGCGAATATGCTGCAACAATTAGCCGTTCGAACCATGTCGAAGGCACGGTATAGTACCGAAGACCTGGGCCATTTTGGGCTGGCTTTCCGGCGCTATTCGCACTTCACCTCCCCCATTCGTCGCTACCCTGACATGATGGCGCACCGATTGCTGCAACACTATCTGGACAAAGGGAAACCCGTTGAGCGCGATCCGCTGGAAGACCAGTGTAAACATGCCTCAGCGCGTGAAAAGATGGCTTCCGATGCCGAGCGGGCCAGTATCAAATATAAACAGGTTGAGTTCATGAGCCGTATGGACCCTGGCCGGACGTTTGAAGGAGTCATCTCGGGCGTCACTGAGTTTGGCATTTTCGTTGAAATCACGGAAAACAACTGCGAAGGTCTCGTTCGAATGCAGGATCTGAACGACGATTTCTACGAATTTGATAAGGATAACTATCGCATTATTGGCCAGCGTCACAAAAAGATGTACACCTTCGGCGATCAGGTAGAAGTGCGTGTTAAGGACACAAACCTTGCCCGCCGAAGTATGGACTTTTTGCTGGTCAGCGACAAAGCCGGTCATGCTCAGGATACGGGGTCCAGTCGTCAGTCGGGCCGACGCAGTACGGGTCGTGCTGCTTCGCAGGGACGGTCTTCATCACGGCGTAGTGATGGTCCGGCGGCAAAAGGTGAGAACCGGCGCGGAGGCCGGGGACGCCGGTAAGCCAGTTAACATTGGCCACGAATGCCATTACTCAGCCGAATGGCATTCATGATATATAGCCACGAAGTATGTGCTTATAACAGACAAAAAAGCCACTCCTCAATCCGGGAGTGGCTTTCGCGCTTTCTTAACCTAAAGTCACTAGTTAAAACTGTTTTAGATACGACAACTTGCCGATAATATGCTGTTCCTGCTGGCGATCCATCGTCCGAACTGATCCGGCGTAGGTTCCGTGGTTATAAACTATGTAGAGGAACGATAGTGGTTGAAACTCCCAGGCCAGGCGGATATTCCACACGTCCTTATCGGTATACGTATTCCGCTGAAAAAAGCTGATCAACTGTAACCGCGGATTCACAGCCAGACGGCTTTCAATACTATACAGCTTAATTGTTCCCGAATACTCGCCAACATCCTTAAACTCATTCACCTCAGCATTTAGGGTAAAAGCCGCGTGCGGTATTGGCGCGAGAATCAGCGAGGCCCGGCCATAATTTAATCGACCATCGTAATACCGACCCGTTTCACCCGAAAATTGATACGATACCTTCTTCGACGGGTCACTGTTAAACATAGCCTGATAACGAACGTAGCGGTATTTACCCGATGCAATGCTGAGGTCTAGCGGCCGGTAATCGCCATCATCTAATCGCTGAAAGGTTGGTTTCACAAACAGCCCCAAGTTACCTCCGTTCTGAAACGTCAGCCAGATTGGATTGGCATTGTACTGAGCTTCCTGTAAATAGCCCGTTGAGGCTTTGTGATAAAGCTCCACAAAGAAGCCCGGCTCGAAATTACGAACCCATTTAGGCAACCATTTGGCCCGGTTCACTAAATAAAAACCCGGAGTAGTGGCAATTACATCGCTGCGAGAGACAAATCCCATCTCAGGATTGAAGCTCTTCGTCACGATCGATTGGGTTAACCAACCGACTACCTGATTTGAGCGATAGGTAAGCTGGCTGTAAGCGGCCATTCCCTGATCGCTATTACCCGATGTGATTGAGCCAATAACCATGGCGCTATAGGATAGAGACTGTCCCAGCCTGAAAAAACCATCAAGAGCAAACGTGCCATTTTGGTGGCCTTTAAGACTGTCTTCATCGTGCACATTCTTAATTGTGAACAAGCCGCCGATGCGATTCTGTTTGCCAACATTTTCGACGTAACGCCCCACTGCAAAATCAGTGGCGGGGCTACCCGGAATACCGCGCTGCCGAATATACATTCCACCATAGTTCCGATTGAGCGATCGATATACCAGTCGCGCTCCAGCATCAATCGGAACGGGAGCACTAGTGCCGTCAGGAAGGGTAGCAAGCCCAACTGTCCGGCTGAAAAACGGCTGAATCACCATGCTACCACCCTCTCCCGTATTTGCATTTCCGGGCAGACCAGCGCCAAATAAACTGGCATTCTCCAGAAAGAAAGCCCGCCGTTCGGGAAAAAGCACCGAAAATCGAGTGAGATTGTTGACTTGCCGATCAACATCAGCCTGGGCAAAATCGGTATTCAGGGTCACATCCAGAACTGTGTTTGGGTTGATCGCCCACTTAAGATCACCTCCTATTTTTAGCTTCGTATTTCCCCGATTTCCCACTTCTGAGCCGTTGTAACGATCGTCGGCAATGAGTGTGTAGGGCTGAACGCGAATATTTGGCGACGGGGGCGGTGGCTTCAAGCCGGTAATTAGTCCGGCATAGGCCATACGAGTTGACGTAAACGCCCTCGGATAGGGCGACCAGGCTGATAGTTCATTCGAAAAACGCCGATTTCTGGAAAAATTAATCCCCCACGATTGCGTCGAGTCTGCCGATCGGGCGTACCGTAACGTCTGCCATGGAATCTGTATTTCGGCTACCCAACCTGAGTCTGTTCGGCTCGTGCGGACTTTCCAAAGACCATCCCAGTCCATATCGTACAGAAAATCGTCAAAGGATAGCCAATCACGCTGCGTACCATATGGATTGGTTGAGAAAGCCATGGCATTGCGCTGATCATTAAATCCATCGATCGATACACCGAACAGATCATGCGACTGTGCCGAAAAATCACGCTTGAAGTTTGGTACACGCAGCGCTTTTCGGCCCGATGAGTCCTGGTTTATGGCTGCAATGTATAGGAAGTTCCGGTTAAAGAGCACCCGAACGTCAGTATCAAAGGAAGCGGCCTTCCCCTGTTTCGGATCTACCTGGATAAATCTCCGAACGGATTTGGCCTGTTTCCAGGCAGCTTCTTCCAGATGGCCATCAATTTTCAGGCGTTCACTGATTTCTGTTGCCTGAATAACCCGGCGTTTTTTTGCCGGAGAAAAAATAACCGATTGCCCACCAACTGGAGTTGCATCTTCCCGAATCGAATCACCTTGAACGCCATCCGACTGTTCCGTATTAGGAACAATGACCGTAGAGGTCTGTGCAACTAGTTTACAGGGAAGTAGTAATACGATAAAAAAATAGCGTAACAGGGCGGGCGGCATAACAGATCATGAATCGGCATGCCAAAAATAAGCGTGCAAAAGGAGCCCTGGCTGTTTTTTTAGTCGAACGGTTAAAGATCAGGACAGACAGTAAAAGTCCGCTAATCGTATTCAAAACGATAAGAGCTATACTTGTCAATCCGGAAAATGAAGCAGCTAAGCAGGCAATGGAGGAGCCATATCTGACGATGTAGGCAGAATGAAAATGAACGTAGTGCCTTCATTGGCCCCCGAGTGGACCTCATAGCGCCCTCGAATGGCGTCCATACGGGCCTGAATATTCCGCAATCCCATACCGCTGGCATCGGCGGGGTCCATACCGCAGCCATTATCTTTCACGATCATATTCAACTCTGTTGAGAATCGTCGGAAAATAATATCCGCTTCTGTGGCCTCCGAGTGGCGCAGAATATTGCTGCATAGTTCGATACAGATCGAGTATAAGTTAAACTCGGTGGTTTTGTCCAGCCGAGGAAGCTGCGTGTTGTCTAATCGAAACGTAACCTGTTGCGATGAGTTAAGCTTATTGACCAACCGTTTCAACGCTTCCGATAAACCCTGTTTTTCTAATTCGTCGGGCTGTAAATTATGGGACAGATAACGAACCTCAGCAAATGCCTCTTTGGTCATTCCCAACAGATTACGGTAAATCTGTTGTTCCCGTTCGGGCATTTGGGTTGGATTCAACGCAGACAGACTAACTTTAATGGCTGCCAGCAGTCCACCAAGACTATCGTGCAGGTCAGCAGCCATCCGCTTCCGTTCGAGCGTCTGCCCACGCAGCAGAGCCTCTTCAATTTCCCGGTTTTTGGCACGCAGCTGATCATTCGCAAGCTTTAGCTCTACAGTACGCTCGGCTACTTTATCTTCTAATCCCCGATTTAGCCCCTCAATTTCCTGCTTCTGACGGGCAATAAGCTGGCTTTTTCGGTAATAAACAGCCACGAAGATCAGTAGCATCGCCAATCCACTCACCAAAAATAAGCGCATCAGCGACTCCTGCTCAATCGTATGACTCAGTGATTCAATGCGGGCCCGCTGCTCAAGCCGGCTCCGTTGCGAATCGGCCCGCAAACGCTCGGTCTCGATACGCTGGCGAAGTTGGTTCATCCGGTTTTCACCTGCAATCTGCTCCCGTTCAGCTTCAGCCCGCAGGCGGGCAATTTCGGCCTGCCGCCGAACATCCATCAGCTCACGTTGCTGAATCAACTGATTTTTCTCGGCTTCTTCGCGCACCAGCCGAATAGCATATTCATTTTGCAGGGCCAGCGTTTCCTCCACTCGTTTTTGCTTGTTGAGGCTATCCTTAACCATGTTAAATTCTTCGAACTGAATTAGCGCCTTCTCGGTTTGACCATCTGCTCTATAAGCATGATATAGGGCTTGACTGGCCATTTGCCGTATCCGCAGGTTTTCCTGGCGCCGGGCAACATCCATCGCCCGTTCGCCATATGAAATGGCTAATGGAACATTTTTTATCTGCACAAAGCACTCTGCCAGACGCGCCCATACAGATGCCTCTCCTACGGCGCTATTTAATTGTTTCCAGCCAACTAATGCTTCTTCGTAATAAGGAATAGCCTTTTCGGGCTGATGGCGTGTATTATAAAAATCGCCTAGCCGTTCGTCGGCATAAATAATATTCGAGAGCGAGGTCGTTTCCCGATTTAAGCGACGACTTTCTTCAAACTGAATACGGGCGGCATCGAACTTCTTCTGCCGTTCATAGACTTCACCGATTTGTGTGACAACCTGAGCCATCAACAGTTTTCGATTCTGTCTGGAAACCAGCGTATTCAGCGGAAGCATTCTTAAAGACGTCTGGTAGCTTTGGAGTGCTTTAGGATAATCGCGCAGCATTACATAAATATCACCCATATTCATTTCCACCTGCCAAAGGGGCGAACTGGTTTTGGGCAATCCTGCGGCCAAGAGTGATGCCTGCTGATTAATTTGTAATGCTTTCGGGTAATCGTTTTTCCGGACTCGATAATAGAACTCTTCCAGCATCAACCCCCTGACCTGGTAAAGATCATTGTGAAGTAATCGGGCCTGCTGTACGAGTTTGGTCGCGTAATAAAGGCTACTGTCGCCAGGGGGATTACGCCATTGTTTAAACACAACGGCAAGGTAACGTAACCCTTCCAGCTGCGTAGTATCGTTACGTAACGTACGCGATAAACGCTCAGCGGTTCGGATGTGCTGCTGGCCCAGAGACCGCAGACTATCCATGTATTGCTGATCGCTGCGACGATCAAAGTTTGGGTCAGGCAATAGCGGCCGCGTTTGTGCCAGGCACAACCCAACACGACTGAATAGTATAATCCAGATTGCCAAACTTCTCATAGACCACTACGCAAACAGAGACTCCGCCGATATGGATGCTAAAAGTAAATACGGAAAGCAGATAATCAAGCGTTTACCCCGAAAAAACTTCTACATTTCTACCCTAAATTATAGCTAACCAGTCAATTTTAAGTATTTTGATTAATAGCCGTGAAATAAATATCTGATTTTTTTACTAATAAAATTAAACACTTTGCCACCAAAGTGAATCTATAAAATACTTTCTTGCGTAAGTACAAAGTTTTCTCTGAATAAGTATTTTAAACTAAAAATGTCGTTTTGCAATAAATTCCGCTGAATACGCGAAATTTCCCAAAGATTAACGATTGTTTGGCAAATTTTTTGCACTATTCATTTGCAAATGAGCCTGTAAACGCTTTACTTTGATTCCTGCATTACCAGAATTTATAAAAAAACATAACCCCCGCACACACTATCGGAACACAGCTCTACGTTACCTAATTGTCTTACTGAAAATGGAAAAAGCCCAGGTAAACGACAGTGAGTTGATTTCCCTGTACATCCGTGGTAATGAAAAAGCCTTTGCAAAATTAGTGCAGCGGCACAAATCGAAGATTTACACTACCATTTATTTGATCGTCAAAGATCAGTACGTGGCCGAAGATTTAATGCAGGACACCTTTATAAAAGCGGTGGACACGCTTAAGTCTGGTAAATACAACGAGGAGGGAAAATTTCTACCCTGGATTATCCGCATCGCTCACAACTTGGCCATTGACTATTTCCGAAAAGATAAACGCTACCCCAGTGTGGTGTTTGAAGACGGAAGCAGTGTGTTTAATACGCTTGAGTTTGCTGAAGATTCGGTAGAATCATTGCAAATTCGCCAGGAAACACACGAGCATTTGCGCGAACTGATTCAGCGATTGCCGGAACAACAGCGTCAAGTGCTCATTATGCGGCACTACGAGGAAATGAGTTTCCAGGAGATTGCCGATGCAACCGGAGTCAGCATCAACACAGCTTTGGGACGTATGCGTTATGCGCTGATTAATCTGCGCAAACAACTGAGCAAACGTTCGCTGAGTTATGATAAAAACATTTACCCAAGATGATGTAATCCGGTACGTCTATGAGGAGACCTCTCCAGAGGAGAACCTGCTCATTGAAGACGCCATGATGTCTGAACCGGAATTGATGACGTTCTTTCTCGAAGCCCTCGAACTACGGGCTTTGATGAATAAAATTGAACGTCAACCCCGAAAAAGTACGGTTCAGAGCATTCTGAATTACTCCAAACACCATCCGGCAAACCCACCAACCCGTCTGCGTCATTCGTAGCGAGTTAGTGGGTTTTGTTGTATTCCAGACATTGGACATTGGATAACAGATCGCAGCCTTGTTAACTGGCTATGATCTGTTATCCGGTGTTTAAGGTCGTTTTTGTATGCAAAAAAAAGAACGCTTCCAGCGATTTCTCGATTATTTTACCCAGCATTATCCGGAGCCTAAAACAGAATTAAATTTCGGCAACCCGTTTGAGTTGCTGGTTGCTGTTATTTTATCGGCTCAGTGCACGGATAAGCGAATTAACCAGATTACTCCAGCTCTTTTTGCTCGCTTTTCGGAGCCAGAATCGCTGGCGGCTGCCTCGGTTGATGAAGTATTTACCTACATCCGCAGCGTGTCGTATCCCAACAACAAGGCAAAGCACCTGGTCGGGATGGCAAAAGTGTTAATGGAACGCTTTGGGGGAGAAATTCCGGCAACCGTTGAGGAGTTGCAGACATTGCCGGGCGTTGGCCGAAAAACGGCCCATGTCATTTTATCAGTCGTCTATAATGAACCGACAATGGCCGTTGACACGCATGTTTTTCGTGTCTCACATCGGCTGGGGCTTGCTCCACTAACTGCAACAACGCCACTTGCCGTTGAAAAAGCATTGATGGCCCACATTCCGAAACAATACGTCCCTAAAGCTCATCACTGGCTTATTTTACATGGACGATATGTATGCCTCGCCCGTACACCTAAGTGCGAAATATGCGCCCTGAAGGAATTTTGCAAGTATTATGAGAAGCGTTTTGGATTATGACCAGGCTGATTACTCTATGAATAGCCTTTAATCAGCCTGATCACCGTTCAGACTAAAATTGCTCTGTTGCAGCAAAAAAGAAGCTTCCCTCAATTGCGGCATTCTCATCCGAGTCAGAGCCGTGAATCGCGTTTGCTTCAATTGACTTGGCATACAACTTGCGAATTGTCCCTTCTTCAGCCTGTGCCGGATTCGTAGCACCAATCAATTTACGGAAATCCGCAACCGCATTTTCTTTTTCCAGAATCATGGGTACAATCGCTCCCGAAGACATATAGGCCCGTAGATCGTTATAAAACGGGCGTTCGCGGTGAACGGCGTAAAATTGACCAGCCCGCTCAGGCGTTAGCTGAGTCTTTTTGATTGCAACGATACGGAAGCCTGCTTCTTCAATCAGTTTAATAATTGCTCCAGTATGCCCGCCTTCTACTGCGTCGGGCTTAATCATGGTGAACGTTTGGTTCGTAGCCATCAGGGATTATTTCCAAATTTTATTTGGGCGCAAAGGTAAGCACTTTACCCGAAATGCCATGTAGGTCAATTAGCCCACTGATATCCAAATTATTCGTACTTTTGGGTTTCGATTACGGCTTCGGCTGTTTGTTTATGCAAGATATTGAAGCAATTGGTGCAGTTATCGGACAACCGCTGAGTGGTACCGCCCAAACTGTGCTGATTACAACTCACCAGAATCCTGACGCTGATGCTATGGGATCATCGCTGGGTTTGGCGGGTTACCTCCGCAAAAAAGGTCACCGCGTGACAGTTGTCACCCCTACCGACTACGGGCAAAATCTGTATTGGATGCCGGGTAATGATGACGTCATTGCCTTCGACGAGAAAGTTCGGGTAACAGTGGCCCAATTAATGGAAGAGGCCGATGTGATCTTTTGTCTCGACTTCTCGAGCCTGGACCGCATCCGCGATCTGGCGCCCATGGTGCGTCAGTCACGCGCCCGTAAGATCCTGATCGATCACCATCTCGAACCGGAAGCATTCGCTGACCTGGCTCTTTGGGACCCAAGTGCTGCTGCCACCGCCGAGCTTGTTTTCCGGCTAATTGTGCAGTTAGGCGACAAAGATCTACTCGACATTCCTATTGCCGAGTGTTTGTATTCGGGACTGATGACCGACACGGGTTCTTTTCGCCACTCGAATACAACCGGTGATGTGCATCGCATGGCGGCTGAGCTGCTCGATCTTAAGATCGATGTAAGCAGCATTCACCGACGTATTTTCGACAATGTATCGCTTGATAAGTTTCGGCTATTAGGTTATGTCCTAAACGAAAAGTTGAAAGTAGTACCCGAGTATAAATTTGCCTATATCACCCTAACTGACGCCGAACTAAAGCAGTATCGATCCAAAACGGGCGATACGGAAGGCATGGTCAACTATGCACTGTCGGTAGAAGGCGTGGTGATGGCTGCAATTTTGATTGACCGTAACGATGAAATTCGTCTCTCTTTTCGTTCAATCGGCGATTTTTCAGTTCGCGAGCTGTCAAGCAAACACTTTAATGGCGGAGGCCATCGAAATGCTGCCGGTGGACGATCTAAGTTGTCGTTGGCCGAAACCGAGAAAAAACTTTTAACAATACTCCCTCAGTATCAACAACAGTTGCTGGAGACTGTCTGAGAAATGGTTTGTGCCGGACCGCCGGAGCGGTTTGTTGTTCGTAGTTACCGACCGGCATAAACATTAAAAATCACAAACTGCGAACGTACTTTAAGCATAAAAACCAGTATTTTCTCATGTCTCTTAAAAATTTCGGGAAAGCCGCCCTGATTGTCGCTGTAGTAGCGGCTTGCGGTAAAAACCGCGTTCAGGTAACGGAAAACGGCCTGAAGTACCAAATCCATGAGCAGGCTGACAGCCCTCGGAAAGGAAAAGTCGGTGACATCCTCAGCCTTCACCTGACTCTGCTCAACAACAAAGATTCTGTCTTGCGTGATACGCATAAAGAAGGCGCCCCCTTCCAGATGCTGTTGCAAGTCCCACCATTTAAAGGAAGCTACGAAGAAGGCCTCACAATGCTTGGCAAAGGTGACAGCGCAACCTTCTATGTAAGCGCCGATTCGCTGTTTACACGGGCTATGCAGCCACTACCTCCGGGGGTACAGAAAGGTACAGACATTGGTATCGCGGTAAAAGTCATGAATGTGCAGTCGGAAGACGAGTACAAAAAGTCTCAGGCTGCTGACTTTGAAAAGCAAAAAGGGGTCGATGCTAAAACCATCGAGAATTACGTTGCCAAAAACGGTTTGGCAGGTAAAGCCCAGAAGACCGAATCAGGCGTTTATTACGTAGTTACTCAACCGGGTGGTGGACCTACGCCCTCTCGTGGCGACGTTGTACAGGTGCATTACACGGGTAAACTGCTGGACGGCAAAGTATTCGACAGTTCTAAAACGAATCCGCAGGCAGGTGGCAAACCCGTACAGTTCCCGGTTGGTGTCGGTCAGGTAATTCCTGGTTGGGAAGAAGGTGTCATGAAAATGCACAAAGGCGAAAAAGCCACGCTGATTATTCCATCCACAATGGCTTATGGCCCACGTGGTAATCAGGGTATTCCACCAAATTCTGTATTGCTGTTTGATATTGAACTGGTAGATATTCAAAAAGGACAACCTGGTCAACCCGGAATGCCACAACCGGGAATGCCACAGCCAGGCCGGTAATCAATTCCGTTATTTTTCGTTCTTACAAAAGCCGTTCGTAGTTTTACCTTCGAACGGCTTTTCTTTTGCTTATGGAGCTTTGCTTTGCAACAAACAACCAACACAAATTAGAGGAAGTATCGGCCTGGCTAGGCGATGCATTTCAACTCAAAACGCTCAGCGATATTGGCTGCACCGACGAATTACCCGAAACGACGGGAACAATTCCTGGCAATTCGCGTCAAAAAGCTGACTATGTCTGGATTAATTTTGGTGTCTCCTGCTTTGCTGACGATTCAGGACTTGAAGTAGAAGCCCTGAACGGCGAACCGGGTGTCGATAGTGCTTTTTATTCCGGTAGTCGTGATGCGGCAAATAATATTAAAAAGTTATTGACGAATTTAGACGGAGAAGCGAACCGGAAGGCACGATTCATTACCGTCTTTACGCTTCTCCTTCATGGTATCGAGCATCAGTTTGAAGGGATTGTCGAAGGGCAGATCTTACTGGAACCGCGTGGTGCAGGCGGGTTTGGTTACGATCCCGTTTTTTTACCCGATGGCCATGACCGTACGTTTGCCGAAATGAGCATTCAGGAGAAGAATGCAATAAGCCATCGGTCGCGCGCGCTGACCAAGATGGTTGCCTATTTGAAAGAACAGGTATTTTCGTAGTCCGGAAATTAGCAACTACCCACAAAAAATGGCCCATAGACTGTCTATGGGCCATTTTTTGTGGTATTGAGCTATCGCTTATCAATAGAACTTAGCGCGACGATCTTCTACTTTAGCGGCTTCTTTGATAGCTTCGTTAATGTAGAATCCTGTACGCGATGTATTGTTCTGTTGAATCTGTGTTTTGTAGAGCGCATAATCCGCAACAGCAGGAGCAGGTGTTAACTGGGTCGTTTCTACCATTAACACACCACCCTCACCAGCGAACGGCTTCGAGCGTTTTCCTGGCTTGAGACCGAAAGCGGTACCTAAGGCAACAGGGTCAACTCCGGCGCTACGCAGGAACCCGGTTGCCAGATTTACGTCTTCTACAGTTTCAACCAAAGCACCAGATCCGTATTTCTGAGCAATCGCTTCGAATGTACCGCTGGCATTGCCAAGCTTACTGATGATCTGTTGACCTTTGAGTTCATTCCGAACTTTAGCAGTCAACTCAGCCCGGTAGTCCTCAACCTTTACCTCATCTTTATCGGTCTTGTTGGTCAAAACAGCAATTACATATTGATCACCAACTTCAAACGGTTCGGATACCGAGTTAAGATCGGTTTTGTCATCGAATGCCCAGCGAACGATCGAACGGGCATCAGCTAATGCATTAATATTGCTGGCATTTTCAGGAACTCGATCGGCGGTAGCAACAACAATCGATTTATCTTCCTTCACTTTAGCGTTGAACGCTTCTTTGGTACGCACGTCAGCAGCGAACTGGTCCGCCTTGCGTAAGGCTTCGTCGCGTGTTGTCTGGCTTGGTGCGATCGTTTTGCCAATACCAGCGATGCGATAAAGCACATCGGTCTTAGGCTGCGTTACTTTAATAATGTGATAACCGAAATCGGTTTCAATGATACGAGGTATCAGGCCAGCAGATGTAGTACCAAAAACAGCTGCTTCAAAGGGTTTCACCATTTGGCCATTGTTTTTAAAATAGCCTAAATCGCCACCGTTCTGAGCCGATCCGTCAGCACTATTGGTCTGAGCCAGAGCCTCAAAGCTTGCACCGCCCTGAATCTGCTTCAGAATACCTTCCGCTCTCCGACGAGCATCAGCCTTAGCCGAATCGGTTTGAGCCGTTGCACGAATCAGAATGTGGCTGGCACGAGCCGTAAAGCTGGTATCTTTCTTGCTACCGCCATACTTATAAATGAAGTATGTATTTCCTTCGCGGAATGGGCCGTAAATACCGCCCGGCGAGAATGTCGGAATCGAAGAACGAAGCTGTTCCGGCATTTCACCGGCTGTTATGTATAGCGGCACCCGAACATCGCTGTTCTGAAGCGCAAAGGCAGAGTCATTTTGAGCAGCGCCAAGACCACGAGCCAATGATTTGATCTGATTGTAAAGCGTGGCACTGTCTTCTTTTGAGGGAGCCACCGAGAACGTTACATACTGAAGCGAGCGGGTATTGGCACCTGGGTACTCGTCTTTATGCTTGTTCAGGTAATCCTGCAATTGCGAATCCGTTACCTTCACCGTCGTATCGTTGATGGTGTAGTAGGGCACAAACAGGAGCTTCACATCTGCTTTCGAGTTTTGAGCCTGGTATTCTTTCTGCGCTTCGGCCGTTGTGGCAAATACCGACAAACGCATCAGACTCTCGTATTTCTCACGCAACCGATCTGAACTCAGATTTTTTTCAAAGCTTGCCCAGGCCGCCTGTTGTTGTGGGGGCAGGTTTTTTAACCCTTTCAGGTAATTGATAATGGTGCTTTTATCGAATACGCCCGTCTGGGGGTTCGTAAATGCCTGCCGAACGGCTGGGCTGATGTTATTACCCTGTACCATGTCTACCAGTTCTTCGGGCGACACTTTCAGACCGAGTTTATCGAACTCTTTCTGATAGGCAATTTCAAACAGTAACTGATTCCAGGCTTGTTCGCGGAGCTGGCCCATATCCTGCTCAGCAGGAGCACGGCCCGTTTGTTGCTCAAATTGCGCCCGGAGTTCGTCAACCTTGGCATTGAACTCTTGATAATCAATGGATTGGCCAGCAATTTCGCCAACCTTCTGTTGGTTTCCGCCGAACAGCAAACTACGGCCGCCGAGCAAATCCCCCCCCACAATGAACAGAATCAGGCTGACGGCGATAATGCCTACGGCCAGTCCTGAACGTTCTCTGATCTTGTTAATGACAGACATTTCGCTTTATACGTACAATTTAGCCCGCAAAATAACAATTTTCCCCGCTGGAATACAAGCGGATTTGGCGCTAGTTAGTAGACATTACCTGCTGAATGTCTGCAAATAGCGCACCTTCTGCTTTCAGTACAGAAAAACGAGCAAATAATTCTTCCCGATACCATTGCCGTTGCCGTGTCAGCTGGACGATTTCTTTATGACCACTCTGGCGATAGGCGTATTGTTCGACAGCCGCTGAATTTCGCCAGATGCTAATCGTACATTGCTGAACAAGTGGCACTTCGCCTACGCCAATGCCAAACAATAGGTTATCCTGATGATCGTGAAGCCGTTGGCGAGCCTGTGGCACATGTCGCCAGAAATCCAGCAGAGCAAACGAATGAATGGTAGCCCGTGTGAGCACGGCTACCGGAGATTCAGGTAAATGACCCGGCGTAAAGGCTTGTGGAATCGGCAGAAACGGGTTTTGGCCATTCCATAAGCCATGTGTACGTTGGGGCCGGAGATAAAGTGTACCCGATTGAGCAACTCCTGCTTGGAGAAGTTGGTAGGTATGCGTTTGCGAAAATGCGTCAGCGAAGGTGTCGTTCTCCCAAACGGCTAAAAAAACGTACGTTGAAAAATCAGGAATCAGACCAAAGTTTTTCCCGCTACCCATTAGCTTACTGAACAGCAATCCATCTTTCCGAGCTGGTTTCATCAGGAAACGGCCCATGTTGGCAAACGCGTGAAATCGGGCAAGAGGTCGATAATGAAAAACTGTGACCGTAACGACGGGTGATGACATAAGCATAGAAACGCCTATAACTCCTACATATTTTCTTTAGTAGATGCTCCCTTTATGTAAGCAGCCATAAAAAAATTATGCAGGGAAGTCACCTCAATGGGAGTGTGCAAAAACCATATAAGCTCTCGTAGAGAAATCACCCCATAATTCCACAATAAAAAATACCGACCACACTTGCGGATCGGTATTTTTTATTGCCATTTTATTGTGCGAAGTCGGTCCGCAAAGTACCATTTGTCGGTTAATCAAACCCAAGGTATAGACCGTGACGTGACTCTTTATACAAGCACTTAGTTTTTGTCTTTATCCAGTTTATCACCAGCCTTATCAAAAGCATCACCTATTTCACGGCCGGCGCGTTTAAAACCAACTTTTACATCTTTCCAGGCATCAACTGTCGCGTTTTTCGCCTTGTCGATATCGTTTCCTAACTCTTTACGTTCATCTTCGAGTTTGGCCAGCTGTTCTTTAGATTCTGCCTTTGCTTTCGCCCCACTGCGCTTTATATCCGCGCGCAGTTCATCAATTTTAGCGTCTAATTTCTCTTTCTGAACATTCATTTTAGCCACAGCCTCATCACGCTCACGTTTAAAATCGGCGGCTGCTTCGTCTTTTTTCTCGTCGGCCTTTTCAGCAGCATCTTTTAAATCTTCCTTTGCGTCGGCAGTAGCCTCTTTGGTATCCGCTTCAATCGCATCCCCCGTTTTTTCTAATGCGTCTTCTGTACGTGACTCTTTTTTACCATCCGAGCCACAGGCCTGTAGAAGGGCCAGCGACGCAACCAGCATAACCATGCCAGCAATGTGTTTGAGTTGGGTTAAACCCAGTTGAGACTTTTTCATAACGATTTCGTGTAGTTTGATTGTCACAAACCGGATTGGCAAATGACGTGCCAGAAAAGAAACGTAGCACGAGGCAGCGAACACCATTAGAACAATGAAACGTACGTCCTTGCTCTTATTAATTCTTCCATTTAATCGCGCAACCAATCGGCTTTGTCAATGGTGACTGAACAGGCCGACCCGCCAGCAGACTGGTAACTGCCTCCTCAACGTACCGGCGTTGCACATTACCTCCATCCTGCGGGCTATCGTCGATCGTACCGATGTATTCGAGAATAAATTGACCGCCTGTCTGTTTTAGAACAAACACTTCCGGCGTTCGGGTAGCCCCGAATGCCCGGGCAACGCCCTGCGTTTCGTCCATCGTGTAGGCATACGAGTAGCCCTTATCGCGGGCGCGGTTCTTCATATTCTCAAATGAATCATCTTCATAGGCAGTCGGGTCATTGGGCATAATAGCCAGTACCGGATAACCCTGCGAGGCAAATTTTCGATCTAACGCAATGAGTCGATCTTCGTATGCCTTCGAAAAAGGGCAGTGGTTGCTGGAAAAAACAACGATCAGTCCTTTTTGTGAACGATAATCGCCAAGTGATATGGTTCGGCTATCGATATTCTTTAGTCGAAAGTCGGCTACTGCATCGCCAATGGTGTAGCCTTTGGGTAACTGGGCGAATGTTTCGACCGATGCTCCCAAAGTCAGCCACAGTACTAGAGACAGGCGTAACCAACAGTTCATGATTAGTGGTTCTTTTAGCATTTGTCAGTTAGATAACGAATGAAGCCAAAAGATTAACCGGGTGATTCCGAGGTGGAGCTTGCTTTCCCGCTGACAATCGTTCGTTGCCCAAATCTAACGAACCAACGAATAGTTCGTGTAACCAACACTCAATAATTTAACTAACAATAAGATTTAGAAAAGCTTACTCCGTTATTTTCATTCGTAGATGTTCGTTGATAACGCGCTACATTAACATCAATAAAACTGGAGCATATTCTATTTTGAGCCGAGCTATCAGGATTAAATCAATTTATAGTCGGTTTGGATTGGATTATTGCTGACCTGGTACAGCAACCGTATACTCAATAATTTTCAGGAAACAGGTTATAAAATTTGCTTACTAAACAGTGTTCATTAAGTTTGCATCGTTAATATATTTCTCAATGGGTATTACAGAACGGAAAGAACGAGAGCGAGAGGAGATGCGTAAGCTAATTCTGGATGGAGCCCAAAAGCTCTTTCTGGCCAATGGTTATGAGAAAGTCAGCATCCGAAACATTGCAGACGAAATCGAATATAGCCCGGCTACCATATATCTGTATTATAAAGACAAAAATGAATTATTGTTTGCCCTGCACCAGCGCGGCTTCGTTAAAATGGTTTCAGAATTTCAGCCATTGCTTATGCTGAATGACCCTTTTGAGAAACTGGTTGGCATGGGTCGCTCTTATATCCGATTTGCTGTCGAAAACCCGGAACTCTTTGATCTGATGTTTATTATGACAGCCCCAATGGATAAACTGGATAAAGAAGATTGGGTTGAAGGTGATCAGGCATTTGGCCTCCTTATGCAGGTTGTTCAGGAGTGTATGGATGCAGGCATTTTTCAACAACACAATGTGCAGGCAACCTCTATGATGATCTGGAGTTCCATTCACGGTTACACAGCCCTATTTCTGCGCAAGCGGCTGGGTATGTTTCCAGAATGCGACCGCCAGCTGATCATGGACGATGCATTTAACCTGTTTTGTGACACATTACGGCGGGGCTTATAAACAGCAAAAGCCGTAAATTTTTTTACCCACATGCTAAACACTGTTTATTAACTTATAGATGATCATGAAACTCATTCTCAGACGTATTCGCTATCTGGGGTTCTTGTTTCCCTTATCACTGATAGCCCAGCCCGTTCCGTCGACAGTTCTGGAAACGTATATTCGAGAAGGACTGGCTAATAACCTGGCTCTTCGGCAGGAGTCGCTCGAAATCAGCCGCGTCACCGAATCGCTCAACCAGGCGAAGTCGTTCTTCTACCCTCGTGTTGCCTTCAATCCAACCTATTCTGTGGCAGCGGGTGGCCGTCGACTGGAGTTTCCGGTTGGCGATTTGCTCAATCCGGCCTATAAAACCCTTAATCAACTGACGGGTTCCGACCGTTTCCCGACAAACATCGAGAACGTCAATCAATTACTTGCTCCCAACAACTTTCACGACACAAAAATTAGTGTCAACTACGCCCTATTCAATACCGATATTCAATATAATTACCTCATTCAAAAAGAGTTAGTATCAGCACAGGAAGCCAGGAAGCGGGTGGTCGAAAACGAATTGCGGTACAACATTGCCACCGCTTATTACCAATACCTGCAAACGCTCGATGCCATTCAGATTTTCGAGAATTCGCATAAAGTGCTTCAGGAATTGGCACGTCTGAACGAAAAACTGGTAAGCAACAACGTGGCGACCAGAGAAGTCGTGACTTCGGCCCGTTATGAGATTAGTAAGGTCGATCAACAACTGGCGGTAGCTGAAAAGAACCGCGAAACGGCACGCGCTTACTTCAATTTTCTGCTTAACCGCGACCTGACGGCGGTAATAGAGGTCGATTCATCGCTCGTAAAAATTCTCCCGGAGTCGAAAGAGAACCTTACCGATCTCCAGCAAACGGCGCTACACGGGCGGCAGGAACTGGCTCAGTTAGGGGGTTCATTACGAGCCGCTCAGACGGCAGTGCGGCTCAATGAGGCCAATGCCAAAATACCGAATGTGTATATAGGAGGCAACACGGGCTTTCAGGGTTTTGGCTACTCGTTCCAGAATCAGGCCTATGTAGTTGCTCAGTTGGGTTTACAGTGGGATTTGTTTCGGGGCTATGAAAAACGTTCGAAAATCCAGCAGGCGAAAATCCAGACGAATGCCCTTCAAACCCGGCTGGCAGAAGTTCAACGCCAGATCCAGCTACAGGTTTTACAGGCCTACTACGATCTGGATGCCGCTACCCAAAGTCTGGTGGCTACCCAAAGCGGTATGCTCAATGCCGACCAGACGTTTCGGGTTATCGACAGCAAGTATCGAAATGGGCAGGCCTTGCTCATCGAATTTTTGCGCTATCAGAACGACCGTTTGACGGCACAGTTTCAGCATTCTGTGGCTCGCATGGACGTACTCGTGAAGCGGGCCGCGCTCGATCGGGCGGTAGCCGTACAGTGATGCTTATCCATTTCTAAACAGAGTTACGATGATACCCGCTTCGTTAAATGCGCTGATCCTGTTCCTGATTTGTGGGATTCATATGTATTGGGGCTTAGGTGGTCGTTGGGGACTACGGGCAGCCGTACCTGAACGCAATGGAACAAAAACCCTGCAACCTGGGCCGTTCTCTACGCTGGCGGTGGCTATCATTTTTGGCTGCATGGCCTTATTTTATCTATACAAAATTGGCAGGCTCCCAGCAGCGGGTTCACTCATTCCGAACTGGTTAAATCGATACGGGCTCTGGCTCCTGGCGGGCATTTTTTTACTTCGGGCAATCGGCGATTTTCGCTATGTCGGCTTTTTCAAACGGGTCCGCAACAGCCGATTTGCCTATCTGGACACCCGGATTTACTCGCCCCTGTGTCTTCTGCTGAGCATTAACACCTTTCTGCTTATCGCATTTTCCGTAAAATCATGAAAACACTACACATCTTCCTATTCTTCTCATTAACTGTTGCACTATGGGCGTGTGGCAGTAAAGCCGAGCAAAAACCGGCTGGAACGCCCCCGACCGAAACGACAGCCGACGATGCGGTCGTTCCCATCAAACTCACGCCAGTCAGTACGGTCGTACGGGCCGAACCGGTGGTGGCTTCGGGATTGGTTTCATCAGCCCAGGAAGCCAGGATGTCTTTCAAAGTTGGGGGAATCATCGATCGAATGTTTGTGGAAGAAGGCCAGAGCGTTCGTAAAGGGCAATTGCTGGCGACACTCGATCTGACCGAAATCAACGCACAGGTGAGCCAGGCACAGTTCGCTAACGAAAAAGCAGAACGCGACCTTGGCCGGGTTAAAAGCCTGTATGCCGATACAGCAGCTACACTCGAGCAACTTCAAAACGCGACGACTGGCACAAACGTAGCGAAGCAGAACCTCACGATCGCACAGTTTAACCGCAACTACGCCCAGATCCGCTCAACAGTGGATGGAACGGTAACCCGAAAAATTACCAATGCCGGAGAGTATATCGCCCCCGGTGGCTCGGTCTACCTGATTTCGTCAAGCCGCCCGAATGACTGGGTAGCGCGGGTTGGTGTATCGGATAAAGACTGGGCACGGCTTCGGCTCGGCAATAAGGCTAGCATCACACTGGATGCCTACCCCGACAAAACGTTCAGTGGCACCATTAGCGAACTTGCTCAGGCCGCCGATCCTGTCAATAAACTTTATGAAGTGGAAGTACACATCAGTCCTTCCGGGGTAAAGTTTGCTCCTGGACTCTTCGCCAAAGTAACGCTTGTCCCTGCACAAAGCAGGAGTTATGTTGTAGTGCCGGTTGAAGCCATTGTTGAAGGAAACGGCAAAGATGGCTTTGTCTATGTGCTAACTGATGGTCACCAGGGCGCGGGACCGTTTCACGTCCGCAAAACACCCGTTCAGGTTGGTTTTCTGGACGGCGATAAGGTGCTGTTGACAAATGGGCTCACGGGTGTAAAAGAGGTTGTGACCGCCGGATCGGCCTATTTGACGGAAGAATCAAGCGTAGTTGTGAAATAACCATTTAAGCAAACGCAGGGCAGCCGAACGGAAACGCACGGAAATCACCGTAAAGTCCTTCGATCTTCTGTGTTCAGAAAAAGCTATGAACTTATCCGAATTTTCTGTCAAAAACTGGCAGTTCATGCTGGTGCTGTTTCTCGGCGTAGCCGCACTTGGCATCAACTCGCTGCTGAACATGCCTCGGGGCGAAGACCCTGAATTTACGGCCCCCAGTTTTGCCGTAGCTGTCATTTACCCCGGCACCGACGCACTCGACATGGAGAAACTCGTTGTCGATCCCGGCGAAGCCCGGTTCAATGCGCTTGAGAACATGAACCATGTTATTACCAATGTGGATGATGGTCTGGCCGTATTTCGGCTTGAATACGACTACAGTGTCGATCCGGATGAAAAATACCAGGAAATTATCCGGGAAGTAAATGCATTGAAAGCTGAATTGCCGACCGATATCTACCGGATCGACATTAAAAAATTCTCACCGACAGACGTAAATATCGTTCAGGTGGCCCTCCTGTCGGAGGTGGCTTCGTCGAAAGAATTGGGTGAATATGCGGATAAGTTGAAAGAGGAATTTGAGAAAATAAAGAATCTTAAAAATGCCGAAGACTGGGGCTATCCAGCCTCGGTTGTCCGCGTGGCGTTGAACATCGAAAAAATGGCCCAGAATGGCGTAGCTGTCAATCGTGTATTGGGTGCCTTACAAGCCGAAAATCTGAATATTCCCGGTGGGAGTATTCAGGCCGGGACGCGCAAGTTCAACGTTAAAACAGCGGGCGATTACCGGTCGCTGGACGAAATTCGAAATACAATTGTTTCGACTAACGGTCAGAAAATCATCTACCTGCGTGATGTTGCCGACGTCGATTTTACCTATGAAGATGAAAGTCACATTACCCGACTGAACGGCCACCGGGCGGTTCTGGTAACAGCAGGGCAAAAAATCGGTGAGAATATCGCGAAGGTCGGTGAACAGTTGAACCCGGTCATTGATCGATTTGCGAAAACGCTGCCACCACACATCAGTCTCGTTAAAAATTTCGACCAGACGGTTAGCGTCAATAAGCGGCTCGACCACTTTGTTCAGGATTTTGCGCTGGCGATCCTCCTCGTTTCGCTGACATTGCTCCCGTTAGGTCTCCGGGCTGCGGTGGTCGTTATGATCTCGATTCCCTTATCGCTGGCCATTGGGCTGGCCGGGCTGGATTTCCTCGGCTTTAGTATCAATCAGTTAAGCATTGTGGGGCTAATTGTTGCCCTGGGCATTCTGGTCGATGACTCCATTGTTGTCGTCGAAAACATTGAGCGTTACCTGCGTGAGGGCTATTCGAAACGGGAAGCCGCTATCAAAGCAACCAGTCAGATCACACTGGCGGTTATTGGTTGTACGGTAACGTTGATTCTGGCGTTTTTACCGCTTCTTTTTCTTCCCGAAGCCTCCGGCGACTTTATCCGATCGCTGCCGATGGCCGTTGTCACAACCATTCTGGCATCCTTGCTGGTTTCGCTGACAATTGTCCCATTCCTGTCGAGCCGAATCCTGAAAGAAGAGCACAATTCAGAAGGGAACATTTTCATGCGTGCCCTCAAGCGGTTAATCAGTGGCTCGTATAGTCGTCTGCTGCACTGGGGCCTTCGCCACCCGGTCGTAACGCTACTTTTTGCGGGTGTTTTATTTACAGGAGCGCTGTATATGTTCAGGATTGTGGGGTTTGGCCTGTTTCCAGCCTCCGAAAAACCTCAATTTCTGATCAATGTCGAAACGCCGGATGGGACCAGCCTATCGGAAACGGATCGCGTTGCCCGTTACGTAGAAGGTGAATTGAAACGGGAACATGATGTAAAATATGTTACGACGAATGTAGGACGCGGTCAACCCCGTATCTATTACAACATCGTTCAACGGAACGAATCGCCAAACTACGCTCAGTTTTATGTGCAGTTGGTCGATATGGAGCCCGCCGAAAAACGAGTGATGATCGATAAACTTCGCGAGCGTTTCAAGCTCTATCCAAACGCCAAAATTGAGGTTAAAGATTTTGAGCAGGGTCCGGATCAGGAAGCTCCGGTTGCGATTCGGGTATTCGGTGAAAATCTCGATACACTAAAGGTAATGGCATCACGGGTTGAAACGGCATTCAAAAAAACGCCGGGTCTGATCTACGTGAACAATCCATTGGCTAACCAGAAAACCGACCTGCGTGTGCGCATCAACAAAGAAAAAGCAGGGTTATTAGGTATTTCAATTGCCGACGTGAACCGCACAATTCGGCTTGCTGTTGCGGGACTTAACGTTGGAACCTTCAAAGAACCCAATGGCGACGATTATACCATCAATGTAACTCTGCCGAAAGGGAAAGTAGCTGACCAGCGCGTGCTCAGCGATCTGTATGTTAACACGTTAACAGGCTCTGCTGTACCCTTGCGGCAAATTGCTGACCTCGAATTCGAAAGCAGTACGAATCAAATCCGCCACTACGATAAAGATCGGTACGTTACGATTACGGGTTTCGTCAAAACAGGTTATTTGGTCGATAACGTATTCAATGACGTGCTCTCGAAGCTCGACAAAATGAAATTTCCCACTGGCTTCAGCTACCAGACGGCGGGTGAACTGGAGAGCCGCGCCAAATCATTTGGTGGTCTGGGCACCATTATTCTCATCACTATTTTCGGCTTTATTGCGGTGCTGGTGCTGGAATTTGGCACGTTTAAAAGTACATTGATTGTGCTGTCAGTGATTCCATTAGGAATTATCGGTGCTGTGCTAGCCCTCTATTTCACGGGTAATCCCTTTTCGTTTGTAGCCGTTATTGGGCTGATCGCGCTGATCGGTATTGAGGTCAAAAACTCCATCCTACTCGTTGATTTTACAAATCAGCTCCGACAGGAAGGAATGCCTCTGATCGAAGCCATTGAACACGCTGGAGAAGTACGTTTTGTGCCTATTGTTCTCACCTCACTTACGGCGATTGGCGGTCTGATGCCACTGGCACTGGAAGGGAATCCGCTCTACTCTCCTCTGGCATGGGTTCTGATTGGCGGTCTGATTTCCAGCACATTACTGTCGCGTGTAGTGACGCCCGTGTTGTATAAGCTGTTGCCACCCAGCGTACAGGCCAAAACCGTAGCGACCAGCGAGCAGGAAGCCGTATTGGTGTAAACACATAGCCACCGGATCGTACTGAATCTGGTGGCTATGTGTTTGTTTACTTTATCGCACGACAATTTTCTGAATAAGCTGTCTGCCATTCAGTTCTGCCCGGAGCAGGTAAATTCCCTGAGTGAGGGGTTGAGCGGGTTTCAATAACATGGAGCCGTCGGATTGTGTGTCCGATGCCAGCGGGAGTTCATGCCCTGCCAGACTTGTCAGATGAAATGTAGCCTTAGCCATGTTGCGCATTGCTACTCGAATCATCTGCCCATCAATTGGATTTCCCAGCACTTCCATAGATGGCGTAACCTCATCCATTACCACCGCAACAATTTTGGAGTGTAAAGCCTGCCCATCTGTATCGATTTGCGTTAAGCGATAGTAGTTGGCTCCGTCCAGCGGTCGTTGATCCGTGAAGCCGTAATAGTGATGTTGGTCAGTAGCTCCTTTAGCTGCGATTCGGCCAACGGTTGTAAACTCTCCCAGATCGTAGCTACGTTGAACCTCGAAACAATCGGCATTACGTTCCTGCACTGTCTCCCAGCTAATCTGAACATGATCGCCCTGCGGTTTGGCCGTAAAGGAAACGAGCGAAACGGGGAGTATTTGGGCATTAATCACAATTTCATCCAAATGCATTGAACCACGCCCCTCATCTGCTTGGCAACCGTAGAAACGAAACGATATTGGATTAGGGTTATCAGCAAAAGCAGGATTTGTACTTGATAACGTTATAGGTTGCGATTGGTAAGGAGGAGATTGTGCAGTAATTGCCCCAATATATATGTCACTTGCAAAATTATCGAGGCTATGCCTTACTCGTATTTCACGAGGCCCATTAGTGGAGCGGCTAAAATAAAATGAAAGTTTATTTAAAGTTAGTAACCCCCCATTTAACGGTACTACCGAAATTTCAAGGTATTCATTTACACCACAATTTGGGTCATTCCAATTCCTGAGATTTACCGCCTGACCAAACTGACCATTAGGGAAGCCTCCTACATTGGGAATACTTATGCCCATGACAGAAGCTGCATTTGCAACTACATTGGGTGAAGATGATACCCCGCTAAGGTTCCCGTCAAAACTCCAGATCGCTGTAAAAGGAGTTATCGTTTGTGCTTTAGAGAAATGGAAGCAGGCAAAGAACACAAATGTTAAAAGTGCGAACGATAGTTTCATAGCCAGATGTGATCGAACAAAGTGTCACTAACACCTGCAATCTAGCTACTTATCTCGTTTTCACAAGAGAATCAATACAAAAAAGTACCCTGTTCAGATTTTATAGTGACTTTTTTGCCTGCATAAGCCTCTACATGTCCAATTACCTGAGCGTCAATACCAAACGATCTGGATATATCGATAACCTGCTGAGCCATGTTTTCGGGTAGATATACTTCCAGTCGATGCCCCATATTAAAGACTTTATACATCTCCTGCCAACTCGTACCACTCTCCTGCTGAATCAGTTGAAATAAAGGCGGCACGGGAAACAGGTTGTCTTTTATAACGTGCAGATCATCAATAAAATGAAGTACTTTCGTCTGCGCTCCGCCGGAACAATGCACCATGCCGTGGATTTGCGAACGTAGCTCATCGAGTAGTGCTTTGGCAACCGGAGCATAGGTTCTCGTTGGCGAAAGAATCAGTTGGCCAACCGTTACATTTTCACCAGAACCAACGGCAATTTCGTCAGTTAGCTTTTTCGAACCGCTGTAAATCAGGCTACGATCAATGGCAGGGTCAAAGCTCTCAGGGTATTTGTCGGCGAGATAATGGGCCAGCACATCATGCCGGGCAGACGTAAGGCCGTTGCTCCCCATTCCTCCGTTATAGGTTGTTTCGTAAGTTGCCTGGCCAAATGAAGCCAGTCCAACAAGAACGTCACCCGCCTGAATGCGGTCGTTGCTGATCACCTGATCGCGTCGCATCCGGGCAATGACCGTACTATCGACAATGATCGTACGAACCAGATCACCCACATCGGCCGTTTCGCCACCGGTGCTGTAAATCTCGATGCCATAATCACGGAGCATCTGCAACACTTCCTCTGTTCCGTTGATAATTTCGGCGATCACCTCTCCGGGAATCAGGTTTTTGTTACGCCCGATGGTAGACGACAGTAACATCGGGCCCGTTGCTCCAACGCAGATCAGGTCGTCGGTATTCATCACGACCGCGTCCTGTGCAATCCCTCGCCAGACGCTCAGATCGCCCGTTTCGCGCCAGTACAGATAGGCCAGAGACGATTTTGTTCCAGCTCCATCAGCGTGCATGATGGTGCAGTAATCCGGGTCACCAGCCAGTGTATCGGGTACGATTTTACAAAACGCCTTTGGGAATAAGCCTTTATCGAGTTGGGCTATGGCGTTGTGAACATCTTCTTTGCTGGCGGAAACTCCGCGCTGGGCATAACGATCAGTCATGCCACAAAGGTAAGGACGAAGGAGGAAAGAGTAGAGCGATGTAAAGGAGAAAAACCCATTACATCCCCTATGCACCGCTCTCGCATACTGAATCAGGCTTTTTGCTCGGCCCACGGCCAGACCCGTGCCACCGCATCGGCGGACCGTGGTTAACCATGACACTCAGAAAAACCGTGGCACAGGTCTGGCCAAAGGCAGGGCGATTGTCCTCCTGTTAATAAACAATGGCTGCTTCGGCCCGAATACTATCCAGTAATGTCATCAGATTAACGCTATCGTCCAGTGACCAGATGGGGCTTTCAGTCCGACCTTCGGCCAGGCATTGCATAACATGTTGCGCTTCATAATCATAACCGTGCGTACTCCGGTCGAAGTCAAAATCGGTTGGTTCCTGGTCTTCAAGATGAAGCGTAATCCCTTTCGTTTCATGAAAACGGCTATGGATTCGAATCTGGCCTGATTCCCCCTGTATGATGCCTATGCAATCGGTTTTCGCCTGCAATGTGCTATCCAGCAAAGCAAGCTGGCCACCTTCGTAGGTCAGTACCATGCCACATTGTTCGTCGACGCCGGTTGTACCAAAAATGGCCGATGCTTTGATTGATGTTGGTTTGCCCAACATCAGGTACGACAAAAACAGCGGATAGATCCCAATGTCCATCAACGCTCCTCCCCCCAGTGCCTTATTAAACAATCGTCCATCAGGAGAAAAGGGTGCCTTAAAACCAAAGTCTGCTTTTACCGACAAGATCTTACCAATAGCCCCCGATTGAGCCAGCTCATGCGCCCGGACAATACCAGGCATGAACCGACTCCAGAGTGCTTCCATCAGGAATACCTTCCCGGAGCGGGCAGTGTCAACCATTTCCTGCACCTGTTTACCATCCATCGCAAACGGCTTTTCGCCAAGTACGGCCACACCACCTTTCAGGAGCATCATCGCATGCTTATGGTGTTGCGTATGAGGAGTAGCCACATAAACCACATCCAGATCGGGTAAGGTTAGCAAGTCTTCATACGCACCAAAGGCATGAGTAGCTCCGTACTGCTGCGCAAATTCGTCGGCACGTTGTTGATTGGAAGAAGCGACGGCATACAGTTGTGCGTCGGGCAGTGTCAGCAAGTCCTGCACGAACTTATGGGCGATACGGCCCGGTCCTAAAATTCCCCAGCGGGTCATATGGATACCTGATTGAGTGAAGGGCAATTCAATAAATAGGCCAGTCGACCATCGGTCAAATCTAGAGTTTTTTCCTAAGTTGCGGGCATTACCATCTCAACATCTCGTGAAAACACTCCATTTTTTTGCCTTAACGACTGTCCTCCTTTTTTTTCATTTTCGTGTGTTTGCCCAGATTGTGGAGCAACCCGATCCGCTACGACCTTCTACACCAGACTCCATTAAAACGACCAAAACGGATTCGAGCGAGGTAGCAACCAGCAGTCAGGATACAACCCAGGCCGAACAAGCTGCTCCATCTACACCTACGTTTCGGTATCGCTTTACCGCCGATGGCACTCTTACATCCGGAAATGTCAACCGGGCTTTATTGCAACTGACGAGCGCAATCGATTATCAGCTCAGTGACTATTTCAAGTTGTCGAGTAATCCGTCCTTCGTTTATGGGAAGCAAAACGGTCTTCTGGCCGAACGCGAATGGTTCGGTGATCTACGAACGACTTTACGCCACGAAAAACGATTGTATTATCTGGCCTTTGGATCGTATGAGCGAAGTAATCTGCGCCAGATCAATCATCGCTGGACCGTTGCGGCCGGGGCAGGCTTTAAGTTGCTCAATCGCAAACGGGCCTATATTTCGCTTACTGACGTGTTAATGCAGGAATATACCGACTTTCAGGAGTTGAACGACATCAACATTTTCCGAAATTCGGCCCGGCTTTATGGCGAATACACCTTTGATAAGGATCGCTGGACCGTTACGCACACGGCTTTTTATCAACCCGCTTTGGGTCAGTACAACATCCGCTGGAATGCCAGTGTAAGCGTTCAGGTGAAGTTAACGGCAACAACCAGCCTGCGCACAACGCTTGCGAATGCGTATGAAAGCCTGATAGTGCCCGGCCGTCAGAATAATGACCTGCGATTTACAGTAGGCTTGGTCTATGAAAAAAAGTAGAGCGGCAACGTATGGCCGCTCAGACTGACTGGTTTCGACAAGATTACTGCTTCCCGGGGAATGGAATGATTAGTCGTTCACCCCGCGTTGCAATGTCTTTTTCTTTCTTATTGGCCCGCATGATGGCTTCTTTACTGACGCCATATTTTTGCGCGACAACCCGCAATACATCGCCAGGACCAACGGTATGAACAGCCATCACTTTTACGTTCAACTTCGTAATACCGGCTTTAACATCGCTTTCCGATACGCCGGGATTCATTTCTTTCAGTGTGCTGACTTTCATGTTATAGCGATTGGCGACACCGTAAAAGGTTTCGCCGGCACCAACCGTATACGAACTGGAAACACCGCCAGGTTTTATTTTTGGCCGGGCCACTTCCGGCTTTTCTGCAACAACTTCTTCTTTAGGCTTCTCGGCCTTAGGCTTTTCCTCTTTCGGTTTTTCTTCCTTGGGCTTCTCTTCCTTTTTGGCTTCCTCTGGCTTCTTATCAGCAGGCTTCACAGCAGTCGCTTTTTCGTTCGGCCCTGGCTTACCGTCGGTTGTTTCCCGATTCCCTTCAGCTACCTCTTCAGCCTGTGCATTGGCCTCAGGTGCATCGGCGGGCGGAGCCGCCTGCGACAGATCGACCGGGGCTGGCTGCGACGACGTATCGACCTCTTCCGGAGCCATCAACATCTCGCCATTATCCTGACTCACCGGCTGTTGAGATAACGTATCAAGCGCTACATTCGTCAGTTCGTCAGATCCGTTGGTATCGTCGGAAATGTACTCATAGCCCACGTAAAGCAAAGCCGCAATCAACCCAACCAGCACAATTAGCGTAAGGGCAGGCAGACTGGAATTTCCGGTCGGACGGGAGTTTGTCGTTTGATTATCGGTTTCCATTGAGTATATGGGTATAGGTTAGGGCCGGGCTCCCGGTGCTATGGTTAGCTGTCGACTCATCTCGGCCACTTTTTCTTTCAACTCCTCTTTAAACTGCGCCAGCTTTTGAGCAACCCGTTCATCGGAACTTCCAATGATTTGCGCGGCCAGGATACCCGCATTACGGGCACCATCCAGCGCCATCGTTGCAACCGGAACGCCAGCTGGCATCTGTAAAATAGACAGGACGGAATCCCAGCCGTCGATTGAATTGCTTGATTTGACGGGAACCCCGATCACGGGCAAGGTTGTCAGCGAAGCAACCATACCGGGCAGATGAGCAGCGCCACCGGCTCCGGCAATGATAACCCGCAAGCCCCGGTCACGGGCTGTTTTCGCATACTCGACCATTTTTTCGGGGGTGCGATGGGCCGAAACAATATCCATTTCCCAAACAACACCCAACGTTGTTAACATGTCGGCGGCCTCCTGCATGACTTTACGGTCAGAGAGGCTACCCATAATAATGCCTACCATTCAGTGGAATACAAATTGACTCTTTGCGAAATAACGCAGTTTAGCGCAGACTTTTATGGAAAGACCGGGAAAATATTATTCTGGAAAGTAAAGTTAGTGCTACCTGGTCCATAGACATCTACAACTAACATGTCTAGACAATCTTCAGCGACTCGAACTTCCGGCCCAGAATAGCCACATCATCCGTACCCAGATAGTCGTGGAGCAGAGTTGCATAAATCTGACGAAAATCGACAGAGTAGGTCAGGTCACCGTCGGTCAGGGCCGTTAGGTTAGGGGCTTCGTTCAGCACCCGACGCGATGACATTCCTCCGCCAATCAGAAATACGTTGTTAGCCGTTCCATGATCCGTGCCGTTGCTGGCATTCTGCTTCACCCGACGACCAAACTCCGAGAATGTCATCAGCAATACGTCATTTTGCCGACCGGCGGCTTTCAGGTCCGTCATAAACGCGCCCACGGCTTCGGCATATTGGCCCAGCAATCGCTCCTGCTGCCCCGGCTGGTTGATGTGTGTATCGAAACCACTGATTGAGATATAATAAACGCTCGTTTCAACACCAGACTGAATAAATTGAGAAACGGTCTTGAGTCGATTACCCAGTTCATGATTGGGATAGGTCGTTGAGGAAGTCTGTATTTTTGCCTTATCATAGACGTATTCAGCCGATGAAACCGTTTCAGCGAGCGTTTTATACAGGTACGACACGGATTCGTGCTCGTCGTGATGCTCCTTACCCAGCTTCGTAACCAGACCACTCCGAGTCTGATTGTACAGTTTTTTGGGGTCTAAGACAGCCATTCCGTTCAGATTATTCCCTTTCAGAGCAAGGCTGAGCGTATCGTCTACCTCAATGGTACGGAACGGTTGCTGCGATTTCCCGGCGCAGGCCGCGTCCAGATAACGGCCAACCCAGCCCGTGCGAAGATACTGATCTGAATCGCTGGCTGTTTGCCAGATATCCATCGAGCGAAAGTGCGAACGGTCGGGATTTGGGTAGCCGACATTGTTGATCACCGTCACCAATCCTTCATCATAGAGGGCTTTCAACGAACCCATGGCCGGATGCAGGCCAATTTCGTCGTTTAAGGGCAATACTTTCTCGGGCCGGATGGCAATGGTAGGCCGCTCGCGGTAGTAAATATCATTACGAAACGGTATGACCGTATTGAGGCCATCGTTTCCGCCCGATAGCTGCACAATCACCAGAATTTTACCCGTCGAGCCGGGCAGTTGCCCCATTGCCTGCGTTTCGTAGGCTTTCAGAAAATGCGGAATCAATAAGGTTCCCGCCGTTGTCAGGGCCGATTGTTGAAGGAAGTCTCTGCGGTTCATAATTTCTAAAGAGTGCAAGAGCGAATGACTAAAAGAGCGAAACGCGAAACGTTAGTACTGCGCTACCAGACCTTTCATTCTTTCGCTCTTTAACAAAGTTGATATTCTGGCAAGCTCATCAGGGCCGCCGTTAGGGCGTGAATGCGTTCGGGGCGGGTTTGGGCTCCGTTTAGCTGCGTTTCAATTAGTGTCCGCTGTTCGGTGTTTAGCGGAAACGGTAACAATGCAGCCGCAATGGCATCGGCAAGGTCGGCATCCGTGGTTTTAGAAAAGGCGGTTTCAAAGTCCTCCCAATTCGCTTTTACCTGGAAACGCTGACCACCTTTTCGGGCCAGGAGTTGTGTATTTACATCGCCATCTTCTTTAGAGCGAACGGTCACCTCGGCGGCTTTCAGGACGTAGCTCGGCAATTGCATCCGAAACAGTAAACTCGACGAATCGATCCAGTTTCTGCCACCCGCCCACCCGGCCACATTGGGCGGGTAAAACAGGATCTGACCTAATGTTCGCTGGACAAAAATCTGCGTTTGGGGCTGTTCGAACGTTAGGCCGAGCGCATGACGCATTCCGGCCAGCAATTCTACCGGCGATTTGATGTGTGTGCCGATGTTTTTAGCCTCGTAGAACCAGTCAGCCGTAAACATGCTTTCCATCAGTCCGGCAATGTCGTACCCGCTTTTATAGAACTGCTCGGCCAACTGCTCGACCCGCTTTTTATCGTCCGTTTCATTGACGAAAAACCGGTAAATTTTGCCCGTCACAAACCGCGCCGTCTGCTTATTTTCCAGCAGCATGGCAATCACGTCTTCCCCTTTGAAGGCATCGGTTTTATTAAAAATGGTCTTTTCGCCTTCGTCGTGAACGCGTTCCCGGAAAACAAACTGGCCTTCGGGCGTAAACTGCCAACCCGTAAAGGCCCGCGCGGCTTCCTTAATATCATGTTCCGAATAGTTACCTCGCCCCAGCGTGAACAGTTCCATCACCTCACGGGCAAAATTCTCATTCGGGGCATTTTTGCGATTCTGCTGGTTGTTGAGAAATTGCAGCATGGCCGGTTCTTTCGAAACCGCCATCAGCAAATCGCCGAAGCGGCCAAGGGCGTTCTGCCGGATCGTATTGGCATATTGCTGCATAAACAGCGGATTCTGACCCATTGTCCGGCAGGCGAAATGGCCATGCCAGAACAAGGCCATCTTCTCCCGAAAAGCGCTCTTCCCCGACGCCATCTGGTCGAGCCACTGGAGGTTAAGATCACGGACTTTTTCGGCATTCATCCGGATTCGCTCCTTGAGCATGTCCCGATCAAGCTGCCCATTGCGCACCAGCCCTCGTAATGCCCGCTTCGTTGTGTTTTCATCAGGTTCAACGACCTTCAATGCCGCAAACGATTCGCTATCGCTGATGAGTTGGCGCACCACTTTCCGGAGTGGTTTCCGAGCCGCGTCATTGAGTTCGGCAGGGGTAGCGCCGAAGCCAGCCCGTGCAAACAGGTAACGGGTCTGTTGCAGTCTTGTCAGTTTGTCCATATGCCTTACTAGCTGGCGATGCGGGTATGACAAATGAATCGAGTTAGCGTTTAATAATGAGGGGATTAAATTTTGCTGATAATGAGTGATGTTATCGCTTGGGGGCCGTTCATCAGGGCTAAATCCATCCTCTCTAACACACTTTTTGATAAAATTGGAGGGAATTCCGTTTTATTGAATCTGTGCAACAGCTACCTGCTTAACTTCTATAAATGGAGTATGGCCTTCTTGGCTATATGCCCAAATAAAATAGGGACAGCGCCAAAATCCCTAGAAATATTTTAGTAAATGACTGATTATTCATAGCTGTTCTTTCCGGAAGTTATTTCTTATTGATTTGTGGAAATCGCCTAGTCTGGTAAGCGTAAAGTAAAGCTCCAAGCCAACTTAAAAATTGTGAATGTCACCTAAATAGCAACTATTGTAATTAATTTGCAAATTATTATTTGTTAATTGATAAGCCTGTAACTAATTATTCTAAAAATTGGCATAATCCATGCTTGAAGATAAGCTGTCACCTTAACACCATAGAAGTATGATTAAAAAACTATTCAACCGACCTTATGTACAATACATCCGCAACGGAATAGCCTTATTTCTCGTATCTACTATGTACCTTCGTTAGTCGACCTATCCGGTTCGACAGTTTCTTATGCAACGATTTTTACAGCTATTGTCGGGGTTGCTTTTATTCCTGACAACTACAGTTCTTACGGCTCAACCATTACCTCAATATACAGCGCAGCAACGAGCCAGTCAGCAGGCTCTTCAGAAGACGCTTACGGAATTTCAAACCAGCAATTATCAGCAGGCGCTAAATCTGGCCCGCCGTCTGAACCGCCCAATCGAACAGCGGCATGCCGACGGTACGGTGTCTGTGTTGCGGGGAATTACGGAGCGTGGTGAATTGCTGTATGATATGACGTATAGTGCCACTCGAGCGGGCCAGACTACCCGCACCAATGCGCTTTACGGAGGTGGCGGTCTGGGCGTGTCATTATCAGGAGAAACGCTTCAGGATAAACTTGCCTTTTGGGATGGCGGCAAAGTGCGTAGTACCCATATTGAGTTCAAAACGGGTTCCTCTAGTCGGGTTACCCAGATCGATAATGCCAGTACCCTTGATGTACATGCAACCCACGTAGCCGGTATCATGGTAGCTGCAGGTGTCAATACACAGGTTCGCGGTATGGCATACAGTACCAATCTACGGGCCTATAATTTTACCAATGACGTTTCAGAAATGAGTGCTGCGGCACCTAACCTCCTTGTCTCCAATCACTCTTATGGCACCGTTTCAGGCTGGTATTATAACGATACTCGTACAACGTCAACCAAATGGGAATGGCATGGCGATACTGCCATTAGCAAAACCGAAGATTATAAGTTTGGGCTTTATGATGCCAATGCAGTAAGCTGGGATAAAATCGCCCAGAACGCACCCGGCTATCTGATTGTGAAATCGGCGGGTAACGACCGGGGCGACGATGGCCCAGGAGCTGGTCAACCTTATTTTATTGGAAGTAGCAATGTTACGAGTACTGTTCCGCGTGCGAACCAGGATGGATACGATCTCATCAGTACATATGGAACAGCCAAAAATATTTTATTGGTAGGAGCTGTGAGTTACCTGACCAATGGGTATAATCAGCCTTCCGACGTTTCCTTAGCCGATTTCAGTAGTTGGGGGCCAACGGATGATGGTCGAATAAAACCTGATATTTCGGGTGTAGGCGTATCGGTGCTATCGACAAGCTCCGACAGTGATAGTGCTTATACAACGCTGAGCGGCACATCGATGTCGTCGCCCAATGTAGCCGGGTCGATATTGCTCCTCCAGGAGTTGTTTTCGCAGCGGAATACTGGTCGCTTTCTTCGCTCATCGACCCTCAAAGGGCTGGTTATTCATACCGCCAATGAAGCAGGATCAGCGCCCGGCCCCGATTATCGCTTCGGCTGGGGATTGCTGAACATGGAAAAGGCCGGGCGGGTCATTCTAAACGCCGATCAAAGCCATCTGCTCGACGAGCGCACGATCAGTCAGGGCGAAACCTACTCCCTAACCGTAGTCGCATCGGGGCGGGGACCACTCGTAGCAACCACCTGCTGGACCGATCCGGCCGGAACAGCCAGTTCCGGCCTGAATGATCGGACAATTAAACTCGTCAACGATCTCGATCTCCGCATCAGCGATGGGCAAACGACCTCCCAGCCGTGGGTGCTAGACCCGGCGAATCCGGCCAATGCGGCCACTCAGGGCGATAACATCCGCGACAATGTGGAGCAGATTCTGATTGCCAATCCAGTACCGGGCAAATCATACACGCTGACAGTTACGCACAAAGGCACGCTGAATGGCAGTAAGCAGGATTATGCGCTGTTAATCAGCGGTATTGGCGGAAAAACGTATTGCGCATCCGCACCCACCTCAACCGCCGACACCAAAATCAGTCGGGTACAATTTGGGAGTATCAATCAGGCTGGTTCGGACGGGTGTACGTCTTATACGGATTTTTCACAGGTAAAGACCTCTATTCAGGCTGGTCAGCAGCTTCCGCTGACGGTGTCGCTTGGCACGTGCGGAGGAGCGAAAAATGCCATCGTAAAAGCATTCATCGACTGGAATCAGAATGGCAGTTTCGATGATGCGGGCGAAACCGTGGCTACGTCCACTCTGCTGAATAATACAACCCAGTTTACCACAACGATTTCCGTTCCGGCCAGTGCACAAAGCGGTCAGATTCTGCGGTTACGCATTGTTGCGAGTGAAACCGATAATGCGGCCAACGTTCTTTCCTGCGGCAATTATACCAATGGTGAAACCCAGGATTACGGGCTCAACGTCGTACGAACCGCCAATGATCTGAGTGCCGTTGAGATGATCTCGCCTGATGTCAATTTCTGCTCAAACAGCGACTTGATCATCGCCATTCGGATTCGTAATCTCGGAACGGCGGTTCAGCGCAATGTGCCCGTAACCGTACGAATCTACGATCCTGGCGTTGCCGATGTGGCAACTTTAACCGGAACCATTCAACAAATCGGCGCTTTTCGGGATAGCATCCTGACCTTTCAGGTACCAGCCAGCACGCCATTGATGGCTGGTCATACCTATCGCTTCATCATTAACACGAACCTGGATGGTGATCAAAATCCGGACAACAATTTACTAACTGAAACCCGTACCACGGCCTCTAACCCCACGAACGGTCTGTTTACGGCCCTACGCTGTGGCAATGATACCGCCATTGCGTTGCATAACACGGGCGGAGGAGTTGCCTTCTGGTACGACGCACCAACCGGCGGCAATTTACTGGCGGCTGGCAATCAGACATCCGCTCCTACTATGCCACCCGGTGGTCTGTTTTATGCTTCTCTGAATGAATTTTCTACCGTTATCGGACCCGCTAATAAACAAACGTTTGGTGGTGGCAGCTATGCAGGAAATTTTGGTCCGTCTCCACTTATTACAACGAAAGTGCCGCTGATGCTCGAAAGTGCCCGGCTTTACATCGCCAGTGCAGGTCAACTGACGTTTACTGTTCGTAAATACGACAATACGGCCATTTCGAGTGTAACACTCGATGTCGCTCCAACAAGAAATAAAAGCCTGACAGCGACCGTGAACGGGCAACTTGTCGATGACCCGAATGATCAGGGGGCTGTCTATCCGCTTAACTTACGAATTCCCGAATCCGGTGATTATCAAATAACCATCGATTATGCAGGTGGCGCGTCTATATTCCGGAGTAATGTAAGCGTTGGTGGCTTTCCCTACCAGGTTAAAACGCAATCAGGAGCGCCGATTGTCAGCATTAAGGGTTCGTTGTATAACAGCGGGACAACGATTGATACGCTTAAAAATGCCTGGTACTATTTCTATAACCTCAAAATCCGTTCGCTCGATTGCCCGTCTGCCCAGCGAACGCCCGTTACATCAACCACCGGAATTGCTGCAACAGCCAGCATTACGCCAAATGGCTCGACCAGTATCTGTCAGGGAAGCAGTGTAACACTACAGGCTGCTACGGGCGTAGACTATACATTCCAATGGTTACGTAACGGACAAACTATTTCTGGCGCTACCAGCAGTACAGTTTTGGCTTCTACAGCCGGTAATTACGCGGTGAAGGTAGCCAATGCGTGTTCGCCTGTGCTGTCGGCTACGGTACCCATTTCGATTCAGGCACCCCAAACACCGGTCGTTACCGTAAATAGCTTCACCCTGACCTCCAACGCGACAACCAATATCCAGTGGTTGCTCGATGGCGTTCCCATTACAGGAGCAACGAGCTCAACCTATGTAGCTGGAAAAACGGGCCGTTATTCGGTGCGGGGGAATGTGAATGGTTGCGGAGCGGCTACATCCAACGATGTTTATCTGGCAATTCTGGCCGCAGAACCCGTTGCAGAGAATAATAGCCTGACTGTTTACCCAAATCCGGCTACCCGACAGGTAACGATTTCATTGTCGTCGGCAACGGCATTTCAGCAGCTACCCGCCGTTCGGCTCACCGACCTTCGCGGCCTGACACTTCGAACGGCTACGCTACAGCGTGACGGAAAAAATTATTCCATTCAACTCGATGTAACAGATTTGCCAGGCGGTACATTTTTTGTGATTGTTTCAGATGAAAAAACTCAGAGCAACTGGGTGAAACGCATCTTTAAACAGTAACGCGATCATCTGAAACACATTTATAACTTTAATCAACTGCCTATAAATAAGGCTCTTTATAGCGTATCAGGTAGCACAAAGCTTGTGCTGTGTCTTGTTTTGTGCTTATCAGGAAAAGTAACCTGTTCAGCCCAAATCAAAACAGAAAGTACCCAAAACTGGCAGATTGATTTAAGCCAGCAGTACGACAGACAACGCCGACAAACGCTTCGACTGGTACAGAAAAATAAATGGCCCGTCCGCAAAAACTATTCCAGAAGTAAACAGCTTGTGCTTCAGGAAACTGATCCGTTGGGATCGCCAATTTATTATACCCTTCATAATACAGAAGCGGCTCGCGGAACCCGGACACAAGCCCTCTACAAAGGAGGTAGTCTGAAGCTGGAATTGTCGGGTAGTAGTACTGCGCTTTCTGGTAAAATAGGTCTATGGGATGGCGGACGGGCTCTGGCAACACACCAGGAATTAACTGGCTCGACGGCTGGCGTACCGGTCGTTCAGCAAATGGACAGAGCCGATAATCTGAGCGATCATACGACCCACCTTGCCGGAACACTAGTCGCACGCGGCATCAATCCGCTGGCACGAGGAATGGCTTATGGAGCGCGTTTGTCCATCTGGGATTATACCGACGACTTGAGCGAGATAACCGCAGCAGCCCCTGATTTATTACTGTCTAATCATGCCTACGGTCCAGTGGTCGGCTGGGTTTACAATCCGTCCCGACCCGGTGCTGACCCGAATCTAAAATGGGAATGGTGGGGCAATTCCACAATGAGCAATACAGAAGATTATCTGTTTGGTTTTTATACGACCAAAGCCCGCGACCTCGACCGAATTGCCTACAACAGTCCATTTTACCTGATGGTCCGATCGGCGGATAACAAACGGGCCGAAACCGGGCCACCATCAGGAACGGCCTATTTCCTGAAAAATACCAACGACAAGAGCACCCTGCCCCGAAGCCGAAACGACTCCTACGACGTAATTCCAGCCGAAGCAACGGCCAAAAACGTACTGACGGTTGGTGCGGCCGATGTTACCTTCAATAACCAAAATCTACCGATTACGGTCGGTTCTACAGCCTTCAGCGGCTGGGGCCCAACTGACGACGGGCGTATAAAACCGGATCTTCTGGGAATAGGAACAGACGTCTTCTCAACGTTGTCTTCTAATCCGTCAGCCTATGGAATATACACCGGAACGTCAATGGCGTCGGCCAATGTGACTGGTTCACTGGCTTTATTACAGGAACTCTATGCCCAGCAGAAGGCCCGCGCGGCCGGAGGAGCATCAAATGGCCAGGTAGCGCAGGGTACAGGCCAGTTTATGCGATCGGCAACCGTACGGGGTCTCGTTCTCCATACAGCGAACCGCAACACACCAGCTGCCGGGCCCGATTATCGTCAGGGATGGGGTTTGCTCGATACCGAAGCCGCTGCCCGTGTCATCCTGAATGCCGACCAGGCGCATTATATGCTGGAGAAAACGCTGGAATCAGGAGGTACATTTACGCAACGAATCGTTGCTGAGGGCGATGAGCCTCTGATTGTAACCTTGTGCTGGACAGACCCGGAGGGAGCAGCAACTACGTTTGCACCTGCTTCCGTGAATAGTCTGACGCCTAAACTTGTCAATGACCTTGACGTACGACTAAACGACGGTCGTACGACCACGTTACCATTTGTTCTGGACCCCGGCAATCCATCCCGTCCAGCTACTTCCGGCGATAATTTCCGTGATAATATCGAACAGATCTATATTCCAAACCCTTCACCGGGGCAGGCTTACTCACTATCGATTTCACACAAAGGCGATATGACCTATGCCGGGCAACCGTTTTCGATCATTATCAGCGGGTTACGCCGGTCTCCATGCTCATTCGCTGTAACGATTTCGCCCAGGGTCGATACCACGCTTTGTACCGGTGAAAGTCTACTGCTCAGTTCAGAGGCCCGGTCAGGTTTCACTTATCAATGGCTGCTTAACAATACAGCCATCGACAATGCGGTAAGTACGACCTATCGGGCTGCACAGGCAGGCTCCTACGCGTTACGTGTAACCGACGCGAATGGGTGTTCGGCAACATCTCCTTCGGTAAACATTCAGATGAAGTCGCCCAAAGCTATACTCAACCCGGCTACTGATCAATGGCTTTGCTCAAATGGGCAACCGCTCCAGCTTACAGCAATGGATATAGCAGACTCACAGATTGAGTGGCTTCGCAATGGAACAGTACTGCCCAATGCCCAATCTGCCACGCTGACCATAACTGAACCGGGCCGCTATCAGGTCTGGATCAGTCAACAGGGATGCAAAGCGCTTTCCGATACGGTAGTCGTACGCCAGAGCACTGTCAATGCCATCGCCTTGAAACCCGACGAATCAGACCTAATTCTACTTAAAGGGGCTATGGTAACCTTATACGCTCCTACCGAAACGGATTATCGCTACCAATGGTACCGCGATAACACGCTACTTACCAACGCCAATGATGATCGCCTGTCGGTTAGCGAACAGGGCGTTTACAAAGTGCGTATTACCCAGCAAACCTGTGTAGGCTGGTCCGCAGAACGTACTGTACACCTTCCGGTTTTAACAAGTGTTTCCCCCCGGTCAGATTCTTCCTTTATGGCTTACCCAAACCCGGTTGAGCAAACCCTCGATGTTCAGTATGCGTATCCCAACGCCAGTGATGTACAGGTAAGCGTGGTCGACATGCAGGGACGAATTCGACAATCACCGACTAAGCTGAAAGCAATAAATCAACTATTTCAGGGCACGTTGAACCTGAGCAATTTATCGGCAGGAGTCTATTACCTGCAACTCAGCGATGGCGACCGAACACGAATATGGCGGTTTCTGAAAAAATAAATGGATAACTGTTTTATGACTTTCGCTCAGAGCCGTGCCACCGTACGACGGACCGTAGCATGGCTCTGAGCGAAAGTCCTATGTTTGTTGAAGAGAATCAAGGTATTGCGCCCCTGGCCTCTACTTTTTCAGGCTTTTTACCAGCGTCGTGAACGTATCTGGTGTAGAGCCTTCTGCTGCATAGATTTCTGCACGACGGCGAATAAACTCCTGAAAAATAAGGTGTTGTGGACCTTCTACGGCAGGATCAGCTCCATTCTCCAGCAAGAGTTTACAGGAATCCCACAAATCCATTCGGGCAGCAGCCAGTAGAGCCGAATGCCCGGCCAGCCAGTTGGATGCCTTGGCCGGATAGATTACATTCGGATCAGCGCCGTGCTTCAGCAGTGCTTTTAACTTCTCCAACCGGTCGATCGGGCAATCCATAACGGCGAATAAAATTGCCGCATTTTCTCGTTTTGGATGTTTTGCATCGGGGTTAGCCCCTTTTTGCAGAAACCATTCAAGAAAACCTATTGAGCATTCGCGAATGACCAGGGCATGCGTGGGTACGTGGAGCGTATCGGCCGTTTCAATGGTGGCGCCTTTGCTCATCAGGCGTTCTAAATAAGGCAATAGTTCTTCTGGATTCCCAGCCAGAACACCCTGAATCGTTGCAAAATCAAGCAGCGTGACATGGTCTTCACCGCTCTCATTGAGTTTAGGCACAGGCTGCTGCAACAAAGCCTGTAACTTGCTTTTATCCCGTTCATAAATAGCCAGTGCTATCTGCTGCCGTTTGGTATCGTGAAAATAAAAAGATCCGTCGATACGGCCCATCCCGTCTTTATGGCTTTTCTGGCTGGTTATCAGTTGACTGATTAACATGCCAACACCACCAAACACAGGCAGGACCAGAAGAATCAGAACAGCTATTCGGCTAAAGTAGAAGGGCAGAAAATTAATCAGTAAAACCACTCCAAGCAGAATAAATCCAAAGAAAAGGTAGGCCGTTGCTAAACCTCGTCCGGCCGCATCGGTCCCGGATTGTTTGAGAGTTAGTACGGAAATGGTAAGCACCAATCCGTAAATGACCAATAACGACCAGTTGATGAGGGTAATCGTTTTTAGTGACATTGGCTTATGATAGTATACGCACGAAAAGCTTCGTCGACGTAGCGAAACAAAGGTGCGATAGACACAGCCAGCAACCGACTATCAATTAGCAACAGGAGGATTCGGGTAAATAAGTCGCGTCATAGAGTCATAACCCGTTAGTGCCATTTTTATAAATTTCTGGCTACCAACAGACTAGCTTAGTAGCATTGCCAGGAGAAAGACCATTTATCCTGCCCATCGTCGGCAACAGATCGACCAAAATAACCAACTCCGTTATCACCCCATTGCCAGCGTGCTTTTTCGACACTATCTATTTGAAAGGCAAATGTTGGATCACTGGCATAGTCAGGCCAGCTTACTTCGCCCTGAATGAGCGTTGGCCATCCGCCAAATTTTACGCCTTCAGCGTTCAGAAAACGCTCTTCGTAGTCGTCGTCGAACTTAGCCGGGATATCAACAGGGCAATCGTCCCGGTGCGGAAAATCCTGTTCGATGATCCGGGGAATCATCTGCATTGGCTTAATTGACGATCCTGTTCTGACCTGTGGCAGTAGTTCCAGTTCATCCATTGTTTTATACGCACGCAGGCACCAACCCGTGCCATTTTCATCGTCTTCGCCGGGTATTTCATCGGCGTCAATAAAAATACTGATCAAGGCAAGGTCGCTCAACAGGTCGGGTTTGAACGGAAATTCATTCAGATTAATCTGACACAGCGGCACCATTGGTTTGCCATTGACCTGAGGCCAGTCTTCATCCTTTTGCGCCAACAGGACTTTCCCGATCCAGGATGCTTTCGGATCATCGGTCGGCCGAAATCCGCCAACCTGCATACCGATAGCCTTTCGGGCTACCGTTTCGACAAACTGCTTTTTAGTCATTGAGAAAGGAGCATATCAGGGCATAAGCGCCCGAATCTGAGCATCAATTTCGGCCGCTTTGGCTTTTGCTTCGGCAAGTGGCAGACCTGTTTTCATGCCGGGTCGTTGGTGGCCCGATGCCGTTAGCCAGGCGTCTTTCATCACGTTCTGGCGCTCCGCAATGAGTTTCAGTAATTGAGTCGAATTTGGAATTTGAGCCATCGCCGATTTCATGTCGGGTGCATTGGCAACGGCTTTTTCGCCCAGCCCCAACAGTACGCTTTTCGCCATAATCCAATGTCCGACTTCGCCCGGATGAACGCCATCTTCGGCTAAAGCAAAACCAGCAATAGAAAAAGCAGAATCAACCTTGCGATGAGCCTCCAGAAATTGTTTCATGGGGTAATGAATATCGATCACATCCCATTTTTGGGCCGTTTTTTGGTCCATCAGCCAGTCTGAGTAGCGATCAAGCACGGCAGCGTAACCGGTTTGGCCTCCTTTCAGATCATCGTAAATGGGTGGTGTGAGGTAAATAATTCTGGCTCCGGTTTTAATTACTTCGTTATGAAGCCAATTGATCCCCTCCTTGAATTTCTGGAACCGACTTTGGTCAAAAGGCAGATAGATTCCATCATTCATACCATAACAGGCGAATACCAAATCTGGCTTTGTTAACGCCAGCACTCGTGCCAATCGTTCGTGCAAATCGGGGCGGGGAAACTTCCCATCCGCATGGCCATCTTCCGAGAGTCCGGAAACGGTTTCACTGGGGAGTCCAACATTGATGAACTCCAGGCCTTGCTTTGGGTAATGCGTGCTGATATAAGCATCTATGTCTGTGACATAAGCTCCGGCATACGTAATGCTATTTCCCAAAAAGACAACCCGGTGTACATTGGCTGGAAAAGGCGATTGTGCGTAACACAAGCTACCGGACTGGCTTGTCAGAAAAATAAGTGATACCGCAACGATCAATCGCCGTATAGTCGCCATTATATACCATGATTTATCCTATAAGCCGTTTGGGTGTCGCTTATACCATTGTCACCATCGCTTTAATGACTCCATTAGCCGGATTCAGCCAGTGTTCAAACTCGGCTTGTACCTGCTCAAATCCGACCCGGTGCGTGATATAAGTTGTTGGATCGACCAGCCCTTTTTTCATATTGGAAATAACGTGCTCAAAATCGGCCCGAGTGGCATTGCGGCTACTCATCACTGTAGCTTCCCGCTTATGGAATTCGGGGTGCGAAAAGCTGACATCGCCCTTTTGTAAACCAACTAATATATACCGCCCGCTGTGAGCCAGATAGGAAAATGCCGTGTTTATGGCCCGCAGACTTCCCGTTGCATCGATCACAACGGTTGGCATGTCGCCGTTGGTCAGGTCTGCCAACTGCCCGGCTACGTCTGGCGATTGGGCATTTACAGTATGAGCAACCCCTAGTCGGGTACGGCAAAAGCTCAATCGTGACTCGTTGATGTCCAGCGCAATAACCGTAGCACCCGCAATCCGGGCAAACTCCATCGTTCCCAGGCCAATAGGTCCTGCGCCAACAACCAGCACCACCTCGCCCGGCTGCACCTCGGCCCGACGGACGCCATGAGCGCCAATGGCCAGCGGCTCAACCAAAGCCAGTTCGTCATGAGTCAGTCCCCCACCGTGCACCAGCGAATAGGCCGGTACTGAGAGGTATTCGACCATGCCCCCATCAATGTGAACGCCAGAGACCTGAAGGCGGGCACAACAATTGGGTTTACCCGACCGACAGGCAATGCAATACCCACAATTGAAATAAGGAATAAACGTAACCGCTTCGCCAGCCGCGAACTCAGGGGCGCTGTCGGCTTCGACAAGGTCACCCGCTAATTCATGCCCCAGAATTCGGGGGTAATTGAAAAAGGGCTGTGTTCCTTCAAAAGCATGCAGATCTGTACCACAGATACCGATTCGACGGATCTTGACAATGGCGTTCCCAGGCGTCAGAACGGGCTTTGTCGCTTGTTGATAGGCAAATTGCCGGGGGGAAGTACATACGAGAGACTCCATAAACGAATTAATTTTCTGCGTCAATTTTAAGTGCCATACGGGCGAGCCTGGGCAAAAGTCCAGACTCGCCCGTATGGTCAGGTGTTGGCCAGCGCCCGATCCAGGTGGACATAGCCACCATCAACATAAATGAGTTGCCCGGTCGTATGGCTCGACCGGTTCGACAGCAGGAATGCGGTCGTATTGGCTATTTCTTCCGCCGTTGTCATCCGGTTTTCCAGAGGGATATGAGCCACAATAGACGCCAGCTTTTCAGCTGGGTTAGGCAAGGTCTGAATCCACCGCTCATATAAGGGAGTCCAGCATTCAGCGACAACTAGGGCATTCACCCGAATACCGTATTTTAGCAATTCCACAGCCCATTCGCGAGTGAGTGCATTTCGACCGCCATTAGAAGCCGCGTAGGCTGACGTATTTCCCTGTCCTGTATCAGCCGTCTTCGAGGTGATGTTAACAATCGAACCTTTACTCGCTTTCAGGGCGGGTAATGCATAGTGGGCCATCAGGTAATAATGCACCAGATTTTTATGCAGCGATGCCATAAACCGATCATAATCACCGCTTTCCAGGCCGACTCCGTCATTAACTCCTGCATTATTAACCAATCCGTCGATACGACCGAATCGGTTCAGCACCTCTTTAATGGCTTTTTCTGAATCTTCGGGTTGCGTTAGTTCGGCAACAACCTGAAACGCCTGCTGTCCTGCGGCTTCGATCGCGGCCACAACCCGCTGGTTATCATCTTCATTACGGCCCACCACTACAGGTATCGCTCCTTCCTGGGCCAATACGTTCACAATACCTTCGCCAATGCCCTTAGCACCACCTGTCACAATAATTACTTTGTCCTGCAATTGTAAATCCATACGTTGTCAAGCATTAGCAGTTAATGAGAAGCCGCCAGTGTTACGTTTCTGACAGCACTATTTTTGATTGCAAAATAAACGACGACTAAAAAGCACAACGCCGGAACGATGTAAGCCGTCTGTATCGTCGTCATATCCGAAACTCGCCCCATAATGACAGGAAACACCGCTCCGCCCACAATGGCCATAATGACGAGCGATGAACCAATTTTTGTTTTGGCACCTAGCCCCCGGATGCTCAGGGCGAAAATAGTGGGGAACATAATCGACATAAAAAACTCGACGCCGATCAGGGCATAGACCGGAACCATTCCGTTTGTAAGAACAGCAACCAGCAGCAAATTGACATTGATGACACCATAGATTGCCAAAAGCCGTGGGGGCGATACGTAACGCATGAGATACGTACCGAAAAAGCGGCCCACCATGAAAGCCAGGAGCGAAACAGACAGATAAAGCGCAGCATCTTTTTCGTCAATGCCAGCTACGCGATCAGAGAAACGAATGAAAAAACTACTGATACACACCTGAGCGCCAACGTAGAAAAATTGAGCAATAACGCCAAGTACCAGATTTTTCTCGCCCAAAATTGACCCCTCGACCTGTTCAGCTGGCCCTTCATCATCTGCGATATCAGGAAGTGGCGTTCGCCATAGCACGATGGCAACAAGCAACACCACAATCCCAATCACCAGAAACGGCACTTCGACCGAAGCCGCTTCTTTAGCGAGATAGGCGTTCAGTGCCTCCGACGACATGGCCTGTTGTTGCTGCTCCGATAAGTTTATCCCCGACAAAATAAACGTTCCTCCCATGAGAGGGGCCAGAAAAGCGGCCAGACCATTAAATGACTGGGCAAAATTCAGCCGCTGGGTTGCCGTTTCCGGATCGCCCAAAACCGTAATGTATGGATTGGCGGCCGTTTCCAGCAGCGTTAAGCCACTGGCAATGATAAACAGCGCTACCAGAAAGAAACTGAACATGCGCAGTTCAGCCGCCGGATAAAACAGAAACGTACCGAATGCGAAGAGAATAAGCCCCAGCGTAATACCAGCTTTATAGCCAAAACGCTTCATGAGCAGGCCCGCAGGCAGAGCGATCAGAAAGTAAGCGATGTAAGACGCGGAGTCAATCAGGGCTGATTGTAAATCACTTAACTGGCAGGCTTTTTTGAGGTGTGGAATCAGAATGGGATTCAGATTAAGGGCAAACCCCCAGAGAAAAAACAGCGTGGTGATCAGAATGACAGCCAGCCGGGTTTTACGATCAGACATACAGGTTAGGATTTACGGTTAGGTAATTTACTGGCAACCAATCGGGCCAATTGAATAATACAAAGGAAAAGTATTTATGAATTGAGTCAGAGCGGCAGATTATCCAATGAGTAAGAGATATTAACGTTTGTAGATAAAAACTGGCTATCTTGAGGTATATTTTTGACGATGAAGCCGCACTTACTTAAAGTCCCTACCGAGCCTTCTCACTCGTTTAGCATCCGCCTGGACAAGATTCCCAACATTAATAACCGCTGGCATCACCATGCTGAAGTCGAACTAATCCACTTCCATCGGGGTGCTGGCACTCAGTTTGTGGGCGATCATGTCAAGCGATTTGGACCGGGAGACATCGTGCTGGTCGGTGCGAATCTACCTCATTACTGGCGCTATGACGATACTTATTTTACTACTCAATCCGAAGAGGGCCCTTTCGCAACGGTTATCCATTTCACCGAAGATTTCTGGGGCGATCGATTTCTGAACCTGCCCGAAAACAAACCACTTAGAACTATTCTGGAAAAAGCACGTCGCGGCTTACTTCTAACGGACGAATCAGGTAAATCGGTAGGGGCATTGATGGAGGGTTTACGGCAAACGGAAGGACCTTACCGCATCATGGGCCTCATGAACTGCCTGCTTGCCATTGCCCGCTCAGAAGACGTCCAGTTGCTATCTTCGCTTGGCTTTCAGTACGACCGTTCTGACTCAGAAAACGAGCGGATCAATGCTATTTATGAGTATACGCTGAACCACTTCAGAGAAAAAATTTCGCTGGATGCCATTGCTGGTGTGGCTCGCCTTGTTCCGAACTCATTTTGCCGGTATTTCAAATCAAGAGCGGGTAAGACATACTCCCAGTTTCTGACGGAAATCAGAATAGGGCACGCCTGTAAACTCCTCATTGATAAGCAGGTAGACGTAAAGCAGATCTGCTATGAAAGCGGCTTTAATAATTCAAGCTGTTTTCATCAGCGATTTAAAGCCGTAACGGGTAAAAGTCCGCAAAGCTACCGGCTGGCGTATTCCGACAAACTGAATTGATCATGGCTTGCAGGTTCTACAGATAACTCAGGAAGGCGATTTATTTTGTCGAAATCACTTTGTAAACTTCACTGGCAATCAGACTTGCCCCTTCGGCAGTTGGGTGAATCCCGTCAATGAACAGCGAGCTTTTACCAAGCATGAGCGTATATAAATCGATTGTTTCCAGATTATTTTCTTTGGCAATCGTGCGTATCAACGGCACAATCTCATTTTTTACGACTGCCGAATCAACATCGAAGTTTTTGCTAAAAGCAGGGGGGGGTATACAGAGGTATATTTTAGGAGCGCTCGATAGTTTTTGAAATGACTTAATAAGGTCTAGGTAGTCGTTTTTAAACTCACTCTTATATTGCCAGTTCTGCTTTTTTGAATCATTCGTGCCAAATTCAACGATGACAATCGATGGTCTCCAATTCAGGGCATATTGATATTTCTGGGCACTCCAGTAAGGGATATCGCTCTTTTTCAGTACGGCGCATCCGCCGACTCCATAATTTAATACCTTATTGGGCGTCGAGCTTTCCAGATTCTGGAGCTGGGTTGGGTACGTTTTATCAATGGGTAGCACATAGCCGTCGGTAATGCTGGTGCCAATACAGGCAATTTTTTCAGCTGGTGTCGTCGTTTCGCTGGTACATCCCGACAAAAACAGGCCTACTGACCCTGCTAGAATAACTAAAAATTTTTCCTTCATAGCTGTCGGCTCCAGATTCGATCATGAAGCCGTCGTTTAAATGGCTCTTCCCAAGAGCAAATTCAGTAGCAAAGATAAACCTGTAAATCAGGGATTAGAAAGTTAAATCTGTTGAGGACTTCTGCCCAATCTATTTTTCACCTGGCAAGCCGGGAAATGAACTAGCTTAGAAATCTTTAACGTCTTTAAGGGGTTTAAATTCCTCTTTAGCAGATGTGCCGGCTTTTGACGGATCGGCTATGCAAACCCGGCATAGGTACTGTATCTCTACAGACCATCCCTTGTCGACGTTGCCGACAGAAAGAGTGATCTGCGTTCGTGGAGTTAGCCAGATAACGTTTCTGATATCACCCAGAAAAGATGCCTTACCTTGTCCGTATTTTTCTGTCAAAAACGTTTCAAAATCAACTGATGCCGCAATAACATCATCTTTGGTAATGGAGGCCGTCATGTAGTAGTAATAGGAGGCCGATAACAGCGAATCGCCATTGAATTCGTATTCAAGCCCTACCGTCCGATCAGCCAGTGGTATGCGGGTATAAAGTATCTTTTCCCGTTTAATCGAAGGTTTTGCGGTCTCTGTTTCCCGAACCTGCTTTGGTGTAAAACCCCAGCGGATCTTACGAAAATCAGCGTTTTGTTGCCCATAACTAACAGTTGCTGAGCAACTAAGAACAATATAAACCAGGAAGACTCTCCAATATAATTTCATACGTATTTGATTCATTTTGATGCTTTTTACGGGATTACTACCACTATTATCTATTTATCTTAAAGACTACTAACGGATATTGGCCAAGGTTTGCAAGATACGCTGATAGCGATAAAGAAAGGAGTTATTTTAATCGGGCAAGCAGCAAAATGGGGTCGTTTTTATCCAGTTGATGGTTTGCTGACAGGCTTATTCTATACTGGTAGATACACACTAAATATAGATCCCTCCCCTGGCCGACTACGGGCCGTGATAGCTCCACCATGATTCGCAACGACCTTTTCGCAGATGGCCAGGCCAATACCTGTGCCCGAAAACTGGCTTTTACCGTGCAATCGCTGGAAGATCTGAAAGATGCGATCAAGGTACTTCTCATCAAAGCCAATCCCATTGTCGGATACGCTGATACAATGATACGCATTAGCCACACGGGTAGGCTTCACTGAAGACGGTAAGTCTCTGGCGGTCACCTGTCTGTTTCTTATATGAATCAGCGGAGAAACGCCCGGTCGGTGAAACTTGAGTGCGTTACTAATCAGATTCTGAAACAGTTGGCCCAGTTGTGATTTATCACCTTTAACCACTGGTAGCGTATCGATCTCAACAACCCCATTCGTTTCCTCAATTATCAGTTCTAAATCCGTTAAGACAACATTGACTATGTCCGTTAGCGAAACCAATTCTGTTCTGTCCCGGTAGGTGGAGATACGGGAGAAAGCCAATAAGTCTTTAATAAACAAAGACATTCGATGAGCCGACGCCTGCATCCGCTCCAGGTATTCAACACCATCACCCAATTGTTCTCCGTAGTTATTTTTGAGTAGGTCGCCAAAGGACTGAACCTTACGCAAGGGCTCCTGCAAGTCATGGGAGGCAATGTAGGCGAATTGCTGGAGGTTCTCATTAGAGCGGGTAAAGAGCCGATTCGATTCAGCCAGCTCTTCATTGGCGATCATAAGCTCTTCATTCATATTCGCCAGTTCTTCGTTGCTGGTAGCCAGTTCTCGAGTGCGCTGCTTTACCTGTTGCTCTAACTCCGCCGATAAAGTCCGGTAACGGGTTTCGCTTTCTTCCACTTTTTGCCGGGCCTGTACCTGTCCGGTAACATCGGTAGCCACGACCAGTATACCCGTAACCCGGTCAGGGTCGTCCTGGGCAATATCACGCTGAGGCTGATAGATCAGATCAACATAAATAGTTTCGAGCTGATTATGTCGCACGACATCAACAGCCACTTCTTTAGCTGTATACGGTTTTTCCGTTGCAATAACCTGCTTGAGCAGTTGATCGAATCCCTGTCCCGCCAGTTCCGGAAGCGCTACCAGTAACGGTTTTCCTACGATTTGATCTGGTCGACGCCCAACCAGTTCCCCATAGAAAGGATTCGCCATCTGAAACATCAAATCATTTTCACTGATGATAGCGATGGCAACCGGCGATTGTTCAAAGGAAGTAAGTACTTGCCTCTGAAGGGATTCTATTCGTTTTTGAGCGAGGACCCGCTCAGTCACTTCAAGTGCCATTTCTAAAATAGCGTACACCTCGCCCTGCTCATTACGCAGCGGTTTATAGGTGAAGTCAAAGTAATAAATGCCCGAAATACCATTAACGGGTAGTTCCGCAGGCGTGTTCTGAGCCTCGTAGGTCTGGCCCGATGTGTAGACTTCATCCAGAATTTGCAGGAAAGGCTGCCCAGCCAGTTCAGGTACAGCTTCTCTCAACGATTTGCCTATCACGGTTTGGTCTTTCCCCCAGAAGTTGATCATTAAGTCATTGGCAACCTCAACGATTAACTCACGCCCAACAAACAAACAGGTAGCTACGGGCGCTTCTTCAATTAGTGTACGGAAACGTTCCTGATTAGCTTTAAGCTGCTGGCGGGCATCAACGCTAGACGTAACATCCTGAGCAATTCCCGAAAAACGAACAATCCTGCCCTCGTTATTCAAAAAGGTTTTTCCCTTGGCATGTACCCATCGCTGCCGCCCGCCATCGGCCAGCGTTCGGAACGTAATATTATGCTGCCCATCGCCGTCGGGACTGAGCGACTTTTTATTAGCCAAAGCAACCCATTCCCGATCATCTGGATGCACCTGGGCCAATAAGGTGGCTGCTGACGCAGAAGCGTCGGGAGCCAATCCGAATAATTGCTTACAGATTGGCGACCATTCGGCATAGCCAGTCTCCAGATTATAATCCCAGGTGCCCACTTCAGCAGCCTGCAAGGCAAAGGTCAATCGCTCGACCAAGGCCGCATTCTCTTCGTTCAAAGGCGTGTCAGAAGGTTGCATTGTCCACTGTTATCACATGCAAAATAACCACAAAATAGACAGCATGTTTGCTTATTCATCTGTTATAGATTGACTGGCCTACTTATAAGTATAATACATATAGTATTCCTTGTCGGGCTATAAACCTACTGCTACAGGCACTGTTAACCTGCTAAGCAGAAACGAATTACAGCCAATAGTCAAAACGATAGTGATTAAAAAGGATTGGGACTGATGAAGTTAAGTTATCACCAGTTAATCAATGCCTCTGTTGACATTCCTCCCCTAACCAATCATCGTCCAATCAGCCAAAGCGTTATATTTGTAAGAAAATAACGCTTTGGCAAACCAATCCTGACTGGATGAAAAACTTTACTTACTCCGCGTTAATCGGGTTTTTTCCCTTTATCTCCATCGTTTCCCAACCAGCATTTTCTCAACAGACAAATACACCTGACTCCGGCCGGGTGTTTAGCCTGGGCGAAGTGACCGTACTGGGTAGGCGTAGTGTTGACTCAGCCAATACAGCCTTAAGCCGGCGAATTGAAGCTTTTAACCGACTGGATGTGGGCCGAGCACTCAGTCTGCTTCCGGGAGTGACACTCTCCAGCGTAGGGGCGCGGAACGAAACAATGGTGTATGTGCGCGGGTTTGATTTGCGACAGGTTCCCGTATTCATTGATGGCATTCCGGTCTACGTTCCCTATGACGGCTATGTAGATCTGGGTCGGTTTACAACCTTCGATCTGGCGGAAGTTAATGTAGCCAAGGGCTTTTCCTCTGTGACCTATGGCCCCAACACACTGGGAGGGGCAATTAATCTGGTATCTCGCCGGCCACAGCAGCGGCTGGAGTTCGACGGTCGGGCGGGCTTGCTCAGTGGCCAGGGACATCGACTGAATCTTAATCTGGGTAGTAAGTTGGGTAAATTCTATGTACAGGCTTCGGCCTCGCAACTCAAACAGGAAACGTATCCACTTGCCAGCGATTTCACACCCCAACCTCAGGAAAATGGCGGAGATCGGGAAAATGCTTACCGCAATGATCGAAAATACAGCCTGAAAGTAGGGTTTACCCCGAATGCTACCGACGAGTATACCATGAGCTATGTCAATCAGCACGGCACTAAGGGTACGCCCCCCTACGCAGGAAGTGATCCCAGACAGACGGCCCGATTCTGGCAATGGCCGTATTGGGATAAACAGAGCTGGTATTTTATTTCCCGCACGGCTCTAACGAGCAGGAGTTATCTAAAAGCGCGGCTTTTTTATGATCGCTTCAAAAACCTGCTGAGTGCTTTCGATGATAATACGTATTCAACCCAGAAAAAAGGATCTTCCTTTAATAGCTATTACAATGATGATACGAAAGGAGGATCACTTGAATACGGAAACCAACTAGCAGAACGTCATACCTTAAAAGCATCGGTTCACTATAAGCAGGACCGGCACCGGGAAAATAATGCAGGTGAACCCGTGCGTACATTTGAGGATCAGACCTTATCGATTGGTATTGAAGATGTGTATCGACTCACGAGTCGGTTATCGCTGGTGCCGGGTCTGAGCTACAATGCCAGGAAGAGTTTACGGGCGGAAAATTACGAAAGCACAACCAAACTCATTACGCCTTTCGCAGGCAATAACAGTAGGGCCTTCAATGCGCAGGCCGGGTTATTTTTTAGTCCGACCACCCAACGGCAAGTGAGCCTCACGGTAGCCCGTAAAACTCGCTTTGCCACCATCAAAGATCGGTATTCCTATCGTATGGGAGCCGCTATTCCGAACCCGGATTTAAAAGCGGAGTCAGCGCTCCATCTGGAAGCCGCCTATTCGGATCAAATAAACCTGGCGCGCCCTGGCCGATCCCTGGCTCTTCAGACCAGCCTGTTTTACAGTCGCCTGACCGACGCCATTCAGCAGGTTAACAACGTACAACCGGGAGTCTATCAGTTTCAGAATACAGGACAAGCCGAATTCTATGGTGGTGACGTGTCGGTGAAGGTTCCAATTAGTGCCGCTGTTCAGGCAGGTGCGCAATATTCCTACATTCACCGGCAGAATTTAAGCAATCCCGACCTGAAATTTGTGGATGTGCCCGATCATAAAATTTTTGTGTATGCTCAGGCTCAATTCCTCCGCCGTGCGGCTCTAATCGGTAGCATTGATTATAATTCGGCCCGTTATAGCACCAGTTATGGGATACAGGCGGGTAGCTTTCTGGTGGCCAATGTAAAAGGATCGGTACGATTGCAACGCTATGTGAGCCTGGAAGGCGGCATCAACAACCTGTTTGATCGAAATTATGCACTGGCCGAAGGGTTTCCTGAACCAGGTCGAAATTTCTTTGTGAATGTAGTCATTACTAATTTGTAATTAAGATTTAGGGCTTTCGCTCAGCATAGACGCGTGCCACCGCAACGGCGGACCGTGGTTTGTTTGAGCATCAGTGGTAACCGTGGCACGCGTCTATGCTGAGCGAAAGCCCTAAGATTATCAACAAGTTCAACGCTTCACCTTGTAGCCCAAACAAAGCTAGTCCGCTCCACTTGCGAAGCGAGATCCTTGTGCATGGTTTGGGATATCAGCTTCCTGAACGACCAACAAACCAGCGGGCAGCAGCTTTTTGGAGTTCGCTGGTTTGTTGGTCGTTATCAGAAGCCCAGGCTACAACCCCATCAGGGCGGATCAGCACGGCGCTTAAAGCTAATCGGTCTTTTGCACTACCTGAACTATATTTGATTCGGCCTTCATATTCACTCGCCAACGTTTTAAGTGAAGCATTCCGATCAAAATCAAGCAGTATTCCCTGGCCATCGTGCATTAACTCGCCCATTGTTGCACCGTCTTCGAACTCAAAATTGGGAACACTGTAGCCTACCAGCGGGTGGTCGCCATCGAGATTGTAGTGTGTGTTAACACCCCAGACCCGTCCTGCAAAATAGGTGGCTCCATCGCGTGTATTCATAAGGTCACGGACAATTGCATTCAGCGCGCGGGCGTATGGGTCGGGTTTCATGATTGCCGCCTGGGCGCGAGACCAATCCAGAACCTGTGCCCCAATCGGGTGTCGTTCAATACTATAACTGTCCAATAAACCTTCTGGCGCTTTCTCCTGAAGGCTTGCTGCGAGCTTCCAGCCAAGGTTCATGGCATCACCCAGTCCAAGGTTAAGCCCCTGTCCGCCCAACGGTGCGTGAATATGGGCAGCATCGCCGGCTAAAAGTACCCGTCCGTTGCGGTAGGTTGTGGCCTGCCGTGCTCGGTCCGTCCAGGTAGTTACCGCATGTAAGGCGCTGATCGTAACATCGGTGTTCGAGACCCGGCGTAGCACTTCCTGAACGTGTTCAAGCGTGACTGGTTCCGAATTATGAAAGGCCCCACCATCAAAATCCTGTATCGCCAGGTAACCTGGCTGCGATTGAAGGTACAGGCCCGTTGGTGTCACGTTTCGGCCCGGCTTGAGCTTCTCCGGGTTGGCGATGTCTACTTTAGCCGAGTAGCCGGTAAATTCTGGCTCCGTACCGACGAATTCAAAACCGCCCGCCTTGCGAACCACACTACGACTTCCATCGCAACCCACGAGCCATTTACCGTTAAAAGCCTGGTCGCCTGACAGAACAGTCACCCCGTCTGCGGTTTGATGAAAGTCAGTAACGGCAAGCCCCCGTTTGATTTCAACACCTAAGAATTTTGCTCGTCGGGACAGCACCGTTTCAAGTTCCTCTATTTCAGAAATCAAACTGGTGTCGGTCGAGCCTGGCAGGCGATACTTCCACTGTGAGGTATCAATATCGCCGTCATGAAATGGAATACCGGCGAAGTGCCCTGCCTGGCGACGGGGCCCTTGTACAGCATTTAAGTGGGGGTTTTTAAGGCGTTTATGTATTTCCAGTTCCTGTAGCAACCCACGACGGTAAAGCGCTTCAATAGAGGGCGCTGAGAGTCCTCGTATCCCGAATGGCATTTGCTTTAAGGGCGAATGCGGGTTCTCTGCCTTTTCCAGTATCAGAACTGAACAGTTGGCCAGGCCCAGTTCACAGGCGAGGAATAGACCTACAGGCCCTGCGCCGGAAATGATTACATCGTAGATAGAGTGATTTTGTGTAGCTTTCATAGTCAATGATTGAAACACAAAATTCTGAAATACGCCTGTGTTAGGCTTGTATAAACGCGACAAAATCGTCGCTTACAGCCTGTTTCCCTTTCTTCGCTTTTCGGGCGAAAGCCGCTGGCGAAATGCCGCTGTAACGCTTGAATTCCCTGCTTAAGTGGGATTGATCGGCATAACCCATTTCATGAGCTAAGCCGGCAAGGTTAGCATCTGGATAAAGCCATAACTGATTTCGTACCTGCTCAAAGCGCATCAGACCAGACACATCTTTAACCGTATAGCCCGACGATTGCTTGAAGTTCCTTTCAAGGGTACGAACCGTTGCATGAGCCGCTGCCGCTACCTGGCTTACCGGCATGGTGCCGTTTGCTTCCCTCATAGCAACCCCCGCTTTGAACAGCATAGTGTCAATAGAAATCCGCGACCGTGCATCCAGAAAATACGCTTTTAGCTGAGCCATCGCTTCATCTGTTCTACCGGCATTGATATCCTCTTCCAACGTGTATTGAAGCTGGGCGACAGGATGCTCGACTATGCGTACGCCATCTTTACCGGACGGCAGTCCAAGCAAATCGAACACGGTCCAGGGAAAGCATCGGATGCCAATGATTTCTAACTGGTTTTTCGAGTAAAAAAGAACAGGCCGATTGAGCAGTCCCACCATAAACGGCGATGGCAATAGCTGTAAGTCTCCATTGTAAGAAATGCTGCAGCCGCTTCCGAAGTGAAAAATCAGTTCAGCATAACCATCAGGTACGACCTCAAAACTCGATTGTTGTGCGCCGAAGTCTATACTGTCGTACCAAAAGCACTTTATGGCATCCCGTAGCTCTTCAGGAGGTTCAAATTCTATGTGTGCTTCCATTTTGAAAGAAAGCCTAATTGGAGTGTACTCAATACAAGTATGCAGGAATGTAACGATACAGTAGTTAAGAGCGTATTTCGAATTCATGCAAAGGTAGGATTGACATCATTAATTTTTCGTTCATGAAAGGATTTGTCCTGAACCGTTACCAATGTATCGATAGGATTTACCCATCCCGGCTGGGTAATTTGACCCTTAAAATCGGTCAGTGGTTATTGACGGTAACGTGGTAGCCTCAATGTCAGGAAACCAGCAAGATGGGAGAACCGTATCGCTTCAGTACGTCGCTGGAAATAAGGCAAAAATCTATTGAGCCAAACCAGTAGATTTCTGTCTTATTTTTTTTGTATGTTACAACTGCTCTTGTCCGCAGGTTTTCTAATCCTTGATCCTACCCTGCTTCTATGGCTTTTCCACTGACTATTTCCCGTAGCGAGTTCCTCAAAACAAGCGCTCTTGCTCTTACACTGCCGCTTCTGAGTAAACTGGATGCCACGGCCAAACCCCTGAAAAACATTGGGCTGCAACTCTACACCGTCAGGAATGAGATGGAGAAAGATGTAGAGGGCACCCTGAAAAAAGTAGCCGCCATTGGCTACACCGAGATAGAAACGGGTAATTATTTCGGTAAAACTCCGAAAGAGTTCAAGGCGTTTCTGAGCGGAATGGGCCTGAGCGCGCCAAGTCTGCTGGCCATGACGAGCAGCATGAAGACCGATTGGCAAAAAGCCGTCGACCAGGCTGCCGAAGCCGGGCAATCGTTTATGGGCTGTGCCTATTTAGCGCCTAATGAACGGAAAACCGTCGATGATTATAAGAAGTTGTTCGACTTATTTAATCAGTCGGCAGAAGTTTGCCAGAAAGCCGGGCTTCAATTTATTTACCACAACCACGATTTTGAATTTCAGCCGCTGGAAGGCCAGATTCCTTATGAACTACTTCTGAAAGGAACAGACCCTAAACTGGTAAAACTGGAATTAGATGTATACTGGGCTACGAAAGCCGGGCAAGATCCAGTCGCCCTGTTTAAACAAAACCCTGGCCGTTTCCCCATTGTCCATTTGAAAGACATGGAAAAAACGGCCGAGCGCTCCTTTGCTCCAGTGGGTACCGGATCTATCGATTTTCAACGGATTCTGGATGCCCGAAAGATCGCGGGTATCGAACATTATTACGTCGAACAGGACATTTGCAAAGTACCCCCGCTGGAAGCCATTGCTATTAGCTTTCAGAATGTCAAAAAGCTGAACGTTTAATATATACAGCTTGTATTTTATGTACATAAAAGTAATTTTAATATATTTGTTCTCATTGAACTCAGTAGTCTTATAGTTTAGCTATCTGAGTGGGTTTTATTACCCATAAATGCATTCAGAAAACGTGTCGATTGCGGCTTGTACAAGTTATTTTGTGTCCAACTATGGGATGCACAGGAATAGCCTAAGGCTAAAGTAGATTAAAGTCAGTACTTGTTTTGAAGTCTATAGCTCCTTCGTACGGATTGGCTACTGCCTATTCAGAGCTGACACGACTTAGTAGCGTCAACCCAAATTTTATGAAATACCTATACGCCCTTCTCGTATTATTAGTCATTACCGGCAATACTGTTCAGGCTCAATCTACCAAAAAAGGAAAGCCTAACCTCGTTCGGACGCTGATTGTCGATGGACAGAATAACCATGAACAATGGCCTAAAATCACGTTTATGATGAAACGCTACCTCGAAGAAACGGGTAAGTTTTCGGTCGATGTAAAGCGGTCTTACTATACCTGGAACGGCGATGAACTGATTGAAAAATATAAAATTCCGGGTCTCCAACCCACTAAAGCCTTACCCAAAGCCAGAGCGGACTCCAGCTTCCACCCCGACTTCTCGACGTACGACCTGGTCATCTGCAATTTTGGTTGGAATGCCGCTCCGTGGTCTGACCAAACGCAGGTCGATTTTGAAAACTTCATTAAAAAAGGGGGTGGTCTGGTCGTCATCCATGCGGCTGATAACTCGTTTCCCCTATGGCCCGCCTACAACAAAATGATCGGCCTGGGTGGCTGGGGCGACCGCACCGAAAAAGACGGCCCTTATGTGTATTATGATAACGAAGGGAAGCTAATCAGAGACCCTCAGCCTGGGCGTGCGGGATCGCACGGTGCCCAGAACGAATTCCTGATAACGGTTCGGGAACCCAACCACCCCATTACGAAAGGTATGCCACTCACCTGGATGCACACCAAAGACGAGATGTATGACCGCCTACGCGGACCCGCTGAGAATATAACCGTGCTGGCAACAGCTTTCTCGTCAAAAGAGAACAAAGGCACCGACCGCAACGAACCAATGTTGATGACCATCAACTACGGGAAAGGCCGAATTTTTCACACTCCCCTGGGCCATGTAGATTATTCCGTCGAATGCGTTGGGTTCATCACCTGCCTGCAACGGGGCGCTCAGTGGGCGGCCACCGGCAAAGTTGACATTCCTATCCCCGCCGATTTTCCAACGCCAACTGCCACCAGCAAACGGAGCTTTATTGAGTAAGGGCTAGTGCCAGCTAGTTTATAAAAAACTATATACCAAACGAAAAAGCCGATACAGAATTTAGCTATATCGGCTTTTTTCTCTGAGTAGCGGGAGCTGGACTAGAACCTGATTAATTACCCTTAGCCAGCCCTACGCTTCTACAGGCACATAAATGGCTTTATTTAATCGTATAAACTCTTTTACCTACCTTCAAAATTAAGTCTGATTAAGTCGAATTAAAACAAATTGTACGTCGTCAAATGAAAGTGGACAAAAGGAGGTGAAAGGAAAAAGACAATTCAATAATCGCCCCGGCGACCGGTTGTTTCACCTAAATCACCTTAGTTATGTCCAAATCAGCTAAATCGCCCCGGCCAAAGCACTCATCAACTTCTACTGAACGCAAGCCTGCCTTATCGATTATCAAAGACATCCAGCCGGACACCGGCGCGGGCCAAACTCGACGACAATACACCGCTGAAGAAAAGATTCACATTGTCCTCGAAGGCTTGCAGGGCGATAACAGAATGGGTAACCTAGTATAATGAGCAATGATATCACGAATCGCTGGATAATGTTCGTCCTGCGGATGTTTACTGGGGGCGTCAGGACCAAATTTTGGCTGAACGCCAAAAAACGAAAAAGCGAACAATGGCTCAATGACGAAAAAGCGGCCCACCGCTGTGCAGGGCGGCCTGTGCCGTCATATTTTTCAGCGTCTGCAAAGTGTTTAAAGGCCTCTCTTCTCTTTTCACTGCTCCGGCGGCCGCCCACATCTGTCCACTTTCGGTTGACGATATACATCATTGATCGCCCTGACTCCAGGAGCTGCTGTCGTTGATCTATTGTCACGGTGTGGCAAAAAAATAGTTCAATCCTTCTGGCACTGGCAACCGAAATATATTCGTAACATAGAGCTGGTATTCACATTGCCAACTATTCATACTCATTTTAACTTACCCCTAACGTTGACTGGCATTTTCAGGCCGTAGTGCATTCAAGTGTTAACAGTGGACGTGTCCCGAATAGAGCTGTCATCTCAGCTCTCCATCACACCTGTAAGGCTTCCAAAATTCGGCCTAAGGGAGAAGGTTACGGTCAAGATTACGGCTGACTGGAGTGACTATGTATTTGCTCTAACCTACTAATTAACCTCGTTCCTGCAATTAGAGCGTTATATCAACGACCACCAGCACTTACCTGTCCGCTACTCAAGTGGTTGAACAGGGTATTGATGCGGCTAAAATGGATGAAAATTGCTGGAGAAGATTGAGGAGCTGACTTTACAGTATCCAGTTAGAGAAGGCCAATCAGAAGCAAGCTGAAGATCCACAGACTGTTAAGTATCAGCATCAGGCGGAGATCGATGAGTTGAAACGATTGGTCAAGCAATTACTGGACAAAAAGTGACGAAAGTGATGGCGTAAAAACATATTTATTTTTTTCTAATCGGACTCCTAGTTGCCGTGAATGGCCTGGCTTCATACTGAGCTGCCTGAAAACAGATCGATTACCACGGTGTCCGGCTATTGATTATCAACTATTTATTCCCTATCCTTACCGTTCACGTGCGAAAACCAGCCAGGATGTCGACAGACAATGAAGGAAGAAAAGACTGGGCCGCGTTTGTGGACGAATGTCAAGCCGAGATTGCACGCCTTGAGGTGCAGATTGACCGGGTGAATCAGGAAACTCCCTCAAACTGGACGAAAGTGCAGCTAGACCGGCTGGTTATGCAGCGGAGTATATTGGAGCGGTGTTGCAACTTGACTCAATGGGAGTTTATGAATTTGAATTAAAAAATCAGCCGGAGAGATTGGCTTGGGAGAGGGGCTTAGGCAGCCTGCTCATCGGGCTTGTATTATCCTTGGGAACGATAAAAAGGGATTAATTCATAGTTGGGCAGAGACCACCAGGTTGATTCTAGATGATTTCGGGTGTAGGAAGTGTAGAAAATGCAGGCATTAATACATCTTTTATTCTTTTGTCTTATTGCTCTAGAATCAATGGTGTCACTGTCAAAGTCTATATAGGGGATTTGACAGCTGACACCATCAGAAAGCCCTCATCAACGATCGTTTGTACCGAGTTTGGGAGGTATCTGCTAAGCGAATCATCCTTTTTGTGAATTTTATCCACAGGGTAGTGGGAATAGTTGTGGATAACATTCGAAAAGGGTGTATAGGGGTCTCGTTTCTGAGAAAAAACCGCCTTTATGCGCAGATTTAAGTAACATAACCTCATAGCTGGAGGACCTCATCATTTGAAATTCTGGCGCTGGATTATAGACCTTTTGGGTACGTACTACTTCCGGTAAGTACCGAGCTGATATGCATCAGGACATTCGAACCAATTGCACCGTGTATAAGGAGCTTTCACCGAGGACCGGCGTAAGCAGAATGAAAGTTCATGATAAGGCGCGTTCAAAGCTGTAAATGAGTAATTTGCTAATAACTTTAGACAGAACACACCGCTTCAACCTGCTGCTTTGCTATGAGCTGTTACCGTGCTGTTTTTATCGCCGTGATGGTAGCCACTGCTTTAAACTCCCACAGCGCCTGGCCTCAAGTCCATAATCGGATTATTGATAGCCTGAAAAGGCGGCTGATGCTTACGCCAGCAGATACGAACCGAACACGATTATTGTTGCAAATCGGTCAACTATACTATGATCACTATAAAGTGGATCGACAAGATAGAAGTTACTCCGATGTACGTAAACAACCTGATCTTTTAGACAGTGCCATTGGCTATGCCAGGCAGGTTGTAGGCCTTCCTGTAGCGACTTATCAACTCCCTCAGAAAGCAGAGGCCCTCTATCTGTTAGCCGAGTGTTATAGTTTCGGGGAAAGCTATGACTCAATCCGAACGATCAGTTACTACCAGCAAGCACTGAAGGCCTTTAAGCAGGTAGGAAGTAAGCCTAGGACGGCCAGAGTACTGCATAGTTTAGCAAACATTGTTCGCTTACGAATTGGCGCTCAGCAGGCACTCCCCTTATTTATGGAGGAGTTAGCCATTCAGCAATCCTACCGGGATACAACCATCTACTTGACCTTAGAGCGAATTGGGTTTCTTCATCAAACGATGGGGAACTACCAGCTAGCCTTGCAGGCCTATCAACAAAGCTTACGACTGGCTGAACATAGCAATAATTTATCGTATCTAGAAGACATTTACGCCGACTTGGCTATGATTTATGAGACACTAGGTGACTACCAGGCAGCCATAACTATTTTAAAGAAACGGCTTGGTATTGAAAGTCCCAAGGCCATTAACCAGGTAGCAGGCGATCACATAAGACTGCTGAATTTATACAAAATAACCCATCAGCTCCCTCAGGCCCGCCAACAGGCATTGACCATTATCGAGCTGGCCCGGCAGGATCCCAATCATGAAAGTATTAACCTAACGAGCTACCTGGCCCAAAGCTACGTGTTTTTAGGCCAGTATGAGCGGGCCGAACCCTTGTATAAACACTTGTTTCCGATCTATGAAAAATCGAATAACTTCACAGGGCTTACCAATTTTAACAAGCATGTAGGTGAGCTTTACTGGCTTACCAGACGCTTTGAGCAGGCCCGATACTTCTATCAAATAGCCCTGACTGCCAGTCAACAAGGCCGATTCCCTGATGAAGCAGTCAGCATTCATCGGGCCCTCTTTCAGATTGACTCCGCCCAGGGAAACCTCCGCTCAGCCCTCCAACACTTCCAGCTGGCTACCGCTATCAACGACTCCCTCTTCAACCAGACCAAAAACCGCCAGTTCGAAGAACTCAGAACCCAGTACGAGACCGAACAAAAAGATAAAGACCTCCACCTGCAAAACCAACGCATCCAAGTCCTTTCCCAACAACAACAACTCCAGACCCAACAATCCCAGCAAGACCGGCTAGTGCGCAACTCGATTGGCCTGGGTGCCTTTATGCTCCTGTTGCTGCTGGGGCTAACCTACAACCGCTACCGACTCAAACAGCGCAGCAACCAGCAGTTGCAGCACCAGCATGAACTACTTCAGGCTCAACAACACCAACTCCAGGCCCAACACCAGGAATTGCAGGCTCACCAGCAGGTGCTGCATACGCAGCAAAACCAGATCCACCACAAGAACCAGGACTTGCAGCGATTACTGGACGAACAAGAACGGCTGATGAAGGAGATCCACCACCGGGTCAAAAACAACCTCCAGGTGGTGATGAGCCTGTTGAACTCCCAGGCCAGCTATCTCTCCGATAATGCGGCCCTGTCGGCCATCCAGCAGAGTCAGCATCGGGTACAGGCCATGGCCCTGATCCACCAGAAGCTCTACCAGGCCCAGGGCATCGCCCGTATTCGCATGGATGATTATATTCAGGAGGTGGTAGCTTACCTGCAGGAGTCGTATGAGCTGCCCCAACCGATTGGCTTTGCCGTCCAGGTGGAGCCCATCGAGCTGGATGTCATCCAGGCGGTGCCTTTGGGGTTGATCATCAACGAGGCTATCACTAACGCCCTCAAGTATGCCTTTCCGAATGGGCGCACAGGGCGGGTGAGCCTAGGGTTTATGCGAATGGGCGAGACCAGTTATGAGCTCACCATCCAGGATGATGGGGTCGGCTTACCCCCAGACTTTGACCCCAGTCGGAGTCAGTCGTTGGGCATGACCTTGATCCAGGGCTTCAGTGACCAATTGGGTGGTCAGTTATCTATTATTAGTCAAGCTGGTTTAACGATTCAGTTAACCTTTTCGGAGAAAGAACTTACTTCATTCGGTTCCCATAATCATTACGGCTACCACTAATTCGCTTCTAGGGTAAGGCTCATCAAGAAAGCTAGGTCAATCGCATAATCTGGGGCGTCTGGAAATGGCTATCGTGTCAACTCTAAAGTATTGTTTTATCAGGTTGCGCTTCAAGCTCCCGCTGTACACTCGCTGACAGGTAAGATAAAAGATCATACCCCGTCTACTTCTCAATCTGACCAATGTTAACCCGGTAATTCGCCCAGGACTGCTGACCTACCACATTGGCATTTGGCATAAAGACCGCAATAACCCGCGTCTGCGCATTGATCCGACTCAAATCATCCGATCCTACCGACATCACCACGATCACCTTCCAGGGAGCCGCCGGAAGGCATAGTTTCCCATTGGCAAGACTACTCGCCGGGCCGTTGTCGCCTTCTCCGCCTTTACCCTGTGTTCCGGCTATAATGTATAGCTCATTCCCCTGGGCAACCAGGCTCCGGCAGTAGTCTTCCAGTCGTAGCCAGCTTTGCCGATTGAGCTGAGGAGCTTGTGATAGAATATTGGTCAATAAGAATGTGGTCTTGTTTTCCTCGGCCCTGCTGTCCCGATCATCACTGGGGCAGAGGTAGCCTCGGTTAAAACCACTGTTCGGGTAATCCGCGTGTTTGACCTGATACCAACTGGCGAGCAACGATTAGTCCGGAATGAATTTGCCCGAATAGGGTGTACTTTCCATACGATCGGCCATAGCCGCAACTGCTCCTAAGTAAGGGGTTTGGTCAAAAAAACATTAGCTGCTAGGCAATTTGTTCGCTCCTGATTATCACCGTCGCTCGATCTGGTGGCTAAGACCACGTATAGCTCGCTATACCTATGATCACTCCGCAACTCCCGCAAGCTCTCAAACCCATCTTTACGAGGCATATTAATATCTAACAGAATCAACCGCGGAAGGCGGTCGCATTCGGCCAGCATAGCTAGAAGTTGCTCGCATCGTAGAGCGAAAGTATACGAATTGGAGGCTCTGCGTCCAGGAAGGCTGAGCCAATAAATTGTTGATCGTCTTCATCATCGTCAACAATCCAAACGGTTGGGGTTTTAGGAGCTGGCATAGGATAAAGTTGTCTGTTACGGAATAGGGCAATGTTATTGATTTAACCATAAACAAACAAGAATCTACCCATCTCATTGGAGAGTGCCTAGTTGCCTTCAGGATAAGGGACAAAAACTAATCGGAGCAAAAGCGGTTAGTAACACATTGTCTAACTCCTCAGTTTACAAAGTTGACTCTAACCGTAGGTTATGCATTTATAGATTTCTACTCAACTATCCATGAAGTACACTATTTTAGTGGTCGATGATGACGACGATGATTTTCTCATGTTATCCAGCCTCATCAAGCAGTGTCAGCAGGATGTCACTCTTTATTATGTCCAAAATGGGCTGGAGGCAACCCAAAAGCTGATCGATGGCCTACAGCCTAATCTGATTCTGGTTGATGTACAGATGCCCCTGATGGATGGCTATGAGTTAGTGCTTTGGCTAATGAACTCTGAAGCCTGGCGTCATATACCTGTTGTGATCTGGACGGGTGAAATTTCGGATAGGGAAGTGACCCGTTATTACCGGGCGGGTGCCAATGCGTTAATGTTAAAGCAAGACGCTTTACAGGATGTGGAAGCCTTCTGTAAGTATTGGCTAAAGCTGGTTCAGCTACCTCAACTCGTTTGGCAAGAGCCAGGATGACCTACGTGTTGATCCATCTCATCTTTACTACCCACTTCGATAATCCCAACCCCTTAACGGGAACATTACCCAGCTTCTAATGCTAGTTCAGGCCAAAACAGGACGCAGCCAAAGCCCATCTTGACAACTATGACACAAGAGCAATATGATTGGCTCGTTACTGACAGCAAAGACAAACATAGTTGCCTTTGCTTTGCCGATGAATTGATTCATCGGCATCAGATTGGCCTATTCATTCCCAGTCGCACTCTTACCCTCCCGCAACTGAAAGCCTATCTGACCGGTTTTGGGCTCATCGAGGCTGATATTGTGCTGACACCCATCCATAAGCACCCCAGAAATGCGCCATTTGGCGGCTACGTGGTCATGATTCCACAGTCCGGGCCTTAATCAACTAATCTATTATTTTACAACGGCACGAGCATACCGGCAAAATCGATACTAGGTGTTCAGTATAGTTGACAGCATAGTGGCGGGTAAGCCTTCAACAAATGTCAGACGCACTAACCGGGCGAAAATAAGTTGTTCGCTGGTGGTTAACGGGTCAGGCGCTTGCCAGGCCCTCAATAAGGCATTGGCTAAAATAGTTTCGGCCTGATCCATAGGTAAATTAGCCCCTAAAATAAGTCCCCATAGTTTAGAGGCATACCGATCATAAAAGGGAAGAAAGGATTGTTGATCCCCACCTGTAGACGTTATAGAGGATGTACTCATCACTTGTCTGTTGATAAAATGTGCTCGACCCCGATATCAAATCCTTTCCGGTATGGTAGCTCGCTTAATAACATGGCATTCCAATCAGCACCAAAGCAGATTAATGCTTAAGCTGAGTAAGTTTTTTGATGTCAAGCAACGTAATCTGGCTGGCGTTAATGCCAATCAGCCCCTCGGTCCGGAAATCACGTAGAATACGGATTACCGTTTCGGTTGAGGCCCCCACTAAATGCGACCAATTTTCACGCGAAAGAGCCATTGCTGGGGATATATTAGCTGTAAGATTGTCAGTTGGCTGGGCAGACTGCATGGGATAAAATTTACGCTGAAACATCAGTAACGCTTCGGCTACCCGTTTGCGCACGGATTGATAAGCCAGACTTAGAAGCCGTTCCTGGTGTTCAACCACATCACCCGTCAGCAACTGGATGAATCGATTAGCCACATCCTGATGGTGATAGATCAACGTCAGGAAGTCCGCTTTAGGAATCGTACACACCTCGGCATCATCCAGGATCTCGGCCGTTTCGGAGTAAGCCACGTCTTCCAGCAGCGACAGGTAGCCTACAAAATCTCCCTCCCCATGGAGCTCAGTGATAAACTCATTACCCGCTGTATCTGTATTGAAAACTTTAATCTTGCCTCGACTAATAAAGTATAACGCTATTGGCGAACTACCCACACTAAAAAGCGTGTGCTTTTTTTTATAGTGAGTTGTCTGGTAACGTTCTTTTAGGTACTGTCGGGCGTCCTCGGCATTCAGAAGAGCCCGCGTCAGTTTTTCTAGCCCAGCAGAGGTTGCTATGGGCTCAATTTGCCCACGTTCCCCCTTTTTGAGTCGTAACTCCACCGCATTCAGCAGGGTAAGATCATCGAAAGGTTTCGTTAAATAGTCATCGGCCCCTAAGTTCATACCAAACCGAAAATCAGCCATTTCAGCTTTCGCCGTCAGGAAAAGAAAGGGAGTAGCCAGTAGAGTTGGGTCTTTGCTAAGAATGTGTAGTACCCCATAACCATCGAGTTCAGGCATCATTATGTCACATAAAATCAAGTCGGGGCGGATTTGCCGGGCTAGCTCAATACCCTGTTTGCCGTTGGTTGCCTGCACGACATGATAGGGAGCCAACTCAAGAATCTCGGCAATATTTTCCCGCATTTCGGGCGTATCTTCAATGACCAGAATGGTTTTCATTCAGACGGGAGGGGTAAAGGTAGCTGAACGGTAAAGATTGTGCCGGAATCCAGTTGGCTGGTAAAGGTAACGGTACCACCCAGTAAATCGACATACCGTTTAACAATGTAAAGGCCCAACCCCGTGCCTTGCACATGAATGACATTACGGGCCCGGAAGAAATTGATAAACAGCTTATCTTTATCGGCATCCGGAATCCCGATTCCCTCATCTTTGACTGTAATCAGAAGTTGGTCGTCCTGAACGGTTGTAGTGAGCTCGATTTCTTTTCCCTCTGCCGAATACTTGCTGGCGTTGACCAGCAGATTTATCAGAATATTTTTGACCATTTGCCCATCGATAACAATAGCTGACCGGCCCGACAAATGCCGATAGACAACGTGCTGACCAGGTTTAATGACTACCTGCATGTCGTCGATCACTTCTTCGCAAAAGGCCACTATATCCAATGGATGCGGGCGACCATACAGGGTTTGCTGCTCCATCTGGCCTAAAGACAGAAAGTCATTCAGGAGGCCGGTCAAACTATGGACCGCTGACTTAATCCGTTGTACATGTCGCTCACGCTTTTCTCCGTCATCGACGCTGTTGTAACGCCCGATCAGTGAAGCTGAGGAAAGAATCGTGCCCATGGGGGTACGAAACTCATGGGAGGCCAGCGTCACGAAATTCGATTTCAGTTCGTGTAGCTCACGTTCCCGAGCCAGTAGCTGGCTACGCTCTGCCTCGTTCTGTTGGTTCTGGTCTTTTAGTTGTTGGCAGGCTTTTAAGGCGATTTGAGCCTGATTAAGTTCTCTCGTGCGGTCAATTAGCTGTTGGGCCAATTCGCCATACGCCTGCTGGAGCAGGCTCAGGGAACGAACAGGGTCATTGTTATCGCCTGTCAACTCAGAGGGTATCTCATTCATGGATAAAGTAGGAAAGAAATACGCTGGCTATCCTACGGCAGCATCTAAAAAACACACCTTGATCGCCTGCACAATCAAATCTAAGTTAAACGAGGATGATGGCTTTTGTATATAACTATTAATACCGTTTTCGTAGGCCTGGGCCACCTGGGCCGGTTCAGCCGAAGTCGAGATCATTACCGTCGGTATGTGGCGAAGTATAGGATTCGCTTTGATCGCTGTCAGGGCTTCTAATCCATTGACTTTAGGCATATTCATGTCCAGTAAAATCAGATGGACTGGTGGGGGTGTTACCCCCTGGCTCCAGGTATCCAGCATGGCTAGCAAATGGCCACCATCCTCCGCTTCAACAATGGTTACTGACGGATCAGACTCCTGAAACGATTTACGCAAAAAATAACGATCGTCTGCGTCATCGTCTACGACATAAATTACTGTTTTCGCCAGGTTCATGACTTAAAGGAGTTACGTTAGCAGTGGAAAACAGCAAAGGTGGACAATAAGGAGAGGGTTACCAATGATGAGCATCAACATTGGTTATGATGGTTTACGCAATAAAGCCCATTAATTGGGCTGTTCACAAAGCCGTTCGTCTGGCCCGAACAAGGACCACATCCTATTGATAGTAGATTCAGTATTTTCAACCAAGAAGCCTCTGCCGTTATTGGTTGCCTGCTCAGGGGAGGCTACTAGTGGGTATTTACAAGCAAAATTATGTGTATAGTCCCACCCCCTATCAAGAGTGTCGCCGGTTTGGCCATGCTGTGGTAAAAGCCAGTAAGGATCATACTGCCTTGTGACCAATGTCATAGTTGGCTCGAACCAACACTCATACCTTTAATTGGGTATTCACTAAGCAGTGCTAGTCCGTGCGTGCATACGGCAACACCACTTAAAAGGGGAGCTGCCCGTCAATCGTTAGCAAATCCTCTGAGAATAACCTAGCTTGCTATTCGCTTTCAGACAATGTCGCAAATGAACCAGCTGTTGCTTCCTGATTGCTACGAAACCACCTTAAAGCGAGAATGGCGGACCACTTCAGGACTTTTACCGTGAAAACGCTATTGTTGCCTCGCTGAAGCTATGTATATATCCAATTGCCAGGCGACAATTCCGGTAATCGTTTTGGCTTGTCACTTTATAGTAGCTCCTGCGTGAAGGATAGCTTACATGAATAAATCACAATCATAAAAGTCAAATGGCACCGCCACAGACAGTAATTGGCTTTTTTGATCAGGTAGATGAAGCACAGCAGGCGGTTCAGTTACTGTTGCGTAATGGCTTTACCCACGAAAACATTGGCTTATCGGCTCAAGCCGGTCTCAAGCCCAATGCGAACCATACCAATGAGGCACCCACCGAGGAGGAAAGCCGCACCGGCCGATTTCTGTTTTCGCTTTTTGGGGCTAGCGTCGCAGCTCATGACCACGACAAAACTAGCCTTAGGAGCGGTACTCGGGTAACGGTATCTGTGTGGTCAACCGCCGAAGCCAGTCAGGCTACTGAATTGCTGGGCGAAGCCACTGAATTATGAGTAACAGTAAATTAGTTAGATTCAGCACAGTAGTCGTATGTATAAAATGAATGAAATCGGATCACCAAAGTTACCCTTTTGGCTATCAATTTTGCCAATCAATCAGTGTACGTATGGGCGAAGATATGGGTATCAGGGTAAAGTGATCGGGGGTTATTCAATTTGTTTACGGTTGTTTGCCGTTAACTTACTATAACAATATCGTTAGCAGAAAGTAGACAGATAGAGCTGCTTTGCCACTGTGTAAACATCGATAATTGTGCCGTTTAACTCACAAAGTGGTCAAGCCAGAGAAGAGTAGTACAGCCCTTCAGATGCAACCGACTAATCGATTTGGTAAACCTGCCCCAACGAAGACAATACGTATAATCTGACCTCACCTCACCCAGTTCTACCTAACAATACTCGTATTGCTACCAATTAAATTCCGCCAGCATACGCCACGCATTCTGGGCTATTTCTAGAGTTCCCGTTTATAGAACCGGATCGGGGGAATGGTCGCGGCTAGAAACCAGTATTGGCGGAGAATACCCAAATACGTTTTCCAGTCAATAAAGCTAAAGGGTTTAACCGTGAATGAAGAAGCTCCCGTTGAATAAGCCGCCACGATACTACTCGGCAATTGGATCGCCGTCAGCATGACTACTGGCAAAAAGTGGCCTTCAGCGTGTGCCTGGAGAAAGGCTAAAAAGTCAAATCCATTAATGCTGGACCCTAAGTCGATATCCAGAAGAACCAGCTTGGGGCCATAGCCATCAAGCTGGTTAATATAGGTGATTGCTTCCGAATTGCTATAGACTTGAATAAATGATGCTTCAGGAAACGTTTCTCGGGAAGCCCGGTGTAGAATATCGACAAGCAGTGCATCGTCGTCTACCAGCAGAATTAGAAATGGAGGGCGCATCAAGCGATGGTTAAGGAGCAACTTAACCGACAACATTACAGTGGGGGCGGGGAAGAGACTCAGTGAAGACTGAATACTATAAAGGTAGTCTACTTGTAACCATACAAGTATAAAGTACTAAAAATAAGCTATTTAATTGCTACACATTGTCCAAATGAAATGGCTTATACACGTAGTGGTGGACCCGCCGAGTATTCTACTATACATAACTTACCCGGTAGTGGTGATTATGATTGGGGTGACCAAATTGGTAGTGTCAGAACGGGCTCACAATGCTGGGTGGTAGTCTATACCGACGAAAACGTTGACGATACAACCATTGTGATTGGCCCTGACTCCCAGATCTCTGATCTTAGGGGTTTGGAATATGAAATAGATTCCATTCAGATTTTCGACCGCGCTCCGTAATTAACACAATAAGGTACTTCCCGGCAACCTCGGTTCTGTAGAGAGACAGGGCTTGTTGATCGCTATCGAAAGAAGGCCCCCCGTCAAACGAATGTATAGGTAAGCTAGTCCCATTTTCCCCTTTGTAGCCTCGACTGCTCAAGGCTATGATGATAACCATACACGCCTTTTTATATCAGATAGTCTAGATCATGAGACGAAGTTATTGACTGATTTATAAGCTTAGCTCACCTTTCGATCAGCCATAATAGATACGCCCATAAATTAACGGTAATGAAAGGAAATTTTATTGGATTAGTCTGGCCCCCACTTGCTGTTCAGGACCTTCGTAGTATTAGAAACGTTTGCGCCTACCAGGCCTCAATAATTACTTTTTTGTTACTAGGTTTATTGGGTTCGGAAACAAAAGCAAGACTTGCTGCTGCAAATGTACCATGAGTCAACGCCGACCCAGTAAACCATTCGCAGTTTACTTGTGATTCATCGTCACTCCTCATAGCCGATAGGGGGTTACCCGATTCGAGTTTTTGACCAAACGATTTAACGGTCATAATTGGCCCACCTGATTTCAGTTGAACAAGACTAGTTACCTGGATCGATTCCATGAATTGGTTTGGTTAGTTATACGGCAATAGGCTGACTATGAATCGTGGGCTGTAGATTTTTCTTCCGGAAGCGGTAATTGGGTTCGAGTAATCTCCTGGGCTTTACGCCAAAACTTGAACTGCTCATAACCGGCCTGAGTATACTTCGACAAGCGAAGCCGAAAGAGCTTAAGCGATCGCCCATCAGTAGGAAGTGAATCCTGATTATACACAATGGCAGCCTGTTCTGCCGGTTGTAATCGTTGCCAAAATTGCCAATTCCGGACCGATAAATGCTGTTTCAAATAAGAGCCGATGGAGCTGTTCTCGGCTGGATTTCGGTAATCGGCTGTTTGCCGGCAATAGGTTCTAATGACACAAATAATGTGCATTAGGGCACCAAAGGGGTTGGAAGATTTCATGGGATCTGCTGTTTATCACCTTGTCCACCCGCATTAAAGTAGGGCAGTGGACTGGAAATGGCTGTTAACACGAATCAGATTGGCCTGGTTAGCTATTGCTTTTTGAAATCATGAAAATGAATGTAGCGCAGGGTCTTGTCGACCAAACGGGCTTGTTGCCAGAGAGGACCTATTCCCGAATGGTCAGGATGTAGCCAAATCCGTTCACCCTGACCAATAAAGCCTTTCAGATGATCGGTTGGGTTAGCGGGGTTATCAATCCATTCGGTATCCACTAATGCTTTGTAGGCAACAGTAAACTCTTCTATATTACTTGGGGGTTGCTGAGCCATTGGGATGGATTAGCGAGTAGCCAGACCGACAGCGTACGAAGCGGGGCGGAGAAGAGACTCTGGTGAAACGACTGTATAAGGGGTAAGCTAGTTTCCCTCAATTAGGTTCGTATTTTATTGAAAATAAACAGATTATACCTTTTACGAAAGACTAAAAATCAGTTCAAAAAGCATGACTTGAATCGATTCAGTTTAGGACTATACCAACTTAGTGAACCGAATTGGCAATCGATTCGACGTACTTGGAGTTATCTACTTACTCACCTTTAAAGATGTCATCAGGATAGCTCAGTTATCCCCATTTTATTGCCTTCAAGAGGTAGTCTATCACACGAATGACTTTGATGTGGATTATGAAGCCCTGCAGGAAACTGAGTGGAATACTGATCCGACAGGGTGAAACTAGTTGGTTTCATCGAGATCATTTGGGGATTGGCCCAATCTGGCAACCGGTCTGACTGGCTGAATGCAAACCAGTAATCTTAGGGCATGTCGTAACTAGTCGGCTGGGGGATGAACAGAGCGTACGCAACTCATTCTGTGGTTGATGGAATGCGACCATTAGAAAGGATATGCACTGGGTTTCGCTTAGTCATCCAACTCGCCTATCGAAGTAGCAGTCTGACGTTTAATTAGTTTATTGAGTTCTACTGCCCAGAATGTAAGACTTGAAACGGCTAGTGTTATTCCTAATTCAGAGGCCGATAAAGGCTGGGTGCTGAAGAGGTTATTGAAAAAAGGCATGTAGATGATAAGTAATTGAAGGACTATCGATACGCCAATGGCCCCAAGCATGGGTTTGTTAGAAAATAGCCCAAGGCTAAAAACCGACGCTTGACGCGAACGGATCGCCAGGGCGTTACCCAATTGACTGAAACAGAGCACGGTAAAGGTCATCGTTTGCCAATGCCCAATACCCGCGTGGATCGACCAGGCTTCGATGCCGATGGTAGTAGCCCCAATCAGTAAACCGACCCAGAGGATGAACCAGGCTAGTCCATCGGCAAAAATAGTTTGCCTGGGATCGATGGGTGGTCGTTTCATACTATTCCTTTCAGAGGGTTCGTAGGCCAGGGCCAAACCGGGCAGACCGTCGGTTAACAGATTGATCCACAAAATATGAATGGCTAGTAGCGGGATGGGTAAACCGAAAAAAGGCGCTAAAAAGATCGCCCAGATTTCGCCCGCATTGCCGGACATGATATACCTGATAAATTTCAGGATGTTATCAAAGATGCGTCGCCCGTGTTTCACCGCCTTGACGATGGTCGCGAAGTTGTCGTCCAACAGAATCATGTGCGCGGCTTCTTTGGCTACTTCCGTGCCCGTGATGCCCATCGCGATACCAATATCGGCGTTTTTAAGGGCAGGCGCGTCATTTACGCCGTCGCCGGTCATGGCCACAAACTGATGCCGGGCTTGTAACGCGCTAATGATTCGTAGCTTCTGTTCAGGATCGACCCGCGCATATACCCGCACCTTCTCCACAATGGCGTCGAATGCTGACTCATCCAACTTAGACAGTTCCGGCCCGGTCAGCACCAAATCATCAATTGACGAGATAATACCCAGTGTTTGGGCGATGGACTTGGCCGTTAGTTTATGATCGCCGGTGATCATCACAGGAATAATGCCGGCAGCTTTGCATTCCGCCACAGCTTGCCGGGCTTCGTCGCGGGGCGGGTCAAGAAGTCCAGCAAACCCAATAAACAGCAACTCTGATTCTATCGTCGCGGGCGCTATCGTCTGGGGTAGTTCGGGCAGCCATTTGCCCGCATAGCCCAACATACGATAGCCTTGTTCAGCCATCGAGTCGACGCGCTGTCGTAAATCGGGAATACTGGATTGCTGGCTGGCATCGAGTTGATCAAACAATACCCCAACGGCTCCTTTGGTTAAACAAAGGATACCGTTCGGCGTTTGATGTAACGTCGTCATGCACTTGCGTTGTGAGTCGAAAGGAAGTTCGGCGATGCGCGGAAATTGAGTTTCGAGCGTAACTCGCTCGTATTCCTGACTGGCAGCATACTGAACTAGCGCTACTTCCGTAGAGTCACCAAGCCAGTTATCATCTTTATCGGTTACGACATCATTGTTGAGGGCCATTGCAGCTAGCAGTGCGTTGCTCGTTTCTAAAACGGGTAAGGCAAACATCGGCGATTCGTAGATTTCCTGCACCCTCATTTTGTTGAGCGTCAGTGTGCCCGTTTTGTCGGTGCAGACATAAGTGACCGATCCCAGCGTTTCCACCGCTGGTAGTTTACGAATCAGCGCATGGCTTTTTACCAACCGTTTTGCGCCCAGCGCCAGTGCGATGGTAACCACTGCCGGCAGTGCTTCAGGAATGGCGGCAACGGCCAGCGAAATGGAAACCAGCAATAAATTCAGGATTGGCTCGCCCCGCAACCAGCCAACACCAAAAAAAATACCACAGAGTACCAAAACCGCTACCGACAAGCCCTTGCCAAATACGGCCAGTCGTTTCTGAAGGGGCGTTATGGTTTCTTCGGTTTGAATCAGGGTGGCAATCCGACCCAGTTCGGTGTTCATGCCGGTAGCAACGACATAGGCGGAGGCTCGCCCATTGGTCACGAATGTACCTTTATAGCCCATGTTCAGACGGTCTCCGAGCGGATAATCACCCTCGGGAAGCGTGTCCGGTGTTTTCTCAACATTGGTTGACTCCCCCGTTAGTGACGATTCATCCACTTTAAGTGCGTGGGTTTCGATAAACCGAACATCAGCAGGGATAATATTCCCCGCTTCCAGCAACGTAACATCGCCGGGCACCAGGTCGGACGTTTCCACCTTGGTGGCCCGATTATTTCGTAGCACCTGTGCCTGATGGGCGGCCATTTTTTTGAGGGCATCCATGGCCTTGTCAGCCCGATACTCCTGAATAAATCCGATAATGGCGTTGAGGATAATAATGGTAAGAATAACGTACGTGGATTTTAATTCGCCCACCAGTCCCGAAATTAGGGCAGCCGCGATGAGCACCAGAATCATCACATCCGTCAATTGATGCAGCAGAATCTGCCAGACCGTTTTCTTTTTGGCGTCCACAATCTGATTTTTGCCGTATTCGGCCAGTCGCTGTCGGGCCGTTGCGGGATCAAGCCCAGCGGGTGAGGTCTTCAGCGAACGGGCTGCGTCGACAACCGGCATTACGTAATAATTCATGTGAAGAGCGATTGAGTAGGCATGAATTGAGATTGGCGGCAGCTACTTGATTTTGTATAAGTCTCTAACTTTTGGTAATAACGCGACAAAAAGAATCGCCATGGCCAAAAACATATAGACTGTATGGAGCCAATGCACGGCCTGCAGAAAGACCATCTCTGCCTGTATCCAGATGATTAAAGAAAAGGCAACATAAATGCTGAACGTCCACGACCAGTGCATATCAGTAAAGAAATTCAGTCGTTTGGCAAATCGGCATTCCGGTTTTTTTAACAAAGCGACTACCAGTAGACAGGGAGCTACTCCAATGACGGCAAAAAGTAGGATGCCGGGGATCAAAAAGCTAGTAAAGGGTGACTTATTGAGTATCGATAAAGGCATTCCAATGAGGTTGCCAGAAGGAGAAACGAGTAATACACCACCGCCCCCAATGGCACCCAGGCCAAGAAACCCCAGTAGAATCAGGAGGATATTGCGCGTCGTTTTTGTTTCCATACCCCTTATACTTTCAGTTGATGATTTTCCAATTTTTCGTTTATCTGCTGAAGTAAAATAAATTGCTTTTCCTGCGTCTCAAAAAGAGTTTTTATTTGATCTTCCAGTAATATATCTATCTTTTTATTCAGGCTTCGGATTTGCATTTCCGCTTTTAAATTGATTAGATAGTCATTTTCACTTCGCATTCGGTCTTTTTCTTCCTGTCTATTTTGGCTCATCATAATGATAGGAGCTTGCAAGGCGGCAATACAGGATAGAATCAGATTCATTAAAATGAATGGATAGGGATCAAATTTGTAGGTCCCGATAGCCAATACATTGAAAATAATCCAGAGCGTGAGCAGGATACCGAACCAACTGATGAACTGCCAACTCCCGCCAAATCGCGCGACTTTATCCGAAAGCTTTTGGCCTTGTGTCAAGATTTCCAATGGCGGATTGACCAGATTATGAATGATGAGTTCTTCCGCCCTGATCGTTTCCTTAACAATCTTGTGTAATTTCTTAAGATAACCGTTTTCATCTGCTAGTAACTGGTCCATTTCGAAACTGTTCATCTGTGTATGTTTCTAATTCTATTGTCTTTACTTGAAGTCGACATAGCAATCGTCGAGAATAAATTGGATTAGCATTGTAGTCGGCTTTGCGTACCTTTTAGCTGATGGTTCCTAAAAGAGCCAGGCAAAAAGTACGATGGATGACAGAGCTAACTTAGTGTCCATAAAATTGATTCATACCGTCATCTGGATCACCTATGTTACCATCATCTTCTATGTCCTGTATTGCGGGCGGGCTGATGATATAACTGTCTATACAGGAATTGCCGTTGGGCTGGTCATCGGGGAAGGATTGATCTTACTCCTCTTTAGAGGAAGCTGCCCCTTAACGCTGATGGCCAGACAGTACTCCAAACGGCGGGCCATATATCAATCGTTTTGATATGGCTGCTTTTGGCTACCCCAATACCGGCACTCAAGTAATGATTCGCAAACATTTCCTTAAGAGAACACCAGGAGAACAGGATTTTGTATCGGTTTATTTTCCGTAATTCTTGTTTGTAGCTGTGATAAACAGAAGAGGATATCAAATTTCCGTACATTACCAATGGATAGTAGTCTGGCAGCCATTATGGAAGCGACCGGCTTACTTACCCTAATGGCTGGCCTCGAGACTTTTTAACGAAAAAAAGTACTCCTCGCTATACTGGTTATGTTATGCAAAAAATCCCAAATCAACTAACGCGTGTGATGCGTCCTAGTGTTCGACTCGACTCAGATTCCTCTTTTTATCCACTTATTGACCATGCGTCCAAAGTTGGATTACAAAAGATCGGAAAACAAGATGTGAGTCGTTTGTACACCTCACATGTAAATATGGAGTGGACAGAGAAGAGCCAATTCGATAATCGTACCGGCGACCCGGTTGTTTCACTCGAATCACCTTATCTGTCCACTTTTGGTGGACGTCGTACATAACTGCAATAATCAAGTCAGAAGTGAACTTTGAATGTTCCTGTACTGGAGGCCTACTCGACTTAAAAACCTGATTGACAATTCACTTGCATTTTCCAAGCAAAAATTTCTTCGTACTTACGACGACCGATTTGTTGTACCAAACGAAAAAGCCGTTACGGTTTTGAATCGTAACGGCTTTATTCTCAGAGTAGCGGGAGCTGGACTCGAACCAGCGACCTTTGGGTTATGAGCCCAACGAGCTACCAACTGCTCCATCCCGCGATGTTGGGACTGCAAAGGTACTACTCATTTCTAAAAAAACAACTACCTTTGTAAAAAAAGTTTATTCCTTCTCTGAAACGTTTTTTTTCGGGAGGGAGTTGTTTTCTAAAGCCGCTGGAAATCAGCCAGCGGGATCACCTACAAATGACTACAGAATTAATTGAAACATTTCCGGCCGATCATAAGGCCGGCTTCGTCAGTATCGTTGGCAAGCCCAACGTCGGTAAATCTACCCTGATGAACCAGCTCGTCGGTGAGCGGTTGTCGATCATCACCTCCAAAGCCCAGACCACTCGTCACCGCATTATGGGCATCCTGAACGGAACGCACAATGGTCAGGAATTCCAGCTCGTTTATTCAGATACACCAGGCATCATTAAGCCGCTCTATAAGCTCCATGAATCCATGATGAGCTTTGTGCGCGGTTCACTTGAAGACGCCGATGTGGTGTTGTTCGTAACGGATATTTTTGAGCAACACGATGAAAACGATGTTATTGAACGATTGCAGAAATCAGAAGTCCCTATCTTGCTTCTGATCAATAAAATCGATCAGGCAACTCAGGCTCAGGTCGATGAGAAAATAGCCTATTGGCAGGAGCACTTCAAAGCACAGGAAATTATTCCTATATCGGCCCTCAATAACTTTAATATTGATCGTGTCTTTGAGGGAATTATCAGCCGTCTGCCACAACATCCGCCTTACTTTCCTAAAGATGAGCTGACCGATAAACCCGAACGGTTCTTTGCATCGGAGATTATTCGCGAAAAGATTTTCCTGAATTACAAGAAAGAAGTCCCTTACAGCAGTGAGGTGGTGATTATTGGCTTCAAGGAGAAAGAAGATATCATTGTTGTTCAGGCAGAAATTCTGGTTGAACGGGCCACGCAACGGGCGATTCTGCTTGGCGAAGGTGGTAAGATGATTAAGAAAACGGGCATTATGGCTCGCGAAGAGCTCGAGCGTTTTTTCGGCAAAAAAGTATTTCTGGAACAATTCGTAAAAGTAGAACCCGACTGGCGTCAAAAAGACCGGATGCTCAAACGCTTGGGATACGACGAATAAGTACTATCAGGAGCGAAAAGAGAACAGTTGGGCGTTGCTGGCGCATCCATTATTGTGGCGTCTGCAACGCCTAACATCTCGTTTCTCGCTCCTCACTCCTTCAAAAAAATGGCAAATATTGTTGCAATCGTTGGCCGCCCAAATGTGGGCAAGTCCACGCTGTTTAACCGCCTGACGGAACAACGGCAGGCCATCATGGATAATCAAAGTGGTGTTACCCGCGACCGTCATTATGGTACGGCCGAGTGGAATAATAAATACTTTACAGTCATTGACACAGGTGGCTATGTTGTTGGATCAGAAGATATATTTGAAGAATCGATCCGAGAACAGGTTGAAATAGCCATTCAGGAATCAACCGTACTGTTGTTTGTTGTTGATACACAAACCGGTATTACGGGGCTTGATGAAGATTTTGCCAATGTGCTGCGTCGTTCTAAAAAACCAGTTTACATCGTTGCCAACAAGGCAGAAACGGCCGATAGGGCGCATAGTGCAACAGAATTTTATGGTCTTGGTCTGGGCGAACCGTATCCGATTTCATCGATGACTGGTACCGGAACGGGCGATCTTCTGGATGAAGTAATCAAACATTTTCCGACAGAAGGGGTGGCCGATCCGGATGCTGGCATTCCGCGTATTGCCATTCTGGGTCGCCCGAATGTTGGTAAATCATCGTTTCTAAACGTTCTCACGGGTCAGGATCGTAGTATAGTAACCGACATTGCCGGTACAACCCGCGACGCTATCAATACTCGTTATAAAGCATACGGAAAAGATTTTATTCTGACCGATACGGCTGGTATTCGACGGAAAGCTCGTATTCAGGACAACATCGAGTTTTATTCGACACTTCGGGCGCTAAAGGCCATGGAAGATTCGGATGTATGTGTCATTATGCTCGACGCCACACGAGGCCTTGAAGCCCAGGATCTGAACATCATAGGGCAGGCTGTAAAGGCTAAAAAGGGTATTGTGATTATGGTGAATAAATGGGATGCCGTCGAGAAAGATCACCGGACGGCCGATGTTCTGCGCAAGGAGATGATTCAGCGGATGATGCCAATCGATTATCTGCCTATCATTTTCGCGTCGGTCCATGAAAAACAGCGTATTTTCCAGGTTATGGAAAAAGCGATGGAGGTCTACGAAAATAAGAGCAAGAAGATCGCTACCTCAAAGTTGAATGATGCGCTGCAACCGGAGATCGAAGCCTATCCGCCCCCATCATTGAAGGGTAAAATGATTAAGATCAAGTACATGCTGCAGGTTCCAACGCCTTCGCCAACGTTCGTGTTCTTCTGTAATTTACCTCAATATGTTCAGGAATCGTATCAGCGCTTTCTGGAGAATAAAATTCGGGCCCACTTCGACTTTACAGGTGTGCCAATCACGCTGTTTTTCCGGCAAAAATAGCGCTAAGTAGTGAGCATGCGTGGGTAATAGTATTTAACCAGTGCATGCTCCCTACTCTTTCTCTGGCTTATAATGACCCGCACTAGCTATTGGATTGGGGCTCTTCTTGTTTTTCTGGCAGCTTTTTGCTTTGCTATGAAAGGCGTACTCATTAAACTGGCCTACCAATATTCCATTGATTCTATTTCACTGCTTACACTACGGATGCTCTTTGCGTTACCATTCTATGTGGGTATTGCGCTTAATCTGGCCAAAAAATCTCCGCCAGTTCAACTAACGATCCGTCAGTGGATAATCCTGGCAATGCTCGGGATTACAGGTTATTATTTTGCCAGTTTTTTTAACTTTCTGGGGCTGGTTTATATCACGGCAAGCCTGGAACGAATTCTTCTGTTCGTTTATCCCACCTTCGTTTTACTGATGAATGCCCTGGGATTTGGTCGGCGGGTAACGCGATTGCAACTATTCGCCCTCTTGCTGACCTACGGTGGTATTCTGCTTGCGTTTGTGGGGAATATTGAAACTACTCAGCAAAAAAATGTGCTGCTTGGCGCTTTCTGGGTTATTCTTAGCGGAGTTGTCTATGCCATTTATTTAGTTGGAAGTGACCGGATGATAGCCCGTGTCGGCTCCCAGCGTTTTACCTGCTATGCAATGATAGCAGCTACTGTTCCAACGGTAATTCACTGCCTAATTGAAAATGGGCTGCATTTGGGAGGCTACCCAATGCCTGTTTACGCGCTGGGGCTAAGCATGGGCATTTTCGTAACGGTGATTCCGACGTTTATGATTGCTGAAGGGATTAAACGGGTTGGCTCCGGAAATGCGTCGATTATTGCCAGTATTGGACCAATCTTTACAATTATCCTGGCCACTACGATCCTGCATGAAACCATCAGCATGGAACAAATCATTGGAACCCTTCTCGTGCTGACTGGCGTATTTTTGATTAGCTGGCGTGGTAACCGTCAGACAACAGCCGTTAGTGGCAGTTAGCCAAAAAATACCTGCAAGTAAGTACCATAAAATTGATAGAATAACCGGATAAATATCACGATACAACCTATAAATATATTCTCATGGTAAAATAGGATACAGAAATTTACCTTTAGATAAATTCTATCTCACTTTCAGGAACTTACTAATTCTTAGTGCAGGAATTAATCTAACTTTCATAAAACGCACACCTAATAAATATAAACTTGTATGGCTACCGAAACTAATATGGACGAGGAAAAAAGAATTGACAAAGCAGCTTATGTGCTTAAGGCCGTGGCTCATCCTTTACGCATAAAAATAATTCAGATGTTGAATGAAAATAAGGAGTTGAATGTGTCAACGATCTATAAGAATCTGAACGCAGAACAATCTCTTATTTCTCATCACCTCATCAATATGCGCGATAAAGGTATACTGGATATTCGACGTAGCGGTAAAAACATTTACTATTTTCTGGTAGATACGGCTGTAGCTGAGATCATTGAATGTATCTACAGAAGTAAAATTCTGAACTAGGAATTCAACAATAAAGGCAATGAGTAATTGAAGGCGCCTTGTTTGCTCAGAAACAAATTACCTTAATTACTCATTGCCCCGAGGCCGCTATCCAAACAGCTCGCCCGTCTTATAATGCGGCATGATGCCCAGGTGTATGTAGGCCTTCTCGGTCGCTTCACGCCCACGGGATGTACGCATCAGGAAACCTTCCTGAATCAGAAACGGCTCATATACTTCCTCGATCGTTTCAGCTTCTTCTCCACAGGCCGTTGCAATCGTTGTAATACCAACCGGGCCGCCCTTAAATTTCTCAATGATTGTCGTCAAAATCCGGTTGTCCATATCGTCCAGCCCGTTCTGATCGACCTCAAGCGCACTCAGCGCAATTTCAGCAATCTCCACATTGATATAACCATTACCCCTTACCTGCGCAAAATCGCGGGTTCGGCGCAGCAGGTTATTGGCAATACGGGGTGTTCCCCGGCTTCGGCGCGCAATCTCATACGCACCCTGCTCATCGATTGGCGTACTCAGAATGGCCGATGAACGTTGAACGATACTCGTTAAGAGTTTGGCATCGTAATACTCCAGCCGACAGCTGATACCAAATCGCGCCCGCAGGGGTGATGTCAGCATACCGGCACGGGTTGTGGCACCAATGAGCGTAAATGGATTCAGTTTGATCTGTACCGTTCGGGCATTTGGGCCCGAATCGAGCATGATGTCGATCTTATAGTCTTCCATTGCCGAGTACAGGTATTCTTCTACAATCGGATTGAGCCGGTGGATCTCGTCAATGAACAATACGTCGTTTGGTTGCAGATTTGTCAGCAAACCTGCCAGATCGCTGGGCTTATCCAGGACTGGCCCGGAGGTCATCTTGATATTGGCAGTGAGTTCGTTGGCAATGATGTGCGACAGTGTTGTTTTGCCCAGACCCGGAGGTCCATGAAGCAACACATGGTCGAGTGCATCACCCCGCTGCATTGCCGCCCGGACAAAGACTTCGAGGTTTGCCAACACTTTAGCCTGCCCCGTAAAGTCGTCGAACGAAAGCGGCCGAAGTGCCCGTTCAATTTCCTTATCGGTGGCTGACATACCCTCGCCTGTTCCTTTCAGAAAGTCGTTTCGCATGATTTTGATTAGTACAAACCCAGCCGAAAAAACCGCTTTTTTCAGGCCAATTTAAGCGGGTCGTTTACCTCAAATATACGAAAAAAAGCCCGGAAAAACACTATCTGATCAGCAGTACGGAACCTCGTTTTACGAGTTTTCCACGCTCCGGAAACGACTCACTTTTATAGACAATAACGTAGGGATATAACATGGGCGGATAGAGATATCCTTTGTATGTTCCATCCCATTTCTGCTCAGGATTATTGGCAACAAAGATCACTTCGCCCCATCGGTTATACACCCGGAGTTCATAGTCCGTTACGTAAGAGGAGAACACTTGCAGCAAATCATTGACTCCGTCGTTATTGGGCGTGAATGCTTCCGGAACGTTCATCCTTGGCTCACACTTGTTGAGCGCCAGCGATGTACCAAGGGCTGTACAACCCTGTGGATCAGTCACTACTACCTGATACTGGCCCGCCCTGGTAACGGTAATCGCTCGGGTAGTATCATTGCGGTTTAGCCATAAATAGCGTAATCCGGTAGACCCATTCGCAATAATCTGTGCCTTACCCTGATCGCCCTCACAAAGTACAACCTCGCTAGGCAGTGAGAAAGCAGGTGCCGGCCGATCGGATACCTGGGTGCTACTACGGCCAACGCAGCCGGTTTGCGTATTGCGAACAATCAGGCTGTATGAGCCGGGCTGGTTGACGATGATCGATGGCGACGACGCCCCGGTACTCCACTGGTATACATTACCCGGCTGTTGCGCATCTTCTGGTTGCAGCGTAACCGTTTGCCCAACGCATTTCAACTGGTTCGGACTTAATCGGGCAAATCCTGCGCTGTCAAGACCAACCTTGATGCTGTCTTCAATGGCTTTACAACCATTGGCATCCGTCACCTGCACGTTGTATAAACCCTGCCCTGCCTTATCGAACACGGGCGTGTTTGCCACTTGATTGTTGTTCTGATCCAACCAGATATAGCTCACTCCTGTACCACCGGATATGTTCAAACTGATTGTACCGCTATTCGGTATGCTACACAGCGCGTCTTTAACAACGGGCGAAAGCGCTAACTGATTGGCCGATGATTTTAGTGTAAACGCCGTATCCAGCTTACATTCATGGAGGGTGTCTGTTACGCTGATCTTATAACCACCCTCGGGTAGCCCGGTTTGCTGATTGGTTGTACCCGCCAGAACGGCACCATTTGAGCTCGTCCAGTCATACTGGTAGTCTCCGGCCGGGCTAGGTGTAAGTATGATCGATCCGTCAGCGGATGTACAGGCTCTAGGCCCTGTTAGTGCTGCTGCTACTCTTAATTTCGGAAGTTCACTGACGCGAATCGTATCAGAGTTCTCACAAACGGCTCCGTCAATTGGGTCCGACTGTGCTGTTACCGTGTATGTACCTGCCTTTGATACTGAAATCGTTCGTGTATCGCCACCATTGCTCCACTGAAAACGTTTCCAGGTCTGTTGTGGAACGGTCAGGTTGACGGCCGTTCGGTAGCAGAATAATGTATCGGGTCCAAGATCGAGCGATGGTACTGGCCTTATCTGCACATCAATGGTATCGCTTTTGAAACACTCGCCGTTGGCCGCTAAACCGATTACATGATAAAAACCAGGCAAATCTAACTTCAGTGTTTTTTGTCGACTGACAACAGCCCCATTCACCACCCAGACATATACCTTGGCCTGTACTTTCAGGTCCAGCGTCAGTCCTTTTTTGTTACATATTGCCGTATCGGCCCCAAATTTTATGTCAGGCGGTGTTTCAAGAATAGTGAGCGTATCGTAAATGATCGTATCCTTACAAATACCACCGGAACTCGTTCTTGTGACGATATGAAAACTTACCGGATAGTCGCCGGGTTGCTGGTAGGTATGCGTTTGGGGTTGCAGTGCGGTTGTGGAAACCGGAGCGCTGCCATCACCAAAAGTCCAGGTGTATGTTTCCTTTAACTTAGGACAGTTCGGGCTTCCCTGAAATACTGTTGGCTGCCGGGCGCAGGTGTCGGAATACGTGAAACCAGGTCCGCTCGACTGATCGTTGAAGTTGGCGACCAGGTTCGGTAACCCTAATTGGCTCGTTTGCCCGCCCAACGTTTGCCCTACGGGATTAAATATGAGGCTATCGAGTAATCCTCCATTCGGATTTTCGATCGTTCCCAGCGAACTACTGCCCTTGATTGCCACGTATATTCGCCCATCCGGCCCAATCTGAATGGACCCATACTGGCGGGTCGTACTGCTATCCACCACTGTTTTGGAGCCCGTTAAGAGCGAATCTTTCTGAGTCAGGTCATACTTTAAAATATATGATGCCCCTTTCAGGCTCCCATCCGAGTTCGTATCGGCCAGCATCGTTACATATAGGCTCTTTCCATCGGGCGAAAACTCGACACCGTATGCTTTGGGTGGGGCAGCCCCCAGATCAAGCGTTCGGTTAAAGGTCATTTTCCCCGTTGAATCGTTGAAGGTGTATAGATCGACCGAGTTTTTCGGCGGGCCGGGAATAACTACCGCCATAGGACGATCACCCTTATTGCCACCCGTCGTATCAGCCGGGCCAATCTTGATATACCCCTCAGCATTTGCCAGTGAATCTATGACCTGCCCACCTGTATAGGTTGTTACAATGGGATTTTCGCTGGTTGTCAGGTGCCGGATCTGGAACGTATTGGTGCCATATTGCCGGGTAATGACCCAGTAGGTAGAGTCCCGATCGTTCCGAACCGATGCCGACTGTTCCGTACCTTTATTCGATAATGGTATGTTCTTCTCGACAATAGCGCCTTTACCAGCATTCTGACGCATATCAACAACGCTGTAGGTCAGTGTTTTCTGCCCACGTATCTCAGAGGTTGTGTATACGTAGTAGAGGTACTCACACCCACGGCAGGTAGGTTTAGGCACAATCAGGGCCGATTGCGTAGAGTTTTTATTACCATCCAGCGGAATCTGCACGGCCGTTGTATCACCCGGCACGAGCGACTTCATCGGTTTGCCGTCTTTGTCATAGATTGTTATCCCATCGGTATAGAATAACAGAATACCTTTTGAATTGGCAATAGACGATGAACCTTCAATCGTATTCAATTTACCGTCCGTAATCGGCTTAGGAGACCCGCCCCCGCTAAAGTCAAGTCCGGCATTTCCACCAAAATACCATTTAACCCCCTGCGACTCTTTTTTCTCTCCGCAGACATCGACATTAATACGATCCTGATAGGTACACTGCGTTCTTGGATCAATTACTTCTATTGAGTAACATCCTGAACTATCAACCTGAATACTTTGAGTTGTGTCTCCTTTCGGGTACCACAGGTAATTGTAGTTAGGTTGCGTACTACCCGCATACGGGTCAAGTGTAATCGTTTCGCCTTTACAGATGGTTGTATCAGTCCGCCAGTTCTGAAAAGCCTGAGGCCGGTTATATACCTGAAGACTTTTTGATACTGTCTGTGTAACACCATTGACTGTTCGGGTCAGCGTAACGGTATATCTCCCCGCTGTCTGATAGACATGTTGCTCAACTGAATCTTTTTGTGTCGTAGCTGTACCGCCATCACCAAAATTCCACACGCGGGTCGTTACACCCGTTAATACACTATCTGTAAATACGACAGAATCGGCTTTACATTCTACATCAGGCACGCAGGTTTTACCACTGATTTTAAAACCGGTAGTTGTCTGCGCCCAGGCTGTAGTACGCCCTGCCAGCAAGAGTAGCATGGCCCCAAACCAAATGAAACTGAGACGGCCAATATAAGTTACCATGAAAAAACGCTGAATAAGCCCACCTGCACAAATTCATCCCCTGGCATAACAGACAACGGGGGCATTACGTTAGTATAAACGAAGTCGCTTCGTTAAAATTTTATCGTCTTATAACCGTTAAAATCGGCAGGAACTAAGCTAATTTTATCGGTTATTTATGTTCTCTAATACTCTTTTTTCATTTGGAATGTTGCAACCGCGAAGTTGGCCCAGTCTTTGCCCTTATATCGCAGCTATGAGTAAGAAATACGTATTGGCGGTTTTGGCGTTGGCTTTCAGCCAACTGGCCTTCGCGCAGGATCCGCAGTTCACCCAGTTTTATGCCGCTCCTCTTTATCTGAACCCCGCTTTTGCCGGTTCAGCCTTGGCACCACGCATTACGGCTAATTACCGAAATCAATGGCCCGCCATTACCAACTATGTGACCACAATGGTTGGTCTGGACCATTATTTCGACCGATTTAATAGCGGTGTAGGCCTTTTAATTCAGAATGATAATCAGGGTCAAGGTAGGATTCAATCTACCGAAATAGGGTTGCAATACTCATACCAGCTTCAGGTCAGTGAATCGTCTTTTGTTCGATTTGGCCTACAGGGGTCGTATGTTAATCGGAATGTTAACTATTTTGGCTTAACGACTGGCGATCAGTTTACTGACCAGGGTTTTATCAGCGGTAGCGTTTCGCAGGACCCTACTTTACTGGCAGGATCACCTAAAAATAAATATCTTGATTTTTCGACCGGCGCGTTATTCTACTCAGACTGGTTCTGGGTCGGTGCAGCGGCTCACCATATCAACCGGCCTGACCAGGGATTTTTTGTCAGTGGACAGAATCGCCTGCCTATAAAAGGGAGCTTTCAGGCTGGATTACGCATTCCTCTGGGTGGTTTTACCGGGCTAGCCGATGAACAGGATCGCGAAATCAGTTTCTCGCCCGTTATCCTCTACAAATTTCAGGGTAAATACGACCAGCTGGATATTGGTGCCTACCTAACCTACTCGCCTTTAACGATAGGGGCCTATTATCGGGGTATTCCGTTCAAGCGATACGAACAAACCATCAATAACCACGATGCGGTGGCACTGCTGGCTGGCTGGCGCATGGAAAAGTTTTCGATTGGTTATAGCTACGATTTCACCGTTTCGACGCTTGGCAATAGCGGTGGCTCACACGAATTATCGCTGTCCTACATCTTCGAAAAGCCAGAAGGTCGCCGGTCGGGTGTCAGAAAACGGGATAAAAAGCTTCCCTGTCCGAAATTTTAATAGGTGGGCAATTGAGTTACCAGGTCAATTCGCGTAACGGGCTAATTCGTTCCTGAATAATCAGTTGATCGTCCCTGCTTATTAATTTCTTAGTTACTCATTTACCAACCTACCCCAAATCTTTCACAACTAGCTGCACAGTGTAGCGGCTTTTTTGTTCCAGCAGCAGCTTTTTGTTGACCAGTACCCGGTCAATGGTACTCTGGTCATAGTAGCGAATGGTGATCAGTTCTAAACCATCGTTGTAGCTGACCCGGAAATCCTGTCTTAACTGACCCAGCAGTTCAGGAATACGGTCCTGATTATTATCAACGACGACCGAAAAGCTGATTGCCGTATTCTGCATAAGGTTGATTTTAATGCCTGCCTGAGCAAACCGCCCAAAAATTCGACTCAGATTATCTTCTGCGATGAACGAAAAATCATTGGGATGTAATGAAATCAGAACCTGATTGATCTTAAAAATAAATGATGGAATCAACAGGTGGCGCTCGTAATGACCAATAACCGTTCCGGGTGCATCGGGCTTTACGAACGACCGTACGTATAATGGGATGCCTTTGTTCTGTAAAGGCTTGATGGTTTTAGGGTGAATAACCGTAGCACCGTAGTAAGCCAGTTCAATAGCATCCTGATAGGTTATCTTTTCTAATAAAACAGTCTGATCAAACCATTTAGGATCGGCATTCAGAACGCCGGGCACATCCTTCCAGATCGTAACGCTTTCGGCGTTGAGGCAATAGGCAAAAATGGCGGCCGTATAATCCGAACCTTCACGCCCAAGCGTAGTTGTCCGACCATCGGGTGACTGGCCGATGAACCCTTGTGTTACCGTTACAGCAGCTGTGGTTACGGTATTATTTATACGTCGATTTGTTTCCTCCCAGTCTACCCGCCCCTCCCGAAATGTTACATCAGTAGCAATCAGCTGGCGGGCATCCGTCCAGCGGGTTGCTATGCCTGTATTGGCTAAATAAGCCGCCACAATCTGGGTCGACATGATTTCACCCAACGAAACAATCTGGTCATAAACTTCGTCATACAGACCAGTGAAAGGCTGTTTTAGGTAAGCTTCCAGGGTTTCAAGGGTTTGATAGACGCTGGTGAAATTACCCGTTAGCCCATGTATAATGCTCTCGTGGTAGGAGCGAATCGTTTGCAGTCGAGCCTGAATTTGGCCGGGCCTGGGGTTTATATAAGCACGCACCAGGTCTTCAAGTGCATTTGTCGTTTTTCCCATAGCCGACACGACTACTACAGCGTTTTTTCCCTGTGTCCGAACGATTTCGGCCAGATTCTGCACACCTGCTGCGTCTTTTACCGATGCTCCACCAAACTTGAATACTTTCATATTGAAATAAAAAAACAGGATTACAGAGTCAACAAGATTTGTGATCCTGTTAATTCTGTAATCCTGCTAAAAAATTAGTTTTAAACCGTTACTGAACGCCCAGTGAAGAGCAATTCGCGGACGGCATCAGCAATACCCTGTGGATCGAACCCACATTCATGGTGAAGCTCTCTCTGTTCGCCATGCTCAATTACTGCGTCAGGAATACCTAATCGCTTAACACGGGCCATATAGCCATGATTAGCCATAAATTCGAGGACAGCGCTACCAAACCCTCCCATAATACAGCCATCTTCAACGGTAAGTACCCGATCGAAACGGCCGAAAATCTGATGAAGAAGCTCTTCATCGAGCGGTTTCACGTAGCGCATATCAAAATGAGCAGGCCGAATTCCTTCTTTAGCCAGCATTGTGGCGGCTTCAACGGCATAATTGCCGATGTGGCCAATTGTTAGAATAGCAACATCTTCACCATCGGAAACCATTCTGCCTTTACCGACCACTTGTTTTTCAAGCGGTGTGCGCCAGTTCGACATAACACCTTCACCCCGTGGATACCGGATTGTGAAGGCCCGCTTGCCTTGCTGTATTTCGTCGGACTGTGCGGTGTACATCATATTGCGAAGCTCCTGCTCATTCATCGGCGACGCAACAATCATATTAGGTATGCAGCGCATAAAAGCCAGGTCATAGGCTCCGTGGTGTGTTGGCCCATCGGCTCCCGCAAAACCGGCCCGGTCGAGGCAGAAAACTACGGGCAGTTCCTGAATACACACATCATGGATGACCTGATCATAAGCCCGCTGCATGAACGTCGAGTAGATGTTGCAGAACACCACTTCACCCTGCGTAGCCATTCCGGCCGAGAACGTAACGGCATGCTGCTCGGCAATCCCGACGTCGAAGGCTCGCTTAGGCATGGCCTTCATCATAATGTTCATCGATGAACCAGAAGGCATGGCGGGTGTTACGCCCACAATACGCGGGTTTTGCTCGGCCAGTTCAACTAGCGTATTCCCGAAAACGTCCTGATATTTTGGCGGTTGGGGCGTATCATAGATTTTTTTCTGAATGACCCCAGTCACTTTATCGAACAGGCCCGGTGCGTGCCATTTGGTCTGGTCTTTCTCAGCCGGTGCGTAGCCCTTACCTTTCACCGTAAGAACGTGCAGTAATTTAGGGCCAGGAATATTTTTGAGGTCGTCCAGTACGCTCACCAGATGATCGATATCATGGCCGTCGATTGGACCAAAATAGCGTAGGTTCAGCGATTCGAACAGATTGCTCTGATCCAGCAGCGACGATTTAATACCAGACTCGACTTTAGATACGATTTCCTGCGCGCTCTTGCCAAACTTGCTCATTTTACCGAGCAGGTTCCAGACTTCGTCTTTCACCTTGTTGTAGGTCTGCGACGTCGTAATATCGGTCAGGTACTCCCGCAGAGCCCCAACGTTGGGGTCGATGCTCATGCAGTTATCGTTCAGCACGATGAGCAGGTTACTGTCTGTTGCTCCGGCATGGTTCATGCCTTCGAATGCTTCGCCAGCGGTCATAGCGCCATCGCCGATAACGGCAATGTGGTTACGCTGTGGTTTTCCCTGAAGCTGCGACGCAACAGCCATACCCAAAGCGGCCGAAATCGAGGTAGACGAATGACCTACACCAAATGAATCATATTGGCTTTCTTTTCGCTTCGGAAAGCCTGAAAGACCTTTATAGAATCGATTGGTATGAAAACGGTCGCGCCGACCGGTAAGAATTTTATGACCGTAGGCCTGATGCCCTACATCCCAGACCAATTGGTCGTCGGGGGTGTTAAAGACGTAGTGTAACGCTACTGTCAGTTCCACAACACCGAGGCTGGCGCCAAAGTGGCCGCCATATACCGAAACATCATCGATAATAAATTGGCGGAGTTCGTCGGCAAGCTGGGGCAGGCGGGATTTATCGAGTTTACGAAGATCGTCAGGCGTATTGATGGTGGCCAGAAGACTGCCAGGGGTAATCAGCATGGTAGGTAGCAGAAAAGCGTCTGTATCACAATAACAAACGTATAGAATGCAATGTTTCCTTCGGCGGTTGACCCGGTAATTCAGGGAGCGAAGGTAATTTATTTTTATTAGATTTATAAATAATCTAAGCCCCCGGTCGCCTGAACATATACGCAGACGGTGGGAGCTTAGATTTTGAAAAGATTCAGGTTTGCTGATAGCTATCTTTCGACCTAAACTATATTCGTTAAATCATAAACTGAATCTCAATTTACAGTTTTTGATTCAGGCTTACTTTGCTACTGGAACAGGCTAAAATTTAGTAACCGGTGAAATTAATTCCGCTGGCTGGCTCTGAATAGCTTTTGTTTCTCTTCGCGGGTTAGGCTTTCATAACCCGATCGAGAAATTTTATCCAGGATCATATCTACTTCATCCTGGTCGGGTGTTGAAATAGCTGTTGCCGATGTGCTGGTCGATGCATAAACACTACCCTGTGCACTGGCGCTGCTACGCTGCCGATAGGACACCTTCACGGCCGGTTTTGGTTTAAACAAATTGCTCCATCCATCGACTAACCAGTAAATAGGACGACCCAGATCAGTACCATTCTGAAGCAGTTTCACGTAGAAAAAGCCCATTAAGGCTCCGCCCAGGTGAGCAATATTACCACCCGCATTTGGTCCTACCGATTGCGCAAACGATAAAACGACGAAGAAGAAAACGATATATTTAATCCGGACAGGTCCGAAGAAAAGCAGGTGAAATGTGTAGTTAGGCAGCAGGGTGGCGGCACCAACCGCTACAGACAAAGCCGCAGCCGACGCACCCAGCATTTGTGATCCAGCCAGTTGGTTCTGAAAATAAGGCACCAGATTATACATAGCCAGATAAAACAGCCCACCAGCAATGCCCCCCATAATGTACAGCCCTACTAACCGACGGCTACCTAAATATTCGTCGATTAACCGGCCAAACCAGTATAGAAACAGCATATTGAAAAGAATATGGAAAATCTCTTCATGTGCGAAAATATGGGTCATCAACGTCCAGGGCCTATGGAGGAACCCAGTGATCGAGGCCGGAATAGCCAGATTATCAATGACAAGACCATAAATAGTTGTCGCACTCAGCAAATGCGACGCTACATATAAGGTGACCACGGCCAGATACACGACTGTATTGACCAGTATCAATTGCACCAACGTGTTGTTGGGCTTGCTGAATTCGCTCCGAAAGTCATCGAACAACCCGCTCATCACTAATAAAAAGTTTTCCGCTGTGAATTCCAGTATTTCACTAATATAAATGCAAACAACATGCCGCCAATATGAGCAAAATGGGCTACGTTGTCAGCTTGCGCCCGATAGACGCCGGAGTAGATTTCGTAGGCCCCGTAAAATATAACGAGGTACTTTGCTTTAATCGGTATAGGTGGAAACAATAAAAATAACTGAGTGTTCGGAAACAATAAACCAAATGCCATAATCACGCCAAAAATCGCGCCCGATGCACCTACCATCGGCTCGTTGACCTGATTCGTAAAAATCTGGTTCACAATAGCCAGGCTGTCCTGAATATTTTTAGAATCGTGTGGATAACTCTTGAATTTCTCAATAAACGGCACTAACCGATCATAATAGGAACTGGCATGTTGATCTACAAACGCCGAAAACGCGTCGAAACCAGGACTATGCTGGTAATTCTGAACGGTTTCATATACGCTTTGCATCTCAAAATAGTTTACTCCTGAAAACAAAAATGCGGCTCCCAGCCCCGTAAAAAAGTAAAAGAACGTAAACCGACGCGGTCCCCAGAATTGTTCAAGCATTGGGCCAAATACAATTAACCCAATCATATTACTAAACAAATGGCCAAAACCACCATGTAAAAACATGTGGGTAAGCAACTGAATCGGATTAAACTGCTCAGACAGAAACGAATGCAACCCAAATTGCTCAATTACACTGTCATTTGTAACAAAAAAAACCAATACGTTGAGAATCAGTATAACTCGAACAACTGGGGTAAAAGAAAACATCGCTTCAGATTTTACAATTTACTTCTTTAACTGATTTCTTATCGAAAAAGTCCCGCAATTTTATCTAACGATAATATCGTCGTAACCGGTTCGCCAGTTGGTGTATAACTAGGGTTCGATGAAGCAAACAATTGACCGACAAGTGCCTTCCGTTCGGTCAGGCTCAATCGGGTAATATGACGCTGAGACGACCGCCGGGCCAGCGACCTCGCCATCGACTCCGCCCGGTCTAATTTTAACCGTCCGGTATCGGCACGAAGCTGAGCCAGAAGATTCGCAAACAGTTCCTCTTCGTTTTCTCCGGTTGTCAGTGTCGGCACGCCCCGAATCACAAAGGTATTCTGCCCCAATTCGTCGAACTGAAAACCAAGATTAATCAGATCATCACGCAAATCTAGCGCCAGTTGGAAGTCTACCGGTGTAAGTGTAACTGTTTTTGGAAAAAGTAATTGCTGTGATACACCATTTCGTTTAGTCAGCGCAGCATGAAACTGATCATACAATACTCGCTCATAGGCTCTACGCTGGTCAATTAGCATCACTCCAGACTTGATCGTAGCTAAAAGGTAACGGTTCTGAATCTGAACAATATTTTCGTCCTCAACAACGGCCGATACATCCTGAAGCTGATTGGCCCGGCTACCCAGCGTCAAAGCTTCACTTTCGACAGGCTCACCGGCAGAAGCTGGCTCAACCGGCTTTGCGGGTCCCAGCCAATCGCCAACTGGTTCTGTTTGTTTCGATTCATCTGATTCCTTCATCCCTTTAAACAAAGCCTGCCAGTTGTTGCTACTAGGCTTTTGGGGCATATCGAAGCTACTACCAGCTGCTTTATCGAGTGAATCCGTACGAAACGTTACCCGTTCGGGTTTCGGCTTCTGGTCGGCCGATTGCCCGCCCGATGACCAGGAAGGCGTAATAGGACGGGGAATATCCGCTTTAATGTCGGAAGGTGCTGGTCGGCTTCCGCCAGACCGGCCACCCGACAGAAAATTAACATCCGAGTCGAAATCGAGCGATGGAGACAGATTATAGACACCAACAGCTTTCCGGACAGCCGCCATCATAATGGCATAGACCGATCGCTCATCATCGAATTTAATTTCCGTTTTTGTGGGGTGAATATTGATGTCGATATGGGATGGATCGATATCGACAAATAACACGTAGAATGGATGGCTACCTTCCGGCAAGGTGCCCTCATATGCACCTACCACCGCATGGTGCAGGTAATTATGTTTGATAAAACGGTTGTTGACGAAGAAAAACTGTTCGTTACGTGCTTTTTTGGCCGACTCGGGTTTGCCGATGTAGCCACGAACGGTTACATAAGGCGTTTGTTCTTCGCAGTAATTTAACTGCTCGCGGTAACTCTTACCGAACATGTCGATGATCCGGCGGCTAAGTTTTCCGGCAGGCAGATTATAAATCTCCTGATCGTTATGAAATAATGAAAAGCCAACTTCTGGATTAGCCAGAGCTACCCGTTGAAACTCATCGATGATGTGCCGCATCTCGACCGAGTTTGATTTCAGAAAATTACGGCGGGCCGGAACATTGAAGAAGAGGTTCTTGATAAGCAGATTGGTTCCCGGCAGGCACGAAATAGCCTCCTGTGCTTTTATATCAGAGCCTTCAATCCGAATCAGCGTACCCAGTTCGTCTTCTGCCCGACGGGTACGCATTTCTACCTGCGCTACGGCCGCAATCGACGCCAGTGCCTCACCCCGAAATCCCATCGTACGAATGCGAAACAGGTCATCTGACGAGCGGATTTTAGAGGTTGCGTGCCGTTCGAAACTCATACGGGCATCCGTTTCGGTCATGCCTACGCCATCGTCCACGATCTGAATCAGGTTCCTGCCCGCTTCACGGATAATTACCTGCACGGATTTGGCCTTTGCATCTACTGAATTTTCGAGCAACTCTTTTACAACTGACGCTGGTCGTTGTACGACCTCACCAGCCGCAATTTGGTTAGCAATCGAATCGGGCAGTAGCTGAATAACATTTAACATGACTGACTGATAAGGACCCTCCGGTGCGGTCATTTGCCGCTCTATACAAGATACAACAAAATTAACCTTAAAAAAAGCCCCTGTCCAACGCTTTTTTACGAGGGACAGGGGAAAATTCCGGGCACAGGAAGCACAGAGCGACGTATTGTCTCTACGCTATGCTCGCTGCACCTTGCTACAAATGGATCGCTTCGCCGTAAGCAGCTTCGGTGGCATCTTTAATGGATTCCGACATGGTTGGGTGTGGGTGAACCGACTTCAGAATTTCTTCGGCGGTTGTTTCCAGCTTGCGGGCAGCCACTACTTCGGCAATCATTTCAGTTACGTTGTTACCGATAAAGTGCGCTCCCAGAAACTCACCATACTTGGCGTCGAAAATTACTTTTACAAAGCCCTCTGGCGTACCGGCGGCTTTGGCCTTGCCCGATGCGGTGAAGGGAAACTTCCCGACTTTCAGTTCATAACCAGCTTCACGAGCGGCTTTTTCGGTATAACCTACCGATGCAATTTCGGGTGTGCAATACGTGCAGCCAGGAATATTGTTGTAGTTCAATGGCTCAACGTGCGGCAATCCGGCAATTTTTTCTACACAGATAATGCCCTCTGCGGATGCTACGTGCGCCAGTGCCTGGCCTTTCGTAACGTCACCGATCGCATAGTAGCCTTCAACATTAGTCCGGTAATAATCGTCGGTTACGATCTTGCCCCGATCAACCGTAATACCGACTTCTTCGAGGCCAATGTTTTCGATATTGGCCACAACACCAGCCGCCGACAGTACAACGTCTGCTTCGAAAGTTTTTTCGCCGTCGGGCGTTTTTACAACTATCTTACAGCCTTTACCGCTGGTATCGACCTTCGTTACTTCGGACTTCGTGTAAATATCGATGCCCATCTTCTTGTACTGCTTGGCGAGTTCTTTTGAAATATCCTCGTCTTCGACCGGTACTACGCTGGGCAGGAATTCAACAATCGTCACTTTGGTGCCCATGCTGGCGTAGACATAAGCAAACTCAACGCCAATAGCTCCTGAACCGATAACCAGCATCGAGTCCGGGCGTTTTTCGAGCGACATTGCTTTCCGATACTCGATAATCTTAACGCCATCGAATGGTGCGGCAGGCAATTGACGGGCGCGGCCACCGGTAGCGATGATGATATGCTTGGCTTCGTATTCGGTAACTTTGCCATCGGCAGCAGTCACGTCAATTTTCTTCCCTGGTTTCACTTTACCGACGCCATTGATTACGTCGATTTTATTTTTCTTCATCAGGAACTGGACGCCCTTGCTCATGCTGTCGGCAACGCCCCGGCTCCGCTTGATAACAGCCCCAAAATCGGCCTGCGACTCGCCCGAAATGGTAATTCCATAATCGGCAGAGTGCTTAATGTATTCAAAAACCTGCGCTGATTTAAGCAGCGCTTTGGTAGGGATACAGCCCCAGTTCAGACAGATGCCGCCGAGGCTTTCGCGCTCAATGACGGCCGTTTTCATACCCAACTGCGACGCCCGGATGGCGGCTACATAACCGCCCGGCCCGCTACCCACAACGATTACATCGTACTGTGAAGCCATTTTTTGTGTATTGGAGTTATGTCAGGATTCGTTAGGTGTAGTCAGGAGTAGCCAGCAAAGAAACCGTTGACAAATCCCGAATACACCTGCCCCTTTTGTTTTGAGAACGCAAAGGTAGGTCGAAAAGTTGACACAGGAATACCTCGAATGAGGCTATACTATTAGTTAGTTACTAGTGAGTTGAAGATCCCCTCCTGCTGCATACGGCAATGTTCCGGATAAGTTCAGATCCCAGGCCTGTACCTCCTACTATTGTTCTCGCCAAACTACAGGCTAAAGGGCTTATCTGCTATGATTCGAAGTCATAATGGCTTATTTGAGTGTCACGCCTGAGACTGGTATCGTAATGGTGGCAGTTGCGCTGCCATCAGAACTATTCAGCACGGCTTCCCCAAAAAGCCAGCGAATTCCCAGGCAAATCCTCGAAACCACATACCCACTTTCTTTTGTTCTATCTTTGCAAAAAACAACAGATGCTGGATGTCGATGAATAGCTGCTGGACGCTGGCTATTATCTTCATCTAAAATCCAATGCCTGGCGTTCAATAGCCAATCGTTAAGTTTACTATCAATTAACAATAAGACAAGTTCATGACAACTGACCAGTTGAACGACTTGAGGGCCAGAGTAGAGGCCTTGAGGGGGTATCTTTGACTACGACACCAAACGCGACCAATTAGCCGAACTCGAACAGCAGACTTTCCAGCCTGAATTCTGGACCGATGCGGCTCGGGCAGAGGGTGTAATGAAGCAGGTTCGCGGACTGAAAGGCTGGATTTCCGGCTATGATAAACTAGATAGTCAGTTCGGCGATCTCGAAACGTTATTTGAATTTTACGAAGCAGGCGACGTACCCGAAGAAGAGGTCGATGCCGAAGGCCGTAAAGTAACGGATACGCTCGAAGATCTCGAACTCAAAAAAATGCTCGGCAACGAAGAGGATCAACTCAGTGCCGTGCTTGAAATCAATGCGGGTGCGGGCGGTACCGAAAGCCAGGACTGGGCCGATATGCTGTATCGAATGTACATGCGCTGGGCCGAAAAACACGGCTATGGCCTGAAACAAGTGGATTATCAGGAGGGAGATACCGCTGGTATTAAATCGGCAACGATCGAAGTTGATGGTGCGCTGGCCTATGGTTTTCTGAAGTCCGAAAACGGTGTACACCGGCTGGTTCGGATTTCTCCGTTCGACTCCAATGCCCGCCGACATACGTCGTTTGCCTCCGTATTTGCCTATCCGCTGGTTGATGACACGATTCAAATTGAGGTGAATCTGGCCGATATCGACTGGGATACGTTTCGGTCGGGTGGTGCTGGTGGTCAGAACGTTAACAAAGTCGAAACCGCCGTTCGGCTGCGCCACCGTCCTTCGGGCCTGATCATTGAGTGTCAGCAGGAACGGAGCCAGTTGCAGAACAAAGAGGTAGCCATGCGCCTGCTTAAATCGAAGCTGTATGAGATTGAAGTTCAGAAACGCAATGCTGCCCGTGCTGAGGTAGAAGCCGGAAAACAGAAGATCGAATGGGGATCGCAGATTCGCTCCTACGTACTCGACGACCGGCGCGTGAAAGACCACCGCACAGGCTACCAGACATCGAATACGGAAGCCGTGCTTGACGGCGAAATCGATCCGTTTATAAAAGCGTTCCTGCTGGAGCAGGAGTAGCGTGAACCGAATTGCCGGGTAGCCCCGCAGGATTCTGTGATGAAAACGGCCTGATCACTAACAAATCCAGTTGTCCAATAATACCGTTTATTCGGTAAAAACACTCAACTGGTAGTGAACTCATGGCAGTCCATTTAATCATTCAGCTCTTTCGGGGCCTCCCGGCTATTTTTCTGCTCATGGCCTGTGTGCAGCCATCTGACAATTCTGTTATGACCATGACCACTGCCGCAACTCAATCAAAATATACCTTCCTGTCGCTCGGTGATTCATACACCATTGGCGAAAGCGTATCTGACAATGAGCGCTGGAGTGTTCAGTTGGCCGGGTTGCTGCGAAAAAATGGCGTAGACATCGCTGATCCCGATATTATTGCCCGGACGGGCTGGACAACGGCGGAATTGCAGGATGCCATTAAAGCCAGTGGTAACCAAAAAACATATGGCCTGGTTTCCTTGCTGATCGGGGTTAACAACCAATATCGGGGGCAAAGCCAGAATCGCTATCAGACTGAGTTTCGGGAATTACTACAAACCGCAATCAAATTTGCGGGAGGCAAAGCCGGGCATGTTGTCGTACTTTCGATTCCTGACTGGGGCCAAAGCCCCTTCGCCAGAGGCCGGAATCAAAAACAGATTGCCGACGAGATTGATGCCTTCAATGCGATTGCTCAACAGGAATGCAAAGCAGCAGGCATCTCGTATGTAGACATTACTCCGCTCACGCATAAGGCGGCTGGCGATACTAACCAATTCGCAGTCGACGGCCTCCATTACTCGGGAAAACAAATGCGCCAGTGGGCCGAAGCCACTCTGCCCATCGTTAAAGATATCCTGAAACAATAGACTTCGTTATGCTGCGACAGATTCGGTCTCGGCAAATTTTGCCTTATAATACCGCACCGTCCGGCCGATCAGCATACCACCAAGCAAACTAGGTGCGATCCAGCCAGCGGTTGCGATCCAGTCAGGTGCCTCTGCCGGTACTATCCGACCAATATTCGTAACCAGTGCTGCGGTAAACGTAGCAATGTAAGAACCGCCCATCCGCGTAAAATGCTGAAAAAACCAGTGCATTTTTTCGGTAGACTCGACCCCAAACCGTCGAACGTCCTGCATCGCAAAAACACCCGTTAAACCGCCAAAGAAGGTAAACAGAATCGGGAAGAAAGACGTACCATTCTGTATGGTCAGATACATCCCAAAACCAACCATCAGTACACTAACAGCCAGCGTAACATAAGTAAGTACCCGATCACCGTTGGTTGGGCCTGTCTTTTTCTGTTTGGTAGCCCGCCAACCGGTCATACTCAGGTAAAAACTAAAAATAGCGATGCCCGTTAGAAACAGCCGCATCATCCTGAAAGGCTGAAGGCCACATAGTAGCAAAGCTGTTATAGCTACCGTAATCATGCAATAGACATAGACAAGCCCGGCACGATTGTGCAGGAGACTTCCTTTTTTAGAAAACATCGGAATCAGGCCAACCAGCAAAGCCGTAAAACCAGTGGCAATGTGGATGATAAGCAACGAAATAATCAGCGTTTTCATAGCCGTAAAGCGTTTGTGTTCGACAGCGGCAAACCTACGGCAATGAGCTCAACCACTGCGATTTAAAGGGATTATTGGCAGAGCCTGGGATGTTTGGCAAGCAAAAACGACATTTGGGATAAACGGTGGGACGTTTTACAAAGCCTTTAACTCGGCTACCAGCGTCTCGTTGTATTTCCGCGCAACGGGTACCTGAAACTGCCCCCCCAATAGGTGCAGTTTGTAGCCCTGTGCATTACCCGTTACGCGCTCAATGCGATCGAGATTGACGATGTAGGAGCGATGGCATCGAACAATGTGCGGTGATGTGATCTGGCCCTCCAATCGGCTCAGGCTGCTTCGAAGAAGGGGCTTAACGGGCTGAAGCTGTCCAGTCGGGTTATGCTTCAGATAAACGACGGTGGAGTAATTGTCGCTCGATTCAATAAAAAGCAAATCAGCTGGAGATAGGGTAAGGCTATCTTTCTCATTGTCGGCAACGAGTGTCAAGACAGGAACGGCTGTTTCGCCCGGCTGACCAGTTGCTTTCTTTTCGTAGTTCTGACTATTCGATTCAGGCGAGTGAACCGGCAATTCCGCAGCCGCATGACTATATTTTTTGAGCTGGCGAATATAATTGAACAAAACGGTTCCTGTCACCGGAAATAAGCCAATCACGAACGTGACCACGATCATACCCCACCAACCGACACCGCTTTTTTCTTCATCGACCAGCGATTCCAGATAAAATCGATTCGCAATGGCAATTAGAAGAATATTGGCCATCACCAGCAGGATTTCGCGCCCTACCGTCCAGTATGTATCCGAAAATTGATTGGGGAATAGCCGTGGCCAGATAATGAAGTTAAAGGTTGTGACAATAAACGTGATACCGCCAAACCCCAATAATTTGAACAATTTATTAGGCGTTTGCCAGTCGCTCAGTCCAAACGGTTGAAAGACCAGTAGAAACAAGCCAATAAATAATCCGATAAGAGCGGCTCTCAGGGTCTGCTGCCCCAGGGAGTCTTCAACAGGATAAGGTTGGCTGAATAGTTTAAACATACCGGTTCACGGCTATCGTTAAAACAACCGCCACCCGGCAATCTGATCGATAAACTGCGGCAGAACGGGCGGGTAAACTAAACACATAAAGAGAACTCCGAATAAGGCCCCGTATAAGTGAGCATCATGATTGACGGTGCCTGCTCCCCGCTGGGATTCGTAGTAGGAATAGATCAGGTATAGCGGGCCAAAGATGAAGCCAGAAATACCGATGGGGATAAAAAACAGGTAAAGTTTGGTAAGGGGGCTAATAAGAATACCGGCAAAAATGATAGCCGATACACCACCAGATGCGCCCAGCGAGTTGTATCTGGAATCTTTGCGGTGTTTCAAAAAGGTTGGGATACTGGAAATGACGATAGCAATCAAATAGAAACCGACGTAATAGATTGTTCCACTAGCCCCAAAAAGACTAGCGAACACCTGTTCCATAAGCCCGCCAAACGCATAGAAGCTAATCATGTTAAAAATCAAATGCATCCAGTCGGCGTGTAAGAATCCCGCGGTCAGCAGGCGGTAATATTGACCCTTCTGAGCCACCTGATATGGATTCAGTATCCAGCGATTCATCACACTATAGTCGTTCCAGGCCCATAGGCTGATACCAGCGGTGACAATAATAATAATAAGAGTAATGCTCATGGTATTGGTTTATAGCTTCCGGCTTACGCTTTGTCGTTTTTAGTCACTCTGACTAGAATTGTAAATCACAAACAGTAACCCATCTGCCGATTAGCTTTCCCGTTCGACTAATTGCCGGGTAAATTGAAGTAAGAATGCCTTACGCGCAGAATCAGCGTTGATTTGTTCGAAGTTAGCAAATCCCTGCGCAAAGTAATCGTTAATACGTGCTTCGGTAATCTGTCGGATACCTAACTGATCGTAAATGGTTGTAATAGCCCGTACTTTTTCGGCTTTGTCGAAGTCGGGGCGGGTTAGCCAGCCGATCAATTCGTCTTTGACGGAGCCGGTAGCTTGTTCGAGCGCTTCGATGAGCAGGAATGTTTTCTTATTCGCAATGATATCTCCGCCCACCTGCTTTCCGAATTTAGCCGGATCGCCATATACATCCAATAAATCATCTTTCAGCTGAAAACCGATCCCAATATTTACCCCACCTGCGTAAAGATGAGCATTAGTTTCGTCATCGGCTCCGCCAATTAAACCCCCTAGCTCAAGTGCGTATCCGAGCAGAACCGATGTTTTTAGCCGGATCATGTCAATGTATTCCGCTTCAGTGACGTCCCAGCGTTTTTCAAAATTCATGTCCATTTGCTGGCCTTCACAAACTTCGGCGGCTGTGCGCGTAAACCGGGTCATGGCAGGCTTCAGTTTATCGGCATCAACATCCAGCAGTAATTCATGCGCCTTAACCAGCATCACATCTCCCGATAAAATGGCGATGTTGTAATTCCATTTTTTATGCACGGTCGGTTGGCCACGGCGCAAAGGAGCCTGGTCCATAATGTCGTCGTGCATGAGCGTGAAGTTGTGAAAAACCTCAACGGCAAGCGCGGGCCGGATCGCCTTTTTCCAGTCGTCGGTGAAGAGGTAGGCAGCCATCAACGTCAGTAGTGGACGCATCCGTTTGCCACCGAGGCTCATAATATACCGGATCGGGTCGTAAAGTTCGGGGGGATACTGTCCGTATGGTGTACGTTGAAGTTCGTTTTGAAGAGCATCAATAAAAATAGCTGGACTCATTCGACTAGGGGCAGCATTTCGCTGAGTTTTGCGCCAAAAATAAGGCAAATACCCCCAAAACCCTAACCGCGTCGGCTTCGGCGGTAATGTTGCTGCCTGGCCGTAATAACTACCCAGATCAACCGGGCCGATAAAATAAAATAGCCATCCCGCCTTGTATTGTTACCCCGTTTGGCACCAGCCAGATTTGGAGTCTGACCCAGTTCAAGCCGCCGGTCGGATAAAGCCGCTGCCAGGGGCTCCATATGGCTTCGATCCGGATAAACGGTGCTCACATCATCGACATAATCGCTCAATACATGCGTATAAACGCCTTCGAGGTGCCATTTGAATCGTTCACCAGCCACGATTGGTACGCCTAGTCCATACCGAAGAATTACGGGCAAACGATTATAGTCTACGCCCTCAGTATGCAATGGAGCCAGGCTATAGGTCTGGCCTTTATAGGTTGTTTTGGGCGTTATGTAGGTGAATCCGCCACCAGCTATGACGTACGGAATGATAATATGGTTTCGATCGTCGGGGTGCCATAAATCCATTTGTGCACCTACCCAAATTTCAGGGTTCAGGCTCCTGAACGACAGATTGTTGTCGGAAAGGTGCGTATCCTGCTGGCTCCCATGAATGTAATAGAGTTGTGCCTCGGCCCGGAAGGTAAATCGATCGGAAAACCGATAAGCGGCTGCAATACCCATTGCCACGCCCAACCGTAAATGAGCCAGATCATCCCGCTCGTTCATGTCGCCCAGATAACGTGTTGTGCCCAAACCAGCGTTTAACAACCAGGCTCCCGGCTTTTCCTGCCAATAGATAGAGCGTTGTGCATAAATATGGGTAGGCAATGCAATTGCCAACAGTACAAGAAGTGCACTAATTTTTATACTTTTCATTGGGTAGGATTGTTACGGTGTCGTTTTAATGGACAAAGTAGCAATACTACCCAATAAATGAAAAGTATCTGTTTTAAAATCTATAATTTACTTAAAAATAGTCAATAAATAAATTTTAGATATTTACTGAGTTCACTTACAACTCACCAATATCTTCATTCCAAAGGGTTGGTTTCTCCGCAATAAACTGATTCATCATATCGACGCATTCGGGCAGATCGAGGTCTACGACTTCTACACCGTGCTGCTCCATAAACTCCCGTGCGCCAGCGAACGTCCGCGATTCACCGACAATGACCTTAGGAATTTTGAACTGAACGATGGTTCCGGCGCACATATAACAAGGCATGAGCGTCGAATAAATGACTGTATTTTTGAACGAACCAACCCGTCCGGCATTATTAAGGCAATCCATTTCGCCGTGTAGAATTGGATTGTTCTCCTGAACCCGCTTGTTATGGCCCGACGCGACTAATTCGCCATTCTTGATCAGCGCCGAACCGATAGGAATACCGCCTTCGCTTAAACTTTTACGGGCCTGACGGATAGCCTCCTGCATAAATTCGTCCATAATTGAAAGGTGTATAAATTGCTGATTAATGATTGACATGCCCTGATTCCTTTCCGATATAGTTTGCAACTCAGGCTACTCATACAAACCTATAAGGGTTAATTTATTCAGTACTAATCTACTCTCCTACTAACGAGACATATCGAAAGCAGTAACTCCATCAACTAGTACTATTCTTACAAAAAACATGTAATAAATGTCAATATTCAGTCATTTATAGGCGTTTGTTAACTGAATAATCCCAAAAAAGCTTTGTTTTGGGATTTATTTGCTCAGCGTGCCATGAATGAATTATTCTCGACTAATTTTTCTTCTGATGAATTGCTCTGGGAGCGATTCAAAAATGGTGATCGTCTGGCATTTGAGCAAATCATTTCGCTTCATTATGCCTCTCTCTTCCGGTTCGGAACCCGCTATAGCAAAGATACTGGCCTGATTCAGGACTGCCTGCACGACATGTTCGTGTACCTCTGGGAACGCCGATTACACATCAGTGGAACCGATAGTATCAAAAAATACCTGCTCAAATCGTTCCGTCATAAAATTCTTTTAGAACTACAGCGAACCCAGCGCCGGGGCTGGGTCGATGAAGACGAAGCGATAGATATGTCTCCCGATCAGAACTTTGAAGACTTTTTTGTCTTTATCGAAACGGAACAGCTGTCGGCAAAAAAAATTAAGACACTAATTGACCTCCTTCCTCAGCGTCAACAGGAAGCCCTTCACCTACGCTACTACGAAGAACTCGATATTGAACACATTGCGCAGGTAATGAGTATCAATCGGCAGTCGGTCTCCAATCACCTGCACAAAGCACTGAATTTTCTGCGGGAGCATTGGTAGCATAAAATGCAGGATTGCAAAATGCAGAAGCGTGCCACGGTTCAAAACCGTGGCACGCTTCTGCATTTTAGAAAACATGAGTAAAAAAATTTCAGATCGTTCCCTAAAAAAATCAGAAATGCAGGGTATGAAGTGATGGCTAGCTAATTATATCAGTAAAGCAATCAAAAAAATAGACATTTTCTATGAAATCATTTGATCATTTTGAGCTATATGATTTCCTGGAAGACGAATCATTCCGATCGTGGGTGTTTGAGAGAGCACCATCGTCGGTAGTTGAGTGGTGGGAGCGGTTTCCGGCGGTGTATCCAGAAAAAGCCTTTCTAATGATTCAGGCCCGGGAAACATTACTGGCAATGCAGGAAGACACATTTGTACCGGCACAAGACCAAATGCGCCAGAATATCCGGCAGATTATGCAGGATACTGAACCGGTCGTAGCAGTACACTCGGAGCCTTTCTGGTCATACCAGCGGATGGCCTGGGTTGCGGCAGCATCGGTGGTTATGTTTGTGTTAGCCTGGTTTGCCTGGACTAACAATCAGGACAAACCCGTAACCGTGTATAAAAAACTGGTTGCCGCTGCAACACTGCCTATGAAGGAAGTCGTAAATACAGGTTCTAAGACTCATCTGGTACTTCTGGCCGATGGGAGTTCAGTATTACTACAACCGAATAGCCGTATTAGCTATCCCAAAGAGTTTAATCAGCAGAGCCGTCGCGAGATTTACCTGGTGGGAGAAGCTTTTTTTGAAGTAGCGAAAAATCCAGACAAGCCGTTTTTTGTTTATGCTGACAATTTGATTACCAAGGTATTAGGCACCAGTTTCACGGTTCGCGCTTTTGATAAAAAAGCCATTGATGTGATTGTTAAGACGGGTAAAGTTTCTGTTTTTACCCGTACGGATAAGGAACGGGTCGAAAAGCAGGAGTCTCGCCAGTTGATTGGTCTGGTGCTGACACCGAACCAGCGGGTTCTATTCAATCGGGACGAAGGACGGCTACTGCGTTCACTGGTAGAGTCGCCAACGCTGGTCGATATGCCTATTCAGCAGTCCATGTTTGAGTTCAGCGGAACGCCGATCAATCAGGTTTTTGCCTCGCTGGAAAAAGCCTATGGCGTTGAAATAATTTTCGATGCCGAGGTCATGAAAAACTGTTATCTGACAGCCTCGCTGGATGATGAGCCTCTATTTGAGAAACTAAATATGATTTGCCGGACACTGGATGCGCAGTATGAAGAAATGGACGGCAAGATTCTAATTAACACGAAAGGATGCCAATAAAAATACTTAACTCTATGTCTTAGCCTATGCCCAAAAAACACCTCCATTAACGCCACAAAAAAGAGTCAGCAATGCGCCAACATCACTGACTCAAGAGTCATTCCCCACTTGCTCTCTTCGAAAAAAGCACCCCCTGTTGGGGTAAGGGAATTTTATTGCCGATTTAAACCGACAACCAATTCAAAAGTATGACAATTTGGATACAAATGCAGCACAGGCTGCTCAAAATTATGCGAGTCAGTTTTTACCTGTTTTTCGTAGTGACAGCGTTCGCTACGATAGCACGGGCGCATGACACGTATGGTCAGGAATTACTTAATCGGCGTGTGAGCCTTCAGCTCTCCAACCTGACCGTTGAACAGGCAATCAACCGCATTGGTAAAGAAGCGGATGTGAAGTTCATGTATAACCCGCGAATCTTCAATCAGCAACGGATCAGTATACTCTCGTTTTCCAACGAAAAGCTATCGGCTGTACTCGATGCCGTTCTAGGGCCCGCTGCCATTGCCTATGAAGTAGGAGGAGCGACAATTATTCTGAAACGGGTAACCAATTCCCCTCAGGCGTCATCAGATGGACGCGCGCTTTCCAGCCCAAACGTCGAAAAACTCGTTCCGCCCATTACCGTCACGGGCCGGGTTCTCGATGAAAAGGGCGCAGGTTTGCCGGGTGCAACGGTGCTGCTGAAAGGAACAAGCAACATCGGCACAGCAACCGACGCCGAAGGACGGTTCTCCCTGAACGTACCCGACGGTAGCGGAACGCTGGTCATTTCATCGATCAGCTACACAACCCAGGAAGTTGCGATCAATAATCGGTCAACTTTGCCCGACATTCAACTGGCGTCGGATGTAAAGTCACTGAGTGAAGTGGTCGTTGTAGGGTATGGCACCCAGCGTAAGAAAGACCTGACGGGCGCCGTTGCGGTTGTGAACGTGTCTGAGCTCCAGCAACAACCTACCTCTCAGATTACCAATCAGTTGCAGGGCCGGGCTTCTGGGGTTACCGTATTGGGTTCTGGTCAGCCGGGCGAAGCGCCACAGGTTCGCATCCGGGGCCTGAACACGTTCGGAAATAACCAGCCGCTTTATGTTGTCGATGGCGTACCGACGCAAAACATCAACGACATCAACCCCAACGACGTTGCCTCGATGCAGGTACTGAAAGATGCCGGTTCGGCGTCAATTTACGGGTCGCGGGCAGCCAACGGGGTTATTATCATCACGACCCGGCGCGGAACGGGTAAGGTAAAAGTGCAATATGATGCCTATTATGGGGTACAGGTTCCTAAAAGTGGCAACGTATGGGATCTTTTGAATCCGCAGGAAACGGCCCAGCTAAAGTTTAATGCCTTACGAAATGCCAACCCAAATACGCCGATCAATGATCCGCTGTATGGCAGTGGAACCACGCCTGTATTGCCCGATTACATTGCCCCGCAGGGAGTTAAAGAAGGAGATCCTTCCGTTGACCCGTCGCTCTACAATGTAAACCCAACCTATAACGACGCAGCTCAGTATAATGCCTTCAACCGGATTACACGAGCGAATAAAGCCGGGACGGACTGGTTCCACGAGATTTTCAAGTCAGCCCCGATTATGAGTCACAATCTGGCCGTTAGCGGTGGTGGTCCACAGGGGAACTACCTGTTTTCCTTCAACTACTTCAATCAACAGGGAACGCTGATCAACACCTATCTGAAGCGATACACGATCCGTTCAAACAGCCAGTATAACATCCGGGAGAACATTCGTGTGGGCGAAAACCTGGCTTTTTCGGTCTCCGATAACCCTCGTATCAATGCGCTTACAGAAGGAAGTGCCATTGGGATGGCTTTTCGTGAGCAGCCTATTATCCCAGTCTACGATATCATGGGAAATTATGCGGGTGGTTATGGTCAGGGATTGGGCAATGCCAACAACCCGGTTGCGGTTCAACAGCGAACCGCCAACAACCGGGGCTTAAGCAACCGGCTTTTCGGTAATATGTATGCGGAGATTGACTTCCTGAAAGATTTCACCGCCCGCACCAGCTTTGGTGGCGAGTTGTTCATGGGGAATTACCACTCCTTCACCTACCCTACCTACGAGAACCAGGAGAATACAACGACCAATTCGTATACAGAAAATACGTTTAACGGGTCGAACTGGACCTGGACCAATACGGTGCAATACCAGCATAACTTCAACAACACACACGATCTGAAAGTACTGGTCGGTACGGAAGCGTACCAGAATCAGGGGCGCAACGTAGGCGGAACAACGCAGAGTTATTTTTCCTTCGACCCGAACTTTACCAATCTCTCAACAGGTTCGGGTACACCAACGAACTACAGCAACCGCTATGCTGATGCCTTGTTCTCGTTGATTGGCCGGGTCGATTATTCCTTAAAGGACAAATACCTGTTTGGAGCTACCATTCGTCGCGATGGATCTTCCCGCTTTCTGAACAATCAATATGGCTGGTTTCCGGCGGTGAGCGCGGGCTGGCGGATTTCACAGGAAAGTTTCATGGGTGGACTGACCTGGCTGAATGATTTGAAAATTCGGGGGGGCTACGGCGTAATGGGTAACCAGTTGAACGTCGACCCGGCCAATGCGTACACAACATATGGTGGCGATCGTACATCTTCTTACTATTCCATCAACGGCTCCAATTCGGCCAACACACTGGGTTTCCAGCGGACACGCATTGGCAATCCTGACGCGAAGTGGGAAAAGAACATCAATGCCAATATTGGTTTTGACGCCAGCCTGTGGAAAGGCAAGCTCGACCTGACCGTCGACTACTACCACAAAGAAGTTCGCGACCTGTTGTATACGCTCGAACTGGCCGGTACGGCTGGCTTAGGAACCGCGCCTGCCGTTAACGTCGCTAAAATGCGAAATCAGGGCCTCGATATTGCCGCATCCAGCAACTTTAACATCACAAACGATCTGAAACTGAACGCGACACTGACGTTTACCACCTACAATAACAAGATCGTTTCGCTGGCCGAAGGGATCGACTATTTCGATCAGGAAGGTCGTCGGTTCAATGGTAGCTACATTGTTCGGAATGCGGTTGGCCATTCAATTGGTCAGTTCTTCGGGTATAAGACCGCAGGATTCTGGAATTCACAGGAAGAAATCAATACAGCCAACGCTCAGGCTCAGCAAAAGACCGGAAACCCCGGAGCTGTTTACCAAAGTGATGTGGCGGTTGGTCGTTTCCGTTATGCCGACATTAACGGTGACGGGCAGATTACCGATGCCGACCGGACCTATCTGGGGAATCCGAATCCGAAGTTCAGCTACGGCCTGAACCTGGGAGCCACCTACAAGAAGTTTGACTTTAGCATCTTCTTCTACGGAACGCAGGGCAACGATATCTGGAACAACGTACGCTGGTGGACCGACTTCAACGCAAACTTCCAGGGCGCGAAGAGCAGAACCGCGTTGTATGATTCCTGGACTCCAGAAAATCATAACGCTAAAGCACCTATTCAGGAAACGGTTGGCTCATTTAGCTCCGCGAACATCCCCAACTCCTATTTCGTCGAGAACGGGTCTTATCTCCGCGCTAAGAACGCACAGCTTGGCTATACGTTGCCAGCCAATACACTCAAGAAACTGGGTATCGAGCGTCTGCGGGTCTATGTGCAGTCGGCGAACCTGTTCACGATCACGAAATACTCAGGTCTGGACCCGGAAATTGGTACGACAGCCAATACCAACAACAGTTCAGGTGGTAGCTTAAATCAGTCTTTCTCGAACACCACGTCATTTGGTATCGACGAAGGGGTTTACCCCAACCAGCGGCAGTTCCTGTTTGGCCTGAATGTGACGTTCTAATTCTTATTAACCTGATACACGATGAAAATACCACAATATATAGCAATCCTGGCAGTCACGGCCGTCGGATTGACATTTGACTCCTGCCAGAAAAGTCTCGAAATACCGGCTCAGGGCGCCTTGAGTGACCAGACGTTAGCTACCCGCAGTGGCGTTGATGCCCTACTGACCGGTGCCTACGCAGCATTGGATGGTCAGCAATATGTCAACTCTTCCGCTCAAAACCTGAGCGGCTCCGATGCCTGGCAAGCCTCACCCAGCAACTGGACCTACGGCAGCATTGCCGGTGGCGAAGCACATAAAGGGAGTGATGGTAGTGACCAGCCAGCCGTTGATGCCATTGCCAAGTTCACCGCTGACGCCAGCAATGGGTTCTTTAATGGAAAATGGCGTACTGTTTACGAGGGCGTTAACCGCACGAACTCGACCTTGCGTTTGCTTGCTCAGGCAAAGGATGTTACCGATGCCGACCGAGCCAGTTTTTCGGCCCAGGCCCGTTTCCTGCGGGGCCACTATTACTTCGAATTGAAGAAGATGTGGAATAACGTGCCCTGGATTGATGAAACAGTCGAAACAGCCGCAGCCAACGCTCAGGCGAATACAGAGGACATATGGCCGAAAATTGAGGCTGATTTTAAGTATGCGATGGACAATCTGCCCGCTACGCAGTCGGATGTAGGTCGGGTCAACAAATGGGCCGCGGCAACCTATCTCGCAAAAGCTTATCTGTACGAGCATAAATTCGCAGAAGCCAAGGCGCTATTCGATCAGGTCATTAGCTCAGGCGTTACCAGCAATGGTCTGAAATATGCGCTGGTGACTAAGTATCACGATAATTTCGATGCGGCTACGGAAAATAATTCAGAATCGGTATTCGCCATTCAAATGGTAGCCAACGACGGAACGGGCACAATCGCCAATGCCAATCAGGGCGATATGCTAAACTTCCCATACGGAAACAGCCCGTTCCGCTGCTGCGGTTTCTTCCAGCCATCGCAGGATTTAGCCAACTCATACCGGACCGATGCGACCGGGCTACCGTATGTGGATGAGTACAACAGTCATCCCGTAAAGAACGATCAGGGCGTTGCTTCGAATCAGCCATTTACGCCAGATGCCGGTACATTAGACCCCCGGATCGACTGGACCATTGGCCGTCGGGGCATTCCGTATCTGGATTGGGGTAACCATCCAGGTGCCGACTGGATTCGGAGCCCAGGCCAGACTTACGCGGGCCCTTATTCCCCAAAGAAAAATATTTACATGCAGGCAACACAGGATCAGTATGCGGATAACCATTCGTGGGCGCCCGGAACGGCCATTAACCTGAATGTAATCCGTTTCGCCGATGTACTGCTCATGGCGGCTGAAACGGAAGCGCAGTTAGGCAATTTCGAGCAGGCTCAAACCTATGTCAATCTGGTGCGCGCTCGGGCGGCTAATCCGGTCAACTTCGTGTATAAGTATGCCAACGATGCGGCCCCGCTTTCGGGCTATTCAACGACTCCTGCGGCCAATTACAAGATTGCGGTTTATCCGGCGGGTAAATTCGCGGGGTTGGGCAAAGACGGTGCTTTGAAAGCCATTTACTTTGAGCGCAAACTGGAGCTAGCCACAGAAGGGCATCGGTTCTTCGATCTTGTTCGCTGGGGAACCGCCGAAACAACCCTGAATGCTTTCTTTACCTACGAGAGCACCGTAACAACGGATATTCGCGGTGGTCATTTTACGGCCGGAAAGAATGATTACTATCCAATTCCACAGCGGCAAATCGATCTGAGCACATCCAGCGGCAAGTCATCCCTAACGCAGAATCCGGGTTATAATTAATGGCAAATTTCACGCAGATATTCACCGATAGAATGTCGATTCTGGCCGTAGTATTTCCTTTTCTGCGTCAATCGACATCTCATTCGCGTACATCTGCGTGAAACCTGTTATCACCAGAAAGAGGGCAGTCATCGTGCTGCCCCTTTTTGTTTATACCCGGTTAAACTCACTCAAATGCAAAGGCTATCTTTTCTCGTTTATTATGGTTGGTTACTTGTTCTGGCAGGGACTGGTCTTGTCGCTGTCAGTTGCCAATCCGGCAACGATTCGTCAACTACTACCCAAAAAACACCGGTTACTAACGGCGAAAAGCTAGTCCAGCAGTATTGCAGCACCTGTCATTTACCCGTTTTACCGGATGCCCTTGACAAAGAAACCTGGATCAAGCGAGTGTTGCCAGCGATGGCTCCCAAATTAGGGCTGGAGGTCTGGCAAAAGACCCATTATTATCAGGCACCGAATGCCACAATTTCGCTCGACGACTGGACAAGCCTTGTCACTTATTACGAAAAGTTTGCCCCCGAAAAGCCCAAAAAAGCGACACCACCGGTTCCGTTAGTCAATGACTGGTCTATTTTCAAGCTGGTCAAACCAGCCGAAATCAAAACGGAAATTGCCACGACAACGATGGTTGCTATTGATTCGGCCAGCCAACAGATTTTCTCCAGCAATGAAACCAGCACCGGGCTTTATCAATGGAATTCGTCATTAAAAGCAACCCTTGTCCGAACATTGCCTTCTCCTGCTGTTCAGGCCAGCTTTAATACTGATAAAACGGGTTATCATCACGCGGTACTTACCTGCCTGGGAACGATGCGGGCGGTTGATCGGCCCATGGGAGAAATCCTGGACGTTCCGATCGGCAAAGCCGCAACTGCATCAGCGACTCCACTGGCCAGTCAGCTCCCCCGCCCTATTCAGTCAATACCGGGCGACTTCGACCACGATGGTCTGACGGACTGGCTTGTTTGTGGCTTCGGGCATAATTCGGGCGGCTTGTACCAACTCAAACAACACCCCAACCACCAGTTCGAAAAGGTTATCATCAAGGAAGTCGCCGGTGCTACGCAGGTCATTACGGGTGATTTTAATCAGGATGGCTGGCTGGATTTTATGGCGTTGTTCGCTCATGCCGACGAAGGTATCTGGTTATTTACGAACGACCGGAAAGGCGGATTTTCGGAACAAAACCTACTTAAGTTTCCGCCTGTCTACGGGTCAACCAGCTTTCAGTTAGTCGATTTTAATCGGGATGGTCAATTGGACATCCTGTATACCTGTGGCGACAATAGCGACTATTCCCGAATTTTAAAGCCTTTTCACGGGGTTTACCTCTTCACCAATCAAGGCCACAATCAGTACAAACAAACCTATTTTTATCCCATCAACGGCTGCACAAAAGCCATTGCTGCCGACTACGACAACGATGGTGATCTGGACATTGCTACGATTGCCTTCTTCGCTGATTTAAAAAACAATCCTGCCGAAACATTCATCTATTTTGAGCAGCAAAAACCAGTTCAGTTTCTTCCCCATGCAGTTCCGGTGAGTAAGTATGGCCGCTGGATCTGCATGGACGTAAACGACTGGGATCACGACGGTGACCTCGACATTGTGTTAGGGAATTATTCGCAGGGATTTCTGAACGAAGTTGGCTTTAAACCTACCTGGAACGGCTATCTGCCGTTGGTTGTGCTGGAGAATAAACATACTCCATAACCTGTCAGCAACCATGATTATCTGATCAGTAAAAACGGGTAACAGGAATAGATACTTTCTTTTCTCTCCACAACCTTCCCCCCTATTTCTGTGTTTATTGGTTGATTAGGAATCAACATCCCACCCTCAACATAACATGGACTTTATCGATTATTACAGCGTCCTGGGCATTCCCAAAACGGCGTCGGAGGACGATATCAAGAAAGCGTACCGGAAACTAGCCAGAAAGCATCATCCGGATTTGAACCCGAACGATGCAGAAGCCAATAAAAAGTTTCAGCAAATTAACGAAGCGAATGAGGTTCTGGGTAATCCGGAAAATCGTAAAAAATACGACCAGTACGGTAAAGACTGGCAACACGCCGAACAGTTTGAGGAGGCCCGACGCCAACAGCAAGCGCGTCAGCAATACACGCAAGGTGGAGCCGGAGAAGACTATGATTTCTCGGGCGGTTTCGGTGGAGCCGATTTTTCCGATTTTTTATCGTCACTGTTTGGGCAGGAAGGCGGGCCCGGAACGGGTAGGCGGCAGGCAAATTTTCGTGGGCAGGACTACCAGGCCGACCTGCATCTTACCCTGCACGATGCCTATACAACGCATAAACAGACGCTGACAGTTAACGAAAAAAACATTCGCATTACCGTTCCTGCGGGTATCGAAAATGGCCAGAAAATAAAACTGGCTGGCTACGGGGCACCGGGCGTTAACGGTGGCCCTAACGGCGACCTTTATATTACGTTTGTCATTACGGAGGATAGCCGATACAAACGCAAGGGCAATGACCTGTACGTCAACGAAGAAATTGATCTGTATACAGCCCTGCTAGGTGGCGAGAAAATTATTGAAACGCTGGACGGGAAAGTAAAGGTGACCGTGCCGCCCGAAACGCAGAATGGTGCCAAGGTCAGGTTGAAGGGTAAAGGATTTCCCGTTTACAAGCAAGATGGGACATTTGGCGACCTATATGTTCAATGGCAGATAAAACTGCCCACAAACCTGACGGATGAACAAAAAGAACTATTCCGAAAATTAGCCAGCCTGTAAAATAAGTTTTCGGAATAGGGTTGTCGATTGTATGAAAATCCCGCAGTCCTATACCGAAAGCTGAAAAACCGTTGTCCTATGCAACCCAACAACCTAATTTCTGTCACGGAATTCTGCGTGCATCACCATATTGAAGTCGCCTTTGTTCACTTGCTGGAACAGCAGGGACTCGTCGAAATCATTACGATTGAACAGACAATCTATCTGGAGCCAACTCAACTGGGCAGGCTGGAAAAACTAGTCCGGCTACATCAGGATCTCGATATTCACCCGGATGACCTGGATATTGTGAGCGATCTGCTGGAACGGGTGGAAAGTTTACAGAACCAATTGACGCAATTGCAGAATAGATTGGTATTCTATGAACAATTAGATCATTAACAGGTATTTATGTCGTGTTTCTGCAATCAACCGTGCGTTGATATTGCTTATACATGCCAAACGAATTACCTTGTAAAACCATAAACGATCTCAATCATGGCTTCATTCTTCAACAAAGGCTTCGGGCGAAGACGCGAGTCGGTGTCCAGTGAACGAATTCCGCCGGGGCAGTACGAAACCCGCGACTTCCCGGTGCTAACCGCCGGGCCAACACCGCGTATTCCGCTCACTACCTGGTCGTTTGCGCTGGAGGGTCTGGTCGAAACGCCGATTCAATGGTCGTGGGAGCAATTCAATGCGCTTCCCCAGCAATCATTTACCAACGATATTCACTGCGTGACGAAATGGTCGAAGCTGGATACGCATTGGGAGGGTGTTAGCATCGATACGCTGCTCGAACATGTTAATCTGAAGCCGGAAGCCAGCCACGTCATGGCGTACTCCTACGGCGATTACACCACCAATATTCCGCTCGATGATCTTCGTCATGGAAAGGCATTTGTTGGCTTACGCTTTGAAGGACAACCGCTGGCTCCCGAACATGGCGGCCCTGCCCGATTGGTCGTTCCGCATCTGTATTTCTGGAAAAGTGCCAAATGGATTAAAGGATTACGTTTCATGGAAGGTGACAAGCCCGGCTTCTGGGAGCGCGGTGGTTACAGCATGTATGGCGACCCCTGGAAAGAGCAACGGTATCGCAGCGATGATTGAGCTCTTTCACTAAATCGTATGGAAAAAATTCAGTGGCAGATTGCACGGGTAAAGGCCATTGTGCAGGAAACGCCCAATGTAAAAACCTTTACCCTGCACTTACCTCAATGGATACCGCATCTGCCAGGTCAGCACTATGACCTTCGGCTGACGGCCGAGGATGGCTACCAGGCCGAACGGAGCTATTCGATCGCATCGCCCCCCGAGAAAACCGGCGAAATCGACCTTACAGTTGAATTGATCGAGGATGGAGAAGTATCGTCCTATCTGCACGAAGGAATCGAGCCGGGCGACCCGCTGGAAGTTCGAGGCCCTATTGGCGGCTATTTTGTCTGGAAAGACAACATGGCCAATGAACCGCTTCTGTTGATTGCTGGGGGCTCCGGAGTGGTGCCCCTGATGGCCATGCTTCGTCATCGGGCTACAATCGGCGCTGCCAATCCGACCACATTGCTATTTAGCGTTCGGACGGCCGACGATGCCATTTATCGGGACGAGCTGGAACGGTTGGCTAAACAGGATTCCCAGTTTGAGCTGATTTTTACGTTTACCCGGAAGGCCCCACCCGGCTGGACAGGTTATCAGCGTCGGGTTGATCAGGCGATGCTGGCCGATGTACTGAAGCGGTTCGAGTTTCAACCCAACGGTTTCGTTTGTGGACCAACCTTATTGGTCGAGCAGGTTGCTAACACGTTATCCGATTTGGGGTTACCATCCACAAAAATCCGGACCGAGCGGTTTGGGCCTACCGGAACGTAGTATTTGATCGTCTTTCTTCATTTCACGCAGAATGTATTATGATCACAGATACGGATACCATAGATCGAGCACTGCGGTTAGATGGCAATGCCGTGGCCGGCGAATTGCAAATGCTGCTAAATCTGGATGTTACCGTACTTCAGATGACGTGCAGCCATTGCCATAAAGAAGGCATCTTTGCGAACCTGCTGGCTTATGTCCGTGGGCCAGGTCTGGTGCTACGCTGTCCCACCTGCGAAGGCCTCATCCTGCAATTAGTAAAGGCTCCTTCGGGAGCGATCCTCACCGTGGAAGGAATAACGGCAGACATAAAGAGCACCATCATTCCGTAAAGAGCATGTGCGATCATATGCGGCAATGCCGTAAATTAGCCAGAAAAAGGCTCTTTAACTGCTCAACGGAATGTCAATCGTTTACCGCTTATTCATACTAACCACGCTATTTTTCAGTATTGCTCAGTCCATAATGGCCCAGACATCCAAACGCCCCCGCGACTATGGCATTAAATTGGGCGTACTTCCCACTGGCCCGTTCAATGCGATAACAGACGTACCAGGTGTTCGGGTTGGGCAGGTTACACTCAAAGAGGGGCAGACCATTCGAACGGGTGTTACGGCTATTCTCCCACACGATGGCAATCAGTTTCAGCAGAAAAGTCCAGCCGCTATTTATATCGGTAACGGTTTCGGCAAACTGACTGGCTACAGTCAGGTCGAAGAGCTAGGTACACTCGAAACGCCCATTGTTTTGACGAATACGCTGAGCGTACCAACCGCTGCCGATGCGCTGATCGATTATACACTGGCCCAAAAAGGCAATGAGCAGGTTCGTTCGGTGAATTCCGTGGTCGGTGAAACGAACGATGGCTTTCTGAACGACATTCGTGGTCGGCACGTGACGAAGCAGCACGTTCTGGATGCAATTCGGCAAGCCAAAACCGGCCCCGTCGAAGAGGGTAACGTTGGAGCGGGAACAGGAACGGTTTGTTTTGGCTTTAAGGGCGGTATTGGAACTGCATCCCGAAAACTACCCGCGTCCTTGGGCGGCTACACGGTTGGCGCACTTGTTCAGACGAACTTTGGCGGAGTTCTACAACTTGCAGGTGTACCGGTTGGTGTAGCCTTGGGGCGCTATGATTTCAAAAAAAATCTGGACGGCTCCTGCATGATGATCGTACTCACCGACGCGCCCTTAGATGCCCGTAACCTCAAGCGCCTGGCGAAACGGGCGTTTATGGGACTGGCTCAAACGGGTGGTATTGCCTCGAACGGGAGTGGCGATTATGTCATTGCGGTCTCAACTGCCTATCAGATTTCGCATGAGGCTACCACTTCGTTCGATGAACTGAAGGTGCTGCGCAATGACAACGTTTCTCCTTTGTTTCTGGCAGCCATTGAAGCTACCGAAGAAGCCATCATCAATTCATTATTTGCCGCCCAAACGCTCACCGGCGATCAAGGGCATCAGGTTGAACAATTACCCATCGAGAAGGTAGTGGATTTACTAAAGAAGGCAGATCAGGCCCGGTAACAAGTCGAATCGTCACCGTTTACTTTCTGCCACGCGCCAGAGAATACCCGCTAATCCGGCAAAAGCCAGTGCGCCCAGTAGCATATACCCCCCTTCGCCTAATGCGCCCTCCAGAGCAGGCTCAAGCGTTAACGATGTCAGTCCATTATAGATTGACTCATTAACGGACAGCAAGGCGATTGCTACACCGGCCAGCGCTCCCCCGGCCACCAGTCCCGTTGCGAAGAGATTTCCTTTGCCCAGGTCGGCATCTTCTTCTACGGTTCCTTTCCGCTTGGCATTCCAGTCGACAATGGCTTTAACGAGACCACCACTGAAGATCGGAAGAGTTGTCGAGAGCGGCAGGTAAAGACCTACGGCAAACGCTAGTGCACTAACGCCACATAACTCAAAGACAAAAGCCGTGAAGGCGCCAACCAATACGAACTGCCAATCCAGATTAAATGATAACAGCCCTTTGATGAGCGTAGCCATGAGCGTTCCCTGCGGTGCGGGAAATTTATCAGAGCCAATGGCATGTGTAATCCCCTGGGCCAGCAGATCGGGCGTTGGCGTATCCAGGATTTTCACGGTGGCACCAACGACTAACGACGATACGATAACACCGATAAACAAAGCCATTTGCTGGTATTTAGGTGTAGCACCGACTAAATAGCCCGTTTTTAGATCCTGCGACGTTCCACCAGCATTGGCAGCCGCCACACAGATCATACTACCCACAACCAGAACGGCTGGTTCATAGACCTTTCCGGTTAAACCTAAAGCGATAAAAACGAGGGATGTTCCCATAATCGTAGCAATGGTCATTCCCGAAACAGGTGAAGAACTCGACCCGATCAGCCCAACAATACGACTGGCAACGGTCACAAAAAAGAAACCAAAGACGATCACGAGTACCGCAATCAGCAACTTGGTTAGTAGCGAATCACCGGGAATCTGTGGTAACACAACCATTAATGCGGCCAGTACGATACTACCGATTATCACGACTCTAACGCTCAGATCCCGTTCAGTTCGTGGAGTACGGTTACTTTCGCTCAGTGCATCTTCCGTTTCAATAGCGTTGATCGACGATTTACTAAAGCTTTGCCGAAATGAAGAAACAATGGTTGGAATGGTTTTAATCAGCGTCATAAAGCCCCCAGCCGTAACAGCCCCTGCCCCAATTTGCCGGATATAGGCCCGGTAAATAGCCGCTGCCGTATCGGCGAAGGTATGGGTTGCGGGGTTCCAGCCACCCGGTCCACCCGCGGTTTGTAGATTGTCCAGATAGCCAAGTTTCTGGAGTTGTAGAGCAATAGTATCGCCCGGAACAACCGACGCCAGCAGCGGAATCAGTGCGAGCCACGCCAAAATACCCCCTCCGACCAACACGGCTGAAATCCGGAAGCCAATAATATAACCAACACCCAGATACTCCGGGGTGATTTCGCCCGCAACCTGCGCAGACGGGAAATAGCGATTCGCCTGTTTCGTTGCCCAGACCGGTACCTCAGCCACGACGTGTAATACTTTCTGTAAGAGGGCATAAAGCAAGGCGATACCCAATCCCTGATAAGCCGTTTTAGCGAAATCGCCCCCTTTTTCACCCGCGATCAATACCGACGCACAGGCCGTCCCTTCGGGATAGGGCAGTTTGCCATGCTCCTGCACGATAAGCGATCGACGTAGCGGAATCATCATTAGTGTACCGATCAGTCCACCCAGAATAGCCAGTGTCAGAATAGTCCAGTAGTTAAAAAAGTCGGCCCCGCTCCCGGCGGTCAGAAACAGAAATCCTGGCATTGTAAAGACTACACCCGAGGCAATACTTTCTCCTGCCGAACCGGTTGTCTGAATAATGTTATTTTCGAGGATAGTGGTATTGAGAAACCGACGTCCGAGCGAAATGGCCAGTACGGCAATTGGAATAGAAGCCGATACGGATAGTCCGGCTTTGAGTGATAAATAGACGGTAGCCGCTCCAAAAAGAACGCCGAAAACCGCCCCCGTAATAATCGCTTTGAGGGTAAACTCAGCGGGCGATTCCTTATCAGAGATGAATGGCTTGTGGGCAGGGGTTGGGTTGGGAGTCATAGAAAAGCTATTTTGCCCAAAAGAAAGGAAAAAATACCATCTATTGAAAAGACTTGACAAAGTCCGTCATTTTATGGATGTTTGTCTTACCAAAAATAAGCGGGAGTAGCTCAGTTGGTAGAGCGGCAGCTTCCCAAGCTGCAGGCCGTGGGTTCGAGACCCATTTCCCGCTCACTCGTAACCCGCTGTAATAAAGCCGTTTATCCTCCAAGATAAACGGCTTTTACTTTGATATACCCATTACAGGTACAACACTAGGTACAACAAAACAAATTTAGCTTTATCTCTACTACGAATAGAGTTGCGACCGGACTCGGTAATGCACAAACTAATCCTTCGGCTATTGGCCTGTTGTTTGCTTACCTTCTCACTTTACGAGTGTAAGTCGCCGTCCGTACCTGTTCCATAGAACACAACACCGACTCGTGACGACAACATGGCGATGGGTAATCCTGATGGAGCCAGGCCAAGCGAGAGCAGCCTCAACGCTTATCTGATTACCCGGCCAACCTACAGTTATCGTATAATCAGTCGACTGGTATCGCCAATTGGTGCAGCTGGCATATTAGTTCCGCCTGGAAAGGATCGGCAACCCGCTACTCAGGTAATTTCATTCCAGATCAGTCCTTGCCTGCTAATTGGTATCATGTCAATTGTAGATCATCAAAGTCAATCGAGACAATGGCGGGTTTATCCAGCTGAGGCTGGTTGTCTTCACCCCGCAAATACACCACTCGCCTGGTCGCCATCTTCATACCAGAAACGTCTTGGTAATCGGATAGATAATGCACCACCGGCACGTTGCCCGCTACTTCCACGCTGTAATCCAGCCTTCTGATCAGACCCTCTTTGTCGATGTAGAACACCTGTTCCTGGCTGTGGGTATGAATATCGTTGGGCCATTTCACCAGTAAGCGTCTCCAAGTCTCATTGTTTTCTTCCCAGGTCTCGATTTCCCGTACTTCAAATCCGGGTCGGGTAAACTGAAAAGGCGTATTGACATAATTCCACGTAGCATATCCCGTAAAATAGGCCAATTGCAGGTTGCTCCATTTGGTTTCCCAGGTATGCCCGTTAAAAGACGATCGGGGGTTGTACAATTCTTCCACGATAACATCGCTACCCGTTTCGATAGCCACCCGATCCGGTGTATACAAGGTATGCCAGGCCGTACTCGGAATATGGGAGGTTTTTTGTTCCAGGAGGTTGACGTAAACGTCAACCTCCTGGATTGCATCGCCGTGACCTTTCATGGCCCAGAGTACGCCACCCACGAGCAAGTGAGCCGTAACGGTTTGAAATTTCCGCCACCGATCCAGGCCTCCCTGGGCATCTATTGTAAGGTTTACTAATTCACTCATTGGTAAAGTATTGTTTAGTAAGCACTTTAGATGCAGGGGCTGAAAAAAGTAACCAAACTGTAAAAATGTTTTCTACTCAATGACGCATGTAGTCACTAAGAAACGTGGCTTGACCGTATTACATGGTCACGAATACAATACGGATCACCCACATCAGTCTTTGACGTTCATGACCGCACTGAAGGACTGGGTCGGTTATGTAGCGACAGACGGTTAAAAGTTCAGTCTAAACGGGCTCACCGAATGGGGTTAGGATATTGTACCTGAAGCGAATTATTGGTAGCTGTAATCGGCAGGAGTACTAAAGGAAGTGAGCTGATGATCCGAAAAGGTTAACTGAATGGTTAGACCTCCCTGACTGATGAGCGATAGTTCCCCCCCAAGTTGCTGGCTAAAGCCTTCAATGAGGCTCATACCCAAAGAGCGGCTATGAGCAGGATCATAGTCTGCGGGTAACCCTACTCCATCATCCGTAATCCTAAGCTCAAAAATAGCGGGACTAAGCCGACGAAAGACCAGGCTGATCGTTCCGGGACGATCATGAGGAAATGCGTACTTGAGGGCATTGGTGATGGCCTCATTGATGATCAACCCCAAAGGCACCGCCTGGATGACATCCAGCTCGATAGGCTCCACCTGGACGGCAAAGCCAATCGGTTGGGGCAGCTCATACGACTCCTGCAGGTAAGCTACCACCTCCTGAATATAGTCAGCGATGCGAATACGGGCGATACCTTCACCCTGATAGAGCTTCTGGTGGATCAGGGCCATGGCCTGTACCCGATGCTGACTCTGCTGGATGGCCGACAGGGCCGCATTATCGGAGAGATAGCTGGCCTGGGAGTTCAACAGGCTCATCACCACCTGGAGGTTGTTTTTGACCCGGTGGTGGATCTCCTTCATCAGCCGTTCTTGTTCGTCCAGTAATCGCTGCAAGTCCTGGTTTTTGTGGTGGATCTGGTTTTGTTGGGCGTGCAGCACCTGCTGGTGGGCCTGCAGTTCCTGGTGTTGGGCCTGGAGTTGGTGTTGTTGAGCCTGAAGTAGTTCATGTTGTTGCTGCAACTGCTGGTTGCTGCGCTTTTTCAGGCGGAATCGGTTGTAGGTTAGCCCCAGCAGCAACAGGAGCATGAAGGCACCCAGGCCAATCGAGTTACGCACTAGCCGGTCTTGCTGGGATTGTTGGGTCTGGAGTTGTTGTTGTTGGGAGAGGACCTGAATGCGTTGGTTTTGCAGGTGGAGGTCTTTGTCTTTCTGTTCGGTCTCGTACTGGGTTCTGAGTTCTTCGAACAGACGGTTCTTGGTCTGGTTGAAGAGGGAGTCGTTGATAGCGGTCGCCAGCTGGAAGTGTTGGAGGGCTGAGCGGAGGTTTCCCTGGGCGGAGTCAATCTGAAAGAGGGCCCGATGAATGCTGACCGTTTCATTCGGGAATCGGCCTTGCTGGCTGGCAGTCAGGGCTATTTGATAGAAGTATCGGGCCTGCTCAAAGCGTCTGGTAAGCCAGTAAAACTCACCAAGTTGCTTGTTGAAATTGGTCAAAGCGGTGAAGTTATCAGATTTTTTAAAGAGCGGCATCATGTGCCTGTACAGGCGCTCTGCCCGCTCATACTGGCCTAAAAACACGTAGCTTTGGACCAGGGAGTTCGTTAGGTTAATACTTTCATGATTGGGATCGTGGCGGGCCAGCTCAATAATGGCTAAAGCCTGTTGGCGGGCCTGAGGGACCTGATGATTCTTTTGGTATAGAGTCATCAGTGTTTTATATTGTCCAGCTAGTAAATTATTGGACTCAATATCTCGATGAGAACGGATTACGCGAAGTCGTTTAAGTGAAAAGTTTATAGCCCTTTGGTAGTCGCTTAATAGTTCATACAAATCAGCTAAGCGTCCATTGATAGTTATTTGATAATTTAAATTTTTGCTATGTTCAGCCAGTCGTAAGCTTTGTAAAGAGGCCTGTAAGGCTAGCTGGTAATTACCAATCGATTGATGAAGTGACCCAATTCGCTCTAAGGTCAAGTAGATGGTTGTATCGCCATACGATTTCTGAATGGCTAACTTCTCTATCAATAAGGGGAGGGCTTTCTTAGCCCCAACTCGTAGGCGAACAACGTCTGCATACTCTTCCAGAACTTCGACCGTCCTGGGTTTATCCTCAAGTTGCTTATAGGCCTTTAGCGCTTGCTGGTAGTAACTGATCGTTCGGGTCGAGTCATAGCGTTCCCCGAAACTAAAACACTCTGCTAACAGATAGAGGGCCTGTGCTTTCTGACGGAGTTGATTAGCTGCTACCGGTAGGCTCGTTACTCGGCTGGCATAGCCAATAGCGCTATCCAAAAGAGCATGTTTTTTACGTACATCGGAGTACTCTATAGCTTGTCGATCTATTTTAAATTGATCATAGTATTGCTGACTGATTTGAAGCAATAACCTGGTTCGGTTGATGTCCGTTGACGCATGCACCAGCTGTCTTTTCAGGCTATCAATCCGATCCTGAGCTTGAGACCAGACCCGGTAGGGGTTTAAAGCAGTGGCTACCATTACGGCAATCAGGACGATACGGCAACGGCTCATAGCACATCAGCAGGTCGAAACGGTGGATTCCGCCAAAAGGTATCGTTAATTTGTTGATTTTCAGTTATAAACGTTTTATATTAACAACTTTCATTCTGCTTACGCCGGTCTCTGACAAAGGCTTCCTATAGATAAGGCAATAAGGTAGAGTATCCTGATCTATGCCAGCCAATTGATTACCGGTACCGGCGTAGTATGTGCTAAAAAGGCTTATATTCCAACGCCAGGACTCCTAATGATGAGGCCCTCCAGCTATGAGGTTTTGTTACTTAAATCTGCGCATAAAGGCGGTTTTTACCCTGAAAACAGACCCCTATACACCCTTTTTCAGGGTTATCCACATCTATTCCCGTCGCCCTTTTGGATAAAATTTGCAAAAAGGATGATTCACTTAGCATACACCTCCCAAAACTCGGTACAAAGGATCGTTGATGAGGGCTTTCTGATGGTGTCAGCTGTCAAACCCCTTATATAGACTTTGACAGCTGACACCATTGATTCGAGAGCAATAGGGCAAAAAAATAAATATGTTTTCAAGCCTCACTTTCGTCACTTTTGACGATAACTTAGAGGAAATAACACAAGCTTATACTAATGAAACGCAAGGAGGATTCAGAGGAAATGTTTGAGATGATCGGTAATGACCCACAGGCATGGCTTGAACAGGCTCGACTACTGAAAACATCGGCGCAGGTTCAATATGATGTATTGTGAGAGTTTCAAGCGACTGGTGGTAGCCCCTCGGAGCGTAGTACTGCGCTTCTAGCCCACTTGCAGACTTATATGATGTTAATAGGGTTCTCTTTTGAAAATCTCATCAAGGCAATTCCAGTAAGCAGAACCCCCAGTAAAACAACCAGGCGAGAACTGGCAAAAGACCTGTGGGATAAACGAAAAGGGCATTTTCTACTTCATCTTATTCCTAACGATATTAACCTTAGTGACCAGGAGCGAGACCTGCTGAACCGATTGCAAACCTTCACGGTTTGGGCTGGTCGATACCCATTGCCGATGCAATCTCAACACTATCATTCAGAGGAGAAGTTAATTAGCCTGAAAGGGAATGATGACACAACAGTTCAGAATTTATTTTTCAGGCTCATGAGCTACGTGCAAGATATAGATATCGCCGATTAAACTTACTCTACAGAAAAGTAAAGGGGATTGCAAGCGATCAGCTGAATAGGGAAATAACGGCTCCACATCAGTTTTAACAGATGGTATTAATTATAATTAAATATGTGTTGTTTTTTTTTAAGATAATTTATTTAATTAGAATGGAATACAATAATACTTTAACGGTTTTAACCATCGATTAATCGTCTATTATTTATGAAAGCATTATATATATATTCTTTACTAATATTTTGTTTCAATTGTACACTAGCGCAGAAGACTGTGCCAGTCTTTAATAAGCTATCAAAAGGATCATATGATAAATTAAATATAAGCGATAGTCTACTTGTTGATAGTCTGGCTCGCCTAGAACGTAGAAATGAAATTCATGAGATTTATATAGGGAGACATAACACAGACTTATGGAATAAGGTAAACAGCGACAAAGATAAGCTAATAAATGGACCACAAAGAGCTTGGCAGTCAGAACGGTTTAATAAACTGTTTCATACAGTTAATTTAAACTTTGTAACAGATCGAAATTATAAAAAAGTCGAAAGTAATTTAAAGATAAAATTTGGATCTGAAAGATCGACAGTAAGTTATGGGCTCTGTTCAGTCTACATACCTGGCGATCATAAAATTGGAGAGACCGTTTCGTCAAATTTCTATAATTGGATTAATTATAACATAGATGATTACATGCACTTAGTAGAGAATACAATTTTAGACAAAAATAATTTTTATAGTCAATTATCTAAACGCATTAATGATTCTAGTAATAAAAATGCATTACTATTTATACATGGTTATAATGTTTCTTTCGACCAAGCGGCAATAAGGACTGCACAAATTGTCTTTGATTTAGAGTTTAAAGGACCAGCTATTTTTTACAGCTGGCCATCTCAGGATAATCCGTTTCAGTACTCTACAGACGAAACCAACATTGAATGGACGCAAAAGCACCTGGAAGATTTTTTATTAGATTTTTTCAAAAATACAACTTCCCGTAATGTTTACATTATAGCGCATAGTATGGGAAATAGGGCTATGACTAAAGCGATAGCGAATATTTCTAAGCTAGACCCTAAAATTAAAGAAAGAGTTAAAGAGGTTATTTTAGCGGCACCGGATATTGATGAAGATACATTTCGGGAGGGTATTGCTCCTTCATTAATAAAGTCATGCAAAAGGATTACTATTTACGGTTCAGCAACAGATATAGCTATACGGCTATCCCACTTCTTCCATTCCTATAAACGGTTAGGTGCCACTTTTAACGGGGCCAAATTGTTACCAGGAATTGACTATATCGATGCGACAGGTGTTGACACGAGCTTTTTAGGACATTCATATATAGGGACGAATCGAACCGTTATAGCAGATATATCAGAGATCATAAACAATAGTTCAGTTATTACTAAACGATTTGGGCTCAATAAAGTAGCAAAAAAACCAATTGCTTATTGGAAATTTAGAGAATAAATGTGCATACACTATACGTTTTTATAACCACATGAATAAGTTTATAATTGTACTGAGCCCCTAATTCCTGGACAGAATTTCCTAGTTGTTAGTTGGAACATTTTCTGCTATTCAGCTCGTGCATATCCACTCCCCGTTCCAACAGAAATTGATAGGGACTTCGGTAATGGAGCCCCGAATGAATGCGCTCTAAGTTATAAAAATCCCGGAAACGATTCATCGTCTCATGGCTTGGCCCAGGCTTTCGAACTCGTATCGCTTACAAACAGCTCGTTCCAGAATGCTGTGATAGCTCTCAATATGAGCATGCTGTTTGGGGGGTGCTGGTTTGGTAAACTCCTGAATCACATGCCGGTCGCGAAAATAAGTTCGCACCAGATCGGCCACAAACTGACTCCCATTATCGTTGCGAACATAAAGCTGAGTGGGTAAGCCATAACGCTCAAAGAGCGTTTCAAATAAGGCTACTACATCCTCTTGGCGCATAGTCCATTTGATCAATTGGCCCATAGTCCACCGACTGAAAACGTCTAGAACGGTTAACACCTGAGCGTGCGCACGGCGGGCATGAACGTAAATGGCCTTAATGTCGAGCCGCAGCCGCGGACCGCTCAAAATAAGTAAATTCAGTCGTAGGGCTTGGCACCAACTTTAAGGTGACAATTCCTGTAGATTAGCATAAAAGCTATACCTTACTTGGTACCTATTATATCATAACCAACTGCCTTTTAATCTTATTGTTCAACTATCTTGTTCAACTATCAAAAAGTCCATTCGCTTTGCAATATTATTACCCAAAATCCTATCAATACCAGAAAATATTCAACTAATATTCAAAATCTAAATCGTCAAACCCAGGCAATAAAGGTGTAGTAGAAATAGGCGACTTTTTTGCATTGACTAAATCAGTCAAAAAATTAATCTCAGCTAAAGCCCATTGGTAAAATAGTCTTTTAGGGAGTAAACCTTCAAAAGCAGCCAAAAGTGGATATACTAAGTCTAAATCAGTATCCACCCGCTCCTGAATTTTATTTCTAATATTAGCTTCATTTTCAGTCACAGACATTTTTTCAATAAGGCTACCAATCATAACATAACCTTTATCTCCTATGTATTCAGCATAACGATTTTGGATATTAAATACTCTATTCCAAGTTTCTATCTTTTCAGCAAAAATGGTATCACCAGCGTTTGTAGGAGCAATATTTAACTGCCATTTTCCACCACTTCTTAGTGTAGGGTATTCAAGACATGTTAGCTGAAAATTACAAGATAAATATGGGTCAGGAGCATTAGTGTAAGGATAAAAAGCAATAGTCCGAAGTAATCTATCGTCATCGCTATATAATAAATGTTTTGTATCTTTTAAACCATTGCATATCAAACCAATCGGAGAAAGGTTTCTAAGATTAACAGCTGAAAATACAAATAATGAGTCTCCTTTAGGTAATAGATGATCATAATCTGGCCGTCCTTCTGATTCAACCATCTTGAGACCTTCGATGCCGCAGTATGGGCAAATAGTAAACATACCTCTATCTTCAATTGCAAAATTTCTAAGAGTATGGTAATGATTATAGAAGTTTTGATTGTGAATTTTTTTAGTAAAAGTAGTATCCTTAGAAGATAGTTGCCCCGAATATAAAGGAACAAATAAATCATTTAAAAATATTTGTAAAGTAGGAAAATCCAAAGCTGTTGGTATCTCCAGTTGGTTTAAATGAATATCCATTTTATTAGAAAATAGATATTCTATATCATTTGCGGCAAAAAATGATTGAATAATATTAAGTTGGCTTGCTCTATCAAACGTCTCTATAAATATCCTGAGTTTGTCTTCTAAGCCCAGTAACCTATTGGCAGTATCTGAATACCAGTCAGGAAATAAAATAGTCCGATTAAATGTATTGGGGTTATCGTCCCTAACTTTTTCAAAAAAGAACACAAGTAGTTCATGTAATTTCTCTACATCATGATTTATATATGGTAAATAGAATAGCATTATCTCTACACGTTTTGCAAGCGTAATTTCTGTTCTTTATCAGTATATATTTTTATCAAATATGTTTTATCTGTAGAATCTCCAAGCATTTTAATTCTTTTCTGGAAATCTTCAGACAACGATAACCAATCTTTAAGAGAATTAACTGATTCAATATCATTATATACAGCCTCAATGTCCAGAAATGACATTTTCGCTATCTGGCTTTTAAAGTGGTCATTATCTTTATTATCTGCTTGGAATATGTCATCAAGAATATTTTTAAAGGTAGTTCCATACGTTTCCTTTTTCACACGCTCAAATGTAACGTGTGAATCTTTTTTGGCAAATTTAAATACATTGTAGCCATGACAATCAGAGAGAATAAACGGAGAGTGAGTGGTAAGAATAAATTCAATATCTCGATTTTCCAATATACTCTGAAGTTGATAAAAAAAAGTACTTCTCCAAAAAGGGTTAAAGTGTGTATCAGGTTCGTCTAATAAATAAATCAAATCTCTCATAGGTTCTTTTTCATCAAATAGCATTATCCCCCCTAATATATGCATAAATTGATGCTCGCCATCGCTAATTTTTTCATATTCTGTTCTGACTTTAGGTTCTGTCAAAACAAGTTCAATTTGCTCTATACTAAATATTTTATCTAATGATGCAATTTGTGGAAACTTGAGTAATTGGCCCTTGGCTCTTTTTTTCCTCAAAATATTTCTATAGGTTTTCTGAATACAAAGAGTATTCAATAGATTTAATTTATTTAATGCTTCAAATAAATTCTGGGGGCTAGAATCAAATTTTTTACTGAATAAAGATTTAGTTGCTTCATTAATAATAAAATCTAATATGTATTCATTTCCTCTTTTAGAATCCATTTTTATTGAAGATAAAGCTGAACAATCTATTAAATCTTGGATATAGCCTTCTAACTCTTTTGTTACTTTTACATTTTTATTGCCATATAATTTATTTAGTCTTATAATAATTCTGAAGCTATTCATTCTGTCGATTCTAAGAGTCTCTTTGAATATAGCTCGTTTACCCTCACTAGCAGGGCTTTCTTATAAAACTGGCTGGGAGCCAGTAGTCTTACCTTTGTGGTTAACTAGACGACAAATTCATGACCCCTGTTCCCAGCACGGCTAAAACTACGGCTTTCTTTCAACTTCTCAACCAAA
>NZ_CP045997.1:7051815-7052816 GCF_010233585.1 Spirosoma endbachense
CGGCTACGGTAAGCGGAGCGAGTTCAGCCAGTCTCACCAGCACTGGCACGGGTAGCTTCAGCCAGAGTGTCATCACCGGTAGCCAGCCATTGACCTATCAGCCTTCGGCGGCCGACATCGCAGCGGGCAGTGTGACCCTGCGGCTCACCAGTGCCGATCCCGATCTGAGCGGCAGTTGTTCCCGGGCAATCATCAGCCGGGTGCTCACCATCAGTGCCCCCCCCAGCCTGAGTATCACAGCCAGTTCGGCCAGTCTGTGTGGGGGTCAGACCGCGATGCTCACCGCATCGGGGGCCAACACCTATCGGTGGAGCAATGGCGCCACCACGGCTTCCATCAGTGTGAGTGTGGCCGGACCTTACTCGGTGACGGGTACTTCCTCGGGGGGTTGCTCGGCGACAGCTACTACGACCCTCACGGCGAGTCCTGCTCCGACTCCTAGTCTTTCTTCAGCCACCATTTGTGCTGGCCAGTCAGTAACTCTGACAGCTACGGGTGGTACAAGCTATAGTTTTAGTCAAGGGACTACTAACTCAACGGGTGTGCTTGTGCTAACACCAAGCAGTACCACAACTATCAGTGTGACAGTGGCGAATGCTAGTGGTTGTGTGAGTTCAACCTCTAATACCGTAACTGTTAATCCATTACCTGCTATACTTACCAATATAGTCTGCAATGGCACCACTACTTATAATGTGGCCTTTACAGCAACTGTTGGTGCCTCTGTTTCGGCTTCTGTTGGCACCATTTCAGGTAACATGGTTACGGGTGTACCATCTGGGCAACAGTTAACATTGACGGCTAGCCTCAATGGCTGTAGCATTTCGACTCAATTGACTCAGAACTGCCAATCTAATTTGGCTGGACTGGGCGACTTCGTCTGGAATGATTCCAATAAGGATGGTAGTCAGGATGCCGGCGAAGCGCCGATACCCGGTGTGGTCGCTACCCTGTTCATCAACGGGGTCAGCTCAGCCACCACTCTGACCAACGCCACTGGG
>NZ_CP045997.1:7371269-7550620 GCF_010233585.1 Spirosoma endbachense
TGGTTATCAACTTGTTAGGGCGAAAAAAGCCCAAAAATATGGTTGCTCAACTAGAAGACTTTGCCGACAAATTCCTAACATTGATTCAGTTCATGAATCAAGAACTGGTTTTATAAGAAAGCCCTGCTTACTCCAAAACCTGCCAACCTGTGTCAAAGCGGGTAGCCGGCACTTCAACTTTACCGATTTAATCTCCCACCAATACAGCCAAATTTTTAATTAAAAATAGGGCCTGGTTAAGCAGTTGTTAGTTTCTGTTTACGATGGATAGGGCTTAAGCTGTCTAAGGCCTTCTGTAGCAAACGGGCGAATTCCTTGTCATTAGGCGGCAACAACATCATTTCATGATCCCCCGGAACATCATGTACGCGAACCCCTTTTAACGCGTATTTTTTCCAGCCCAGGAATTTACTATCGTCAACAAAGTATAGTCGAGTTTTTGCTTTGAAGAGATCAACAACTCCATCATAAGGCTTCATCGTATAATTCTGATAGGCTATTTCGTGCTTATCGATGATCCGACTCAGCAGATCAAGCTCTTTTTCTGGTTCAGGCTCATTTCGTAGGCCGATCGCTTTTAACAACGAATTGGCATGACGCTCAACATATTGTTGCTGGTAACGAATAGTTGCTATAGGCTGACTTAAGAGCGACTTCGTAAACCAAACCATTTTCGGGAACTGACGCAGTATTTTCCGGCTCAGCCAATTCATCAACGAATAATTTGCCTCCCATTCCTGTGCGTTCGTATCAAGCATGGCAAGCATTCTTACTTCCTTGCCCATTGCTTTCAGCTGGCGAGCCATTTCAAGGGCTACATAGCCACCAAACGAGTAGCCAGCAATAGCATAAGGCCCGTCGGGATTTTGCTCGAGTATCTCCGAATTATAAAACGAAGCAATTCCTTCCATACTATCCAGTGGCTCATCGATACCGTCCAAGCCCCGTGCCTGCAACCCATAGATCGGCTGTTCAGGGTCCATATTAGTCAGGAAGCTACTGAAATTCAGTACATTTAATCCAATTCCATGAATAATATAAATCGGAATTTTATTGCCTTGTGGCTTGATCGGCACTAATGATTTCCATTTCATGGCTGGCTTTTTTTCCTGAAGTAGTTGCGCAAGCTTATGAATAGTCGGATAGGTCATGAGCGTCGATAAGGGTAATCGTCGGCCCATTTCCTTTTCAATCCGCGTCATAACCTGTACGGCAATCATTGAATGGCCTCCCAACTCAAAAAAGTCGTCGTGAATGCCTATCGTATTAAGTCCCAGTGCGTCGGCCCAGATATCGGTAATTAACTTTTCTGTTTCCGTGACTGGCTTTGCGACTCCTTTCTCTGCCGATCGTAACGCATTAATTGGTTTGGGCAGGGCATTCCGATCAATTTTACCGTTCGGCGTAACAGGTAATTCGGGCAGATTGATGAAATCTGACGGAACCATATAGTCGGGTAAACCCTCCTGTAGCTTTGCCCGCCATTTTAAAACAACCTTCGTAAAGGTGTCATCGCTCATGGGCGAGCCTGTAACAATATAAGCGGCCAGACGCTGATCGCCCGGTCGATCTTCACGGGCAATTACCAGAGCCTCTTTAATGCCGTCAATCGCTAGTAATGCCTGTTCTACTTCACCTGGTTCAACCCTGTAGCCCCGGATTTTGATCTGTTGGTCACTGCGGCCCAGGCAGTGGATCTCCCCATCTGCCATAAATTTGCCAAGATCACCCGTACGATACATCATCCCGGATTTTGATCCGGCAAATGGGTTTCTAACAAATTTCTCCTTTGTTAGCTCAGGCCGGTTAAGATAACCACGTGCTACACCGTCGCCTGCAATGTAAATTTCCCCAACAATTCCTTCGGGTAATGGGCTCAGCTGATCATCAAGTATGTATACCTGCGTGTTCAGGATTGGCCGGCCAATAGTAATAATTTCGTCGGTGGCCAGGATCTGTTTACCTGTTGAATAAATTGTCGTCTCGGTTGGGCCATACATGTTCCAGAGCGTATCGCACCGAGCTATAAGTTTTTGAGCCAGGTCTTTCGACATGGGTTCACCGCAACACAGGATTTTAAGCGACAACTGCTCCTCCCAACCTGCTGCCAGCATCATTTTCCAGGTTACAGGCGTCGCCTGCATGATGGTTATTGGCAAAGCGGGCTGAGCGGTATCCGTTTGGATTGGGGCTTTAAGAACGTCTAATAAGGCCCGACCATCTTTGGCGGTTTCTGCATCAGCCAGCACAAGGGTAGCTCCGACAAGTAAAGGCAGGTATAGTTCCAGTCCTGCAATGTCGAATGACACAGTCGTAACGCCCAGAAGAACGTCTCTGTTCGTTATTCCCGGCCAGGCAATCATGCTATACAGCAGATTGACCAGATTCCGATGCTCGATCAATACGCCTTTAGGTCGACCCGTCGAACCGGATGTATACAGTATATAAGCCAGATCAGCGCCCAAAACAATTGTATTGGGCTCGTTTTTAGGCTGCGCAATCGACTCTGCTACTAATGACTCAATAAGGATTTCCCGAGCCTGATGCTCAAGCCGTCCTGCATATTTTTTAGACGTGATGAGTAATTGAGCCGAAGAATCACTCAGCATAAACGCAATGCGATCCTGCGGATAGGTTGGGTCAATGGGTACGTAGGCGGCCCCGGCTTTAAGAATGGCCAGCAACGTAATAATTAGTTCTGGCGAACGATCCAGTAACACACCCACAACGTAACCTACTTTTATATCGTAACTCTGAATGGAACGAGCAACCTGATTGGCTGTTTCGTTCAATTGCCGATAGCTCACCGAGCGCCCGTTCGAAACGAGCGCAATTTTTGTGGGATATTGAGCTACCGTCTTCGCCAATAGTTCGTGTAAAGGCGTATTCCGTGGGTAATCGGCAACGGTATTGTTCCAGCGGGCCAACTTCCGAAGTAGCTCTCCCCGATCGGCTAATGGAATCTCATCAATAGGCACCAACGGATTAGCGATTACCGTTTCCAGAAGGCTGACATACTCGGCAATTATCCGGTCAATGGTATTTTCCTGGAATAACTGTGTATTATATGAACATTCTATGGTTAACGAAGTCGCTGACGAGCCGCTAATATTGACCGATAGATCAACCGTCTCAAATTGCCTGACGTTATTGATAAGCTGGTGTTCAAGACCATAAAAGTCGACACCATTATCCAATCCAATATCTACATTAAAGATTACCGGCACCAACGGCACTCGTGATGGATCACGGGCAATCGGTAGTTTTTTTAGCAGACTACCAAATGTTAATTGCTGATGCTCATAAGCGTCGAGAACGGCATCTTTCCGCTGCTGTAAAAACTCCTGAAAGCGTTGGTCGGGCCGTACCGAACTCCGTAGAGGCAGAAGATTTACACAATGCCCAACCAGCCGAAGATTGCCGGTAGCCGATTGACCGGCAGCGGGTAAACCCAGCACAATATCGGTCTGACCTGTCAGGCGATGCAACAATACTTCGAACGTAGCCATCAGGGTTGATACAAAGCTGCTTCCAGCTTTTATACCCATTTGTTTTACGGCCAATACCAATGCATCATCCAACGGATAGTCGCGACGAGTGCTTTTGTAGGTCCGTAAGGCTGGCCTTGGGAAGTCAGTGGGTAGCTCTAAGACGGGAACTGTCTCACGAAATTGATCAACCCAGAACTTTTCAATCTGCTTATATTGCTCACTCTTACTGAACAAAACCTGCTCAACCGCATATTGACTATACGGAGTAGGCTCTGGTAAATTAGGCACCAAATTATTGGCATAGGCCGAATAGAGTGCGCTCAGGTCCTGTAGCATGATGCCCATTGACCAACCATCGCAAACAATATGATGTGCCGTTAAAACCAACTGATGCTCCGTATCCGATACGTTAATCAGACCAGCCTTAATCAGCGGACCGTTTAACAGATCAAATACATGCAGGGCGTCCTGTTCTACATAATTTGCTATAATCTGGCTCTTTTCAGATTCAGGTAGCGTCGAACAGTCGATATAATCGGGTTTGATTAGCGACACCTGAAAGACACAAATCTGCCTTCCATCAGCACTAAATGCTGAGCGTAAGGCTTCATGCCGATGCACAAGGGCCAGTAAAGCCCGCTCTAGTGCTGATCGGTTTAAGGTTCCGTTGAGTTTAAGCGAAACTGATTCATTATATGCCCTACTGGCATCGTCACCACCCAATTGGCAGGATGTCCATACTTCCTCCTGTGATTCCGTTACAGGTGCTAATCGCAAAAGTTCAGGACCGACAAATGGATCAAAGTCAACTTCAACGAACGTTATATCGGTGTGAGTAGCACTTTTTACCATTCAAATCTCATTTAACTTGACTTGTAGATATTTACCTGGACGCTCCGGATTCGGTATAAACCAGGCCGGATTTCCGAGCTGATCGCGACCTAGCCGGGCTCCCTGAACCGGTGGTAAATCGCCAGCAAGTGCCACCCCGGCCATCTGCACTCTAGTCGCTAATGTCGGGGTAGCGTCTAAAAAACCAGCGTCAATTAATTCATTTATACTTCTGGAGAATCGATCAATTATGGTATTTATTTCTTCATCTGTATGCGCTTCAGACAGAAAGCAGGGGAAGCCATCCCAGATATGAATGCCTTTTTCGCGCATTAGCGTGAACAGCAGTTCTCCATAAGGAATCTCTTCCTTAAATTTTATTTTCCAGAGTGAGCCAAACTGCGCCACGACGAGTGGAATCTGCTGACGATCGATGATTACATTCAACGCATCGGCAAGGCGCCTGGTTTTCTGGGTAAGTTCCTGTTGTAATGAAGGCCCCTTCTCTTTCATGTAGTGCAGAGACGCTTTAGCCGCTGCCAATGCCATGGGATGCCGAACGAATGTACCGGCAAAATAGGTGACCCCAACTTCGGGAACTGAGCTATCGCCGTATTGCCAGAAACCACCATCAAGCGCGTCCATAAAGGCGCGTTTACCCGCGATAACTCCAATTGGTAAGCCAGCTCCGACTACTTTACCATAGGAAGCCAGATCTGCTTTAATACCAAACAAAGCCTGTGCTCCACCGGGGTGTGTTCTAAAACCAGTAATCACTTCATCGAAGATCAATGCGGTGCCCGATGCAGCCGTAATCGCCCGAACCTGCTTCAGAAATTCGATTGGTACAAACTCCGGACGACGGCTTTGCACGGGTTCGACCAATACAGCCGCCAGTTCGTGAGCTCGTTCACGAATGATTTTCAGGCTCTCTTCGGTGCCATAGTCCAGAATGAGCATATTCTGAACCGACTCTGGCATAATACCGGGAGCAGCCGGAAATGATTTTAATTTTTTAGTGCCCCGAACCAATACTTCATCGGCAATGCCGTGATAGGAGCCCGAAAAAGCCACAATCAACGACCGGCCGGTTACAGTACGGGCAATTCGCATGGTGCCCAATACAGCCTCTGAGCCCGTATTGCATAAAGCAGCCCGATCTGTGCCCGTCAATTCACAGATCAACTGGCTTACTTCACCCGCGAGTTCGTGTTGCGGACCTACTTCATAGCCGTTTTCGATCTGGTCATGCAATGCCTGCTTGATCAGATCGGGCTGATAGCCAAACATGTTCGAGCCAAATCCATTCAGGGCATCAATGTATTCATTCCCATCAATGTCCCACAAATGGCTTCCTTTCGAACGGTTAACAACCAGTGGATAGACAATTTCCTTCGTCAGTGGCCGAAACCCGGATACAACTCGTGGGTCGGCCATATGCGAACGGTGTTGCTGGGCATAGGCCTTACTATTCTTTGTTTTCTGATTATAGCGACGAGTCAGCCTTTCTAAAAAGAATTGTTGCTCATTCGTTAATTCCGAAGCCTGGCGCTCAATTCGAGCCGTTGCTCCGAACGGTTTTTTAAGCTCTATTTTCTCTTCAGGTGTCAGATCAGCGGTATCGATCGTAGCCACTTTTAACGACGTCGTTTCTGCTTTAGGCATAGGAATTGCCTCCGCAGATCTATTCGTATTGGTTGTTACGACGGCCTGAACTACCGGAGCCGATGGGATTACTACTTCAGGATTTGTTCCCTGTAAAAGCGCAACCTGTTTGGCAAGTAATTGTAGCTGTTGGGCTATCAGACCCAGCGCCGAGTCATTAGCCGCAACAGGCACTCCACCATAACTTGCTACGGGCGCTACGTACGTTTGCTCTGGTTGAACCGAACTGGCTATTGGCTGAGGGGCTGGAACGGGCGCATCAGAAATCGGTAGCGTACGATCCAGGTAATTCGCCAGTAGTTCCGGAGTGGCATATTCACTCGTTAGTTGCCGAAACGTTACAGGTACGTTAAACTCTTTCTTCAAAGTCAGCGCAACCTGTGTCAGCAGCAACGAGTCAAGACCTATTTCCAGAAAACTCATGTCGGGCGTTACTCCTTCCATGTCGATGCCGGATGCATCTTCTAATAGTGTGTTGATCTTATTGATCAAGGTGTCTTTTCTCATTGCAGGTTGCGCTATGGGTGTGGATGATGTAGCTATGTCAGGAGTTGTATTCGTTTGTATGCTTGCTACTGATAAACGGACAGGATCGACCCAGCAACGCTTTCTGTCGAAAGCATACGTTGGTAAATTTAATCTTTTTCTGCTTTGATCAGCATAAAATCCGGCCCAATCCGGCTCTAAACCATTCAGATAGAGTTGGCCAAGTGTCGTCAGAACAGACTGGTAAGCAACCAGCTCATCAGCATTATTAACGAGACCAGCCAATACGGTTATGGGCTTATTATTAGTCTGTTGTCGGGCAAGTGTTGCTGTAACATGACCGGGGCCAACCTCCAGCAAAAGGGGATTTTCTAACTCTACAATGGTGGTAATTGCATCAGCAAAGCGAACCGTAGCCCGCAAATGGTTGGCCCAATAAGACGTATCAGTGGCTTGCGCGTCACTTAGCCATGAGCCTGTTACTGTTGATACCAGTGGTTTCTGTGGCCGATTTAAGGCAACTTTTTTTACTAGTTCTTCAAAGGCTCCAATCACGGGGTCCATCATTGACGAATGGAATGCATGACTGGTTTCGAGAGGCTGGTTAAGAATCTCCTGTTCGTCGAGCAAGCGGGCGAAATCAGCAATATGTTCATCCGGGCCAGCGACTACGCACAATTTATGGCTGTTTATCGCTGCCACCGACAGGCTCGATGGCAGCATAGCCTGTAACGTTTCGGCAGGCATACGTACCGAAAGCATGCTGCCTCTGGGCTGTTCGCTTACCAGTTGGCCACGGGTAGCAATTAACATCAGGGCATCGGCAAGCGTAAAAACTCCCGCCAGATGAGCAGCCACAAATTCGCCGATGCTATGCCCACAGAATATGGATGGTTCAATACCCCAGCTCATCCACAATTTTGCCAGCGCATATTCGGTAACAAACAACGCGGGCTGTGTATAACGTGTGTTTTTCAGTCGTTGCTCAGCATCTACATCCAGAGCCTGTGGATAAATGACCTGGCGAATGTCGACTTCCATGTGGGCTTTCAGGAGGTCGGCACAGTCATCAACTGCTTGCCGATACACAGTCTCATGGTCGTAAAGCATACGGCCCATGTTCAGAAACTGTGCTCCCTGGCCAGGAAACATAAAGACAACTTCGCCTGGAGCTTCTTTAACCGTTTTTATTGTTGATGGTGTAACGGTAGTCGCCGTAAGCTTTTCGAGTAGCTCAGTGCTCGTTGCAGCGACGGCAAAGCGACGGTGCTTAAAATCAGGCCGGGTCGTCTGTAGCGTAAATGCAGTATCAGGGAGACTCAACGGTGCTTTCTGACGAAGTTTTTCAGCCAGCCGATCAGCATATGTCTCACGACTTATCAGCGACTTGGCTGACCAGGTAATCAGCTGAAGGGGTCGTCCGGCTGTCGTCTGTGGTTCTTCCTGTATAAATTCTTCTAAAACGACATGTACATTAGTCCCACCTACACCGAATGAGCTTACACCAGCCCGTCGCGGATTCATCTCCCGAACACCCGTTGGCTTCCATTCTGTGAGTTTTGTATTGACAAAAAATGGTGTTTCTGCAAAATTAATGGCAGTGTTAGCCGTCGAGAAATGGAGCGAAGCCGGAATTTGCCGGTGGTATAAAGCCAGGGTTGTTTTGATAAGCCCTGCAACACCAGCAGCTGCCGTCAAATGACCCATATTACTCTTAACCGAGCCGATTGCGCAGTACTGTTTTTCGATTTGTTCCCCAAACCCTATCGTCAGGCCCTCAATTTCAATTGGATCACCAAGTGGGGTAGCTGTTCCATGCGCTTCCACATAGCTAATGGTCGTCGGCTCTATCTGGGCGTCCTGAATAGCCATGGCAATAGCAGCAGCCTGTCCTTCAGCATTCGGGGCAGTAAAGCTGCCTTTCCCAGCCCCATCGTTATTTACACCGACCCCTTTTATGACACCATAGATCGTGTCGCCATCGCGCCGGGCAGCATCCAGATTTTTTAATAAAACGACACCTGCACCATCACTGAAGACGGTTCCTTCGCCCTGTGCATCGAATGATCGGCAATGGCCATCCTTACTGAGCATGGCTCCCTCCTGATAAAGGTGGCCACTATTGATTGGTGCTGTTATGGTTGCACCTCCTGCCAGAGCGACATCGCACTGCCCGATACGAATGCTTTGAACAGCCTGCGTTATGGCCAGTAGGGATGTAGAACAGGCTGAATAAACACTTACCGCAGGCCCTTTCAGATTTAGCTGGTAAGCAGTACGGGAAGCTATATAATCTTTTTCATTCAGTGTCATTACCTGAAAGCGACCAACCTGATCAACCAATTCGGTATTGGTCAGTACATTGTTCAGGTAATAGGTGTTATTGCCGCAGCCTGCAAATACGCCAACGCGCCCGCTATATTGCTGGGGCAGATACCCCGTTTGTTCCAGCGCTTCCCAGGCTATTTCCAGAAATACGCGCTGTTGCGGGTCCATCAGTTGCGCAACCGTGGGGGCTAATCCAAAAAACTGGGCGTCAAACTGATCGGCATTGTCAATGACACCTCTCGCTTTGACATAAAGTGAATCATTTTTGAGCCTGGCCGGTATGTTTACGTCTAATTCTTCATCCGTAAAGAAGCGGGTGGTTTCGCGGCCCTGCTTCAATAAGTCCCAGAACTCATCAATAGTCGTTGCACCCGGAAAACGGCCAGTCATCCCGATGATGGCCACATCTGCCTGATGCGTAGACGGTATTCCTTTCTGGGGCAGAGGTTTCGTGACTTCGCTCCCGGCCTGTACCAGTGCCTGAGGTTGTAAATAACGAGTGATCCCGGCAATAGTTGGATATTGATATAGCTTCGTTACAGGTAAGGTCTGTTGCTCCTGTTTTAAAGCGGCAACTATTTTCTGGGCTAAAAGCGAATTACCGCCTAACTCAAAGAAATTATCATCCAGACCAACTTTGTCTAGCTGTAGTAGCGTGGCCCATACGTTCGCAATGGTTTGCTCAAGCTGGGTTTTAGGCTTCCGATAGGTTACTGCCAGTTCCGGGCGTTTCTGCTCGGGAGCCGGTAGCTTTTTCTTGTCGACCTTTCCGCTACTGGTTTTTGGGAAATCGTCCATCCAGACAAAAGCCGACGGCATCATGTAGTCGGGCAAACGCTGTTCAAGTTCCTTCCGAATGCCTACGTTTTCCTTCGTCTCGCCAGAAGAAACAAGATAAGCGATTAGCTGCTTCTGACCGCCTATTCCTTCCCGGGCAACGACAACGGCCTGCTTAATACCTTGTAGTTGATTGATAATAACTTCCAGTTCACCCAGCTCAACCCGATGTCCCCGAATCTTTACCTGGTCATCACGGCGTCCCAGAAATTCAATTGTACCATCAGGCAGATAACGTGCCAGATCGCCGGTTCGATAAATTCGGGTTATGCCTTGCTCAGGCATTGCCAGTTCGATAAACTTCTCGTTCGTTAACGCTTCCTGATGCAGGTATCCTTCTGCCAGGCAATCGCCAGCAATCAGAAGTTCTCCCGATTCACCGTCAGGTAGCAGAGCCAGATTTTCATCGGCAATGAACAGACTAACGTTGTCGATGGCTTTGCCAATAGATGGCAATAAAGGCCATTCTGCGGGATTGCCATCCAGTTTTAGCTGGCTTACGACATGACACTCGGTTGGGCCATATTGGTTAAACAGAACGCAGTTGGGCAGGGCAGTAAAGAACGAGGTTAGCTGAGGTGTAATCTTCAACTGTTCGCCCGCTGTCATAATTTCACGCAGTGCGCTCGGAAACCGCTGTGTACTAACTGCTGCTTCGGCCAGATACTGAAGTGCTACGAAGGGCAAAAAGAGCCGGTTCACCGATTGTTCGTCGATAAAGGCCAACAGGGCCGTCAAATCCAGACGAAGTTCTTCATCAATCAGGATGAGTGTTCCACCTGTACTGAGCGTAGCAAAAATCTCCTGAAATGAAACGTCAAAGCTAAGGGGCGCCAACTGCAACGTTCTTGTACCGACTGCTGCCTCCGAATTAGTAGCCTGCCATTGCAACAGGTTCATCAGCGGCCCGTGCCCCATGCTGACGCCTTTGGGCTTACCGGTTGAGCCTGATGTATAGAGCACATAAGCGGTGCTAGTTTGCAGACTTGCCGATTGCGGTATTATACCAGAGGCTTTACCCGCCGAAATTACCTGAAGACCTATGCCCTCAAATACAGGTGCATCGTGAGCTGTGGCCAGGCAGGTTTTAATGCCTGAATCAACGCTGATTTGTTGCAAACGTTGGGCAGGATACGTTGGGTCGAGCGGAAGGTAGGCTTTACCCGCCTTCAACACAGCTAGTACACCAATAACCATGTCCAGGCTTCGGGTACTGCTTACACCGATTAACGTTGCCTCAGGATCAATACTCAGAATAGTCTGGCATACGGTTTCTGCCTGTTCGTTTAACTGGCGGTAAGTCAGTTTATCTCCGCCAAAAATTAAAGCGATGGTATCAGGATGCGTACTGGCAGTTTTTTCGACTAGTTGATGAACAAACTGCGAGATGACAAGACCCTTGTTTTCCATATGAGTACTACGAATGAATTGAGGAATTAGCGACTACCTAATTCCGATAAAACCTACTTGTCGGTAGTTTCTCTGTATCTACCTTCACTAATCGGTATTAATTTGACTCAATAGCTTTCTAGGGCATGTTGCGCTGAGACAGCACCGAACGCTCCGCTCCAACAGGTACCTGTCTAACATCTGCCCGGCCGGGAACATCGATGTAATTCCCTTCAACACGATTCAAAATGAGGAGAATAGGCTGGTTGGTTACCCGTACATATAGACTCAATAATTGCTTCTCGGCGCGTGCCCAGGCACTATTGGCATCAACTACCAATAACGATAGAACGCTGTTTTTGAGTAGATAGACTGGTATCTGATTCGTCAGAAGCGGTGGTAATTCAAGCACAATCCGATCGAACTGAGACGCATCAAATCCATGATTATAGTCAATCAGGTAATCTACGCCCGTAACGTTCATAAAATCTGGGCGAACCGTATACGGAAAGAGTGTAATTCCACCAATCAATTCTTTTTGCTCTTTTCCGGTTACGCGTGGATAACAGTATGCCACCTTCTGATCGGCTTCGGCATATAGTTGATTCAATCCATTTGCCACCCAGGTTTTGCCCTGTTTCGACCCGATGCTGAAAAGGGTAACAAGGGGTGGGAACGGTTTAGAGGTAGCCTGCGAAATTTCAATATTAACTGCATTGAAAAGCTGCTCGAACATATTCCGGCTAGCCAGCGTCGCTTTTGAAAAAACGTTCGGTTTGGAAACGGTCGGAAACAAGGCCGAAACCGGCATGCCAACCTGTTGTTCAGCCTGCTCTGGCGAATGAATCCGATTATCAAGCCAGAAGCGTAGGGCCATCAGCAGCAAGGCGATAAAAATGCCGGCGCCAGCGCCAATAGCAATCATCTGCGTCCGTTTCGATACCTGGGGGGTCAATGGGTAGTCGGGCGCGTCCATGATCTCCAGCGTACCGCCAATGGCAATATCCTGACGACGGGTCTGAGATTGTTCTACCTGTTGTAATAAGTCGAGGTATTCTTTTTCGGCAACGCTCAGACCGCGTTCCAGCTGCCGGAGTTGAGATCCTAATGGCGTGTATTCATTCGTTTTAACCTGGTACTCACTGATCCGTTTTTTATACAATTCCAGACGGGCAACAGATTCGTCATACTCCAGTGATTTGGCTAATCGATCAGTAGCCATTGCCTGTGCCGGAACGCCATCGGATGTGTTGGTGGCAGCATCGTATTTTTGAGCGCTGATTTTCAGATCCTCCGATGCTTTCGCAATGCCTTCCTGTAACTTGGTAATGACATGTTTGGGTTGGCCATAGGCTCGCGCATTAGCCAGCTTATTTTCAGCCTCAGTTAGTTTTTTCTGTTTTTCGTTCAGATCAGCCTGGGCGGCATTTAATGTTCCCTGCTGAGTTGTTCGGCGATTGAGTGCATCGAGTGACGCTTTTGCGGCATCTTTCCGCATCAATTCCTCATTATACGCCTTAATAAGTTCTTCGCGGGAGGTGGCTACGTTGCGGGCTTCTTCGTCATAATTTAACACCTTATTATTGGTGTTGAAAGCCCGTAAATTTGCTTCAGCCTGATCGAGTGCCTGCTTCGCTTTCTTCAGTTTATCTTCGTAATAATTAACTACCGAGTTCGTTTCAGATGTTTTCAGATTAGAATACCGGTAATTCAACGCTTTGATGGCGTAAACGAGGGTTTTTTGCGCTACCGCCGGATCGCTGGATTCAAACTCCATCGTCAGCACGTCGTTTGTATTTTTACGGGCCGACGCTTTCAGCTTTTCGCCTAACAACTGAATTGAATAATGAGACCCCGGTTTGATCAGCAACGCTTTTATGGGGTTATCATACGGGCTTTTTGCCAGACTGTCGATGAGCTTGTGTAAGTCGGTTGAATCACTATTGACAAACAGAGCGTTCTGCCAGGTAGGTGGAATTGACTGCCGAAGCTGTTGAAAACCAGCCGCCGACAAGACTAAACTATCTGGTTGCTGAAGCCGTAAATGATCGGTCAGCAAGTCTATTCCTATCTGGAGCAAGGTTTCCTTCGAGCTCAGTGTCGTTAGAATGTTGTCAATTGCACTAGCCGACCGGTCAACGACACCGCCCTGTTTATCAGACAGTAAGGAATAGCGAGAAACCAGGCCTGTATATAAAGTTGCCTGGGATTTATAAACTTTAGGCTCATTCCGTGTAACATAAAAAGCTGTTCCAGCTGTTACACAGGGAATAAGAATGAACCAGAGTATATGCTGTTTCAGAAGCCGCAGAAATACTTCGACTGTCATAGTATTCTATCAGTTACGCTTCAACCGTTGAATGGGCAGGCCCATCATCGTTTCGAAGATGTGAACATTTTTCAGAAATTCTCCTTTAACCTGCTCAGTTGTCGCTTTCGTTTCAATATAGCGGCTGGTGGCACTAGCTAAATACTCAGCGGTTATTTTCCCTTTCTGCACCTCAAGTTCTGCAACTCGAAAAGCGGCCAGTGAAGCCTGTTCTTCAATAAGTCGAAATTTTAATATTTGCTGCGACGTGATCATATCCTGATACAAGACGATCAGCTCCCGCTTTATTTGCTGTTCAATTGTTTCTTTTTGTATTACAGCAGCCCGATAATTCGAATAAGCCTGCCGAATCTGGTGTTTGCGCCCAAACAGGTCATAGAGCGATACGCGCAGATCGACTCCAACCCGATATCCATTAGCAATTTGACCTATTGGATCACGGTTGGTCACTGTTCCTCCCGATGAAAGAATCGACTGGTTGCCACCTGAGTAATTGGCAGAACCACCAAGATTTTGGAGAATCTGCGATTTAGTACCCTGATAGGATGCATCCAGCGAATTAGCAACCTCATTTTGATATTTAATCAGCGGTGAATTGGTGATCGCTATTTTTACCAGCTCATCGAATGGAATTAGTTGAACGGCAATATCCTGATCGATGTCAAGATATACCGTATCATTAGCCAAACCAGATGATTGGCCAAACATCATTAACCTTCTACCAGTAGCTTTTTGACCATAGCAAATTGACGATACAAATAGGCTAAATAATAAAATCAGGCTTGTCTGATAATATCTAGTTATTGACAGTCTGGAAAAATAAACCTTCATTCTAAAAAAAGTTTGCATATAGCAATTGTCTGAACCCCTCAGCCTCCGAAAACGAAAAGCAACTGTTTACTAACTAGCCGATCATCTATCGTTAAGGTTCAGATTTGCCACTTTATCTGTCCATCTAGTAGACTCTCTTAAACTTTTGACGAGTTTTTGCACGCTGTGTCACATACTTAGCTTAGACTATTTTAGTATTATACCGTGAAGTTGTCATTGAGTTAATTTTCAGGAGATGAACTGGCTATGTACAAAAAGCCTGAGGATGAAGGTCATAGAAAAATACAAATTAGTTATCTATGACTCTCATCCTCAGAAAATTAATGCCCTTTATATAGCTACCAATACTACATACTTTGTACGTTTAATAAATATAGGGCTTATGCATTCACGGTATAAGCTACCCTATAGTAAATAATCAGGGGACTCGTGCTGGATCTGCGGGCTTTTCCGGCGAACTGGTATGGGGCGTGTGCATAAAGCTTTTAAAGGCTTTCCGGATGTTAAAAATAGCACGGGCAAAACGTAACATCAATACCGGAACAAGCATTATTTCCCGCATAGTAACCCGTTTCCATAAATAGCCGGGAACAGCAATAATCAGACTTGTAATCAGAATCAGTAACGATAAGAGTGGCATACGCCATAAAATAGGGTCAGAACCCAACAAACCCAGAAGTGTACAAAGCCCAAGTACACCCAGCAAAATCACCCTGGGCAAAACAAGTGCCTGAATAACTTTGAATGCACTCGACATTCGTCCATTCACAAATTCCGTTACTCCCCGTCTGAAATAAAACTTCAGGAATTGCCACTGGGCAGCAATCCAGCGAGTACGTTGATTTTCGAATACCGCCTGCTGAGCTACCTTTTCATCATAAACAAAGGCATCTTCCAGATAGCCGATCTTATTGCCACTCAATACGATGTTCATTTCCAGCTCTTTATCATAGCCTCCCATCGTATGCAAGTTAGCCATACCGGTTTTCATCAAAACCGGATCAAAAGCCATTCCCGAGCCAATAATTGACGAAGCCAGCCCCAGCGCGCGGCTTCCCTTCCGAAATATATGGTTATTAATCTCTTCGCTAATCGCATCCAGTACGGCCACGCTTGTATCTGTATTTTTAGCGACCCGATGACCCTGTACTGCTTTCCAGCCTTGCCCAAAAGCGGCATTTATACGGCTTAAAAAATCGGGTGCCATGTGGTTATCGGCGTCCGACACGACTAAAATGTCATACTGATGATCTGGAATTTGCGCAAGTGCCGTGTTAATAGCCTTAGCTACTGTGGAAACCTCAAAAGAAACCACAATTACCCGGATGGGTAACGTTGACAATAATTCTAATGTATGCGGCTGGAAGGAATCAGCAATGACAATCAATTCAAAGCGGTCGGCAGGATAGTCCTGTTTCAAATTGGCCCGTACCGAATCAACAATAACAGCATCTTCCTTATAAGCCGGGATTAATACACCTATCTTTTTATGGTCCTGTTGCTGACCAGTTTGGTACTTATCATCGGCCCGGCCAAGACGACCGGCAATCGCAAATACCGCCAGATAGACTACGCTAAGTGCCAGGTAACCTAAAAAAAAGAGGTATATAAAGTAGACTATAGCCATGATTAATAAATTTCATCAATTACAAGCTTTTTTTAGACCATTAAAGCTTTCAGCGTAATTATAATCAATATACAATCAAATTTTACCCATTAATAGTCCCCAACCAGCAATATTAGTAACAAGAATAAGTCTTTTTAAACAATAATTTAAATCTAAATCACCTAAAGTTGTACCAGATTCTTAGGTCTGGTACAACTTTAGGCAGGCCCTGATTTACTCCAGCCCAAAGGCTGATAGCTTTACAAATTCACTGACGCGCTCCTGAATTTCGGACTGAGCCAGGTTCATGATTCGCTCAGCACCGAATTTCTCAACACAGAACGAAGCCATAGCTGAACCATAAATAATGGCCCGTTTCATATTATCGAAGGAGATGTCGTCCGTTTTTGCCAGATAGCCAATAAAACCACCAGCAAACGTATCGCCCGCTCCCGTTGGGTCAAACACTTCTTCGAGCGGGAGCGCGGGAGCAAAAAATATTCGGTCTTCATTAAAAAGTAAAGCACCATGTTCTCCCTTCTTAATAATAACCGTTTTTGGCCCTAGCGTATGAATTTTAGCCGCTGCTTTCACCAGAGAATATTCACGGGTTAGTTGTCGGGCTTCTTCATCATTAACAACCAGTACGTCGACAAGCTTTAACAGACTCATCAGGTCAGGATTAGCGATCTCAATCCAGAGGTTCATGGTATCGAGTACGATTAGCTTGGGCCGCTTTTCTAACCGTTCGATGACCATCTGCTGAATAGCGGGTGCTGTGTTACCCAACATCAGGTATTGGCAATCCTGATACGATTCAGGAATGATAGGATCAAAATTTTCCATCACGTTCAACTGCACTTCCACGGTATCGCGGCTGTTCATGTCGTTATGGTATTTGCCCGACCAGAAGAAGGTCTTCTCCCCTACTCTGATTTCTAACCCCTCCGTATTGACGCCATGCTGATTGAGATCGTCAATCATGGACTGTGGGAAATCGTCGCCGACAACGGCGACCAGGTTATTCTCTTTCGTAAAATACGACGCTGATAGCGTAATGTAGGTGGCGGCACCGCCGATAATCTTGTCGGTCTTGCCAAATGGGGTTTCCAGCGCATCAAACGCCACGGAACCAACTGTAAGTAAGCTCATTTTCTTCTGGTTTACGGTCCACAGTTTACAGTATTTGCTGGCGGATAGGTTGTATCCAGCCAACAGACCACTATAAACTGAAAACCTATTTTCTTCGTCCAATCACCGGACAGCGTTTAAATGGTTTGGATTCGTCAAAGAGTTTTCGATAAGTAATATGCGTTTTGACGATTTTGGAACCCAACTGGCTTACAAATCGCGCCATAATTGGGTTAAAGTCGCCAACCCAGTTCATTTCTAACTCCGTGTACTGAAAGTTAGGGTTATGATCGGCTTCATAAGGCATCCGTAACGCAATAGCTGCTTCAACACCTTTACCCTGATGTTCTGGAGCCACCCCAAATACTACGCCAAATGCTTTACGGTTGGTTTTTAAAAGCATATGCCATATAAACTTCAGTTTACCAACCAGATCAAGCTTTCCATTGACGTGCTTGAATATCTGATTAAGTTCAGGCAGGCAGACGAAAAAGGCAACGGGCTCATCCCGATAATAGGCAAAATAGATGATTTTATCGTCAATAACCGGCTTCAGTTTCTGCATGAGCAATTGGGCCTGCTCAGCCGACATTTCCTTTACGCCACTATGACCGCCCCAGGCAGCATTATAAATATGCCGAAACTGCTCGGCAGCCGCCGGCAAATGTTTCTTGTCGATGGTCCGGAAGGTATAATCAGGGTTGTCGTAAACACGCTGAGCACGGTCTTTTACGGCCTGCGACATATCGACCAGTTTCGCCCAGGTTGTTGGAATGCCGAACGTAAACTGTTTGAAATAGTCCTTGAAACCATAATTCTCGAAGAAAGAAATATAATAGGGCTTGGTGTAGGGCATGCAATAGTTTGGCTCCCGCTCGAAGCCATCGACCAGCAAACCCCACCAGCGGTCGCGATCACCAAAATTGATGGGACCATCCATAGCCTCCATTCCCCGACTCTGAAGCCACGTTTGCCCGGCCTTAAAAAGTGCCAGTGCGGCTTGCTGATCCTCGATACATTCGAAAAAACCTACCCCCCCTGTCGGTTGGTCATTGTCGAGATTGGCTAGTTCATAGTCAATGAAAGCTGCCACTCGCCCAATGGTTTCGTTTGCATCATTGAGCAACAAAAAGCGCACGCACTCGCCATGCTCAAACCGCTTGTTACGGGCTGGGTCGAACACTTCTTCCACGTCCGTATCCAATGGCCGAATCCAGCATGGATCGTTGCGATAAAGCCGCACGGGAAATTCAATAAATTCTTTCTGATATTTGGCATTCGCGCCAACCTCAACTACCTGCATTACTGAGCCTAAGCGGAGAAATTCTCGAAACAAAGCGCGAATATAGACAAAAGCAGTCGGGCGGCCTTAGGTAGGCTAACGTTTTCCGATGAACAATCCGTAACTTCGCCGTCAGGAACAGGAACATTTCTGCCATGCTGATAAAGGAAAAACGGAACATAACTACCTACTGTTGTAGCTAACCGGCTTACCCTCCTAGCCATGCCAACCCGGCAAACCAAGTCCTTTGTCAGTATACTTAGAAATAGTAAATCAACCGATGCAACCATTACATATTTACAATACACTTTCTCGTAAAAAAGAACTGTTTGAACCGCTCAATGCCCCGTATGTTGGCATGTATGTGTGCGGTCCGACAGTTTATAATTACGTTCATCTCGGCAACGTCCGTACGTTTCTGACCTTCGATACGCTATACCGTTACCTGACATTCATTGGTTATAAAGTTCGCTATGTCCGCAACCTGACCGATGTGGGCCACCTGGTTGGTGATGGCGACGATGGTGAGGACAAAATCGGTCGTATGGCTAAGTTGGAAAAAGTTGAACCAATGGAAATCGTTCAGCGGTTCACTAACGATTTCCATACGGTGATGGGGCAGTTTAACACCATTCCTCCCAGTATCGAACCCACTGCTACGGGCCATATGGTCGAGCAGATTGAAGCCGTGCAAACCTTGCTGGACAAAGGGCTGGCCTATGAATCAAACGGCTCGGTTTATTTCGATATCGAAACGTATAATCAGCGGGGAGGTAATTATGGCAAACTCTCCGGCCGAATTCTGGATGACCTCCTGAATGAAACCCGTGAGTTGGACGGTCAGTCCGAAAAACGGAGCCTGCTTGATTTTGCCATCTGGAAACGGGCGGCCCCCGAGCACCTGATGCGCTGGAATTCGCCCTGGGGTGCAGGTTTTCCCGGATGGCATCTGGAATGTACCTGCATGAGCACGAAGTATCTGGGCAAGCAGTTTGACATTCACGGGGGTGGTATGGACCTGAAATTCCCGCACCATGAATGCGAAATTGCGCAGGGCGATGGCCTAACCGGTCTTGAGCCTGTACGCTACTGGATGCACTCAAATATGCTGACCGTTAATGGCCAGAAAATGTCGAAGTCGCTGGGCAACTCTTTCCTGCCTGCCGAATTGTTCGCAGGCAGTCATTACCTGCTGGAACAGGCGTATAGCCCCATGACGGTACGTTTCTTCATGCTTCAGTCGCATTATCGCAGCACACTCGACTTTTCGAACGAAGCGCTGAAAGCGGCACAGAAAGGCTATCGTCGATTGGCCAATGGCTTACGGGTTGTAAAAACCTTAACCTACCAACCCGACGAAACCATTGTGCCGAGCGAAGACAAGCAGCAGGATATTCGGCAGGCTGCACAGCAGTTTTTTGACGCGATGAACGACGACCTCAATACGGCCGTCGGTATTGCGCAGTTGTTCACCCTGCTGAAGTACATCAACATGATTTATCTGAACCAACTTCAATCGGCAACCTTAGGCGAAGAGGTCTTTAATCTGCTTAAAGAGTCGTTTGTGTCGTTTATGCAGGATGTACTTGGTCTACTCGAAGAAGGAACTGATAATCAGCCTGTATTGGAAGGTCTGTTGACGCTTTATCGTGAGTATAAAGAACAAAAGCAGTACGATAAAGTAGATCAGATTCGTTCGTATTTTAAAGCGCAGGGCCTGGCAATCAAAGACATGAAACACCAGATCGACTGGGCCTACGAAGAATAACGACTGGGTCAGGCTTCAGGCTGGCCCATGAATTAGATGTGATCAATAATATGGGCCGATCTGGAAATTGGCCCAGCTCTAGCTGAATGATTAAGCCTATTACACTTTCTGTCCTAGCCTTCCTGCTGGCTTTTAGTTCCTGCAGAACCAAACAGAGTCAGTCTGAAACGACGCAGACCACTGAACAACCGGTCATGGTTTCTGCTCCGGCCTTTAACGCTGATTCGGCCTATGTTTATATTGACCAGCAGGTGAAGTTCGGGCCGCGTGTACCGAACACACCCGCACATGTTCAGGCGGGCAATTATCTGGCGTCAAAGCTGAAGCAGTTTGGTTGTGAAGTCACCGAGCAAAACTTTGTGGCAACCACCTGGGACGGTAAAAAACTCAATGCGCGGAACATAATCGGTAGCATTAATCCCAAAGCCACCAAACGCATTGTGCTGGCATCGCACTGGGATTCTCGCCCGCATGCCGATCAGGACCCCGACGCGGCCGACAAAAATAAACCTGTCACAGCCGCTAATGATGGGGCTAGTGGTGTAGGAGTCTTGCTGGAACTGGCCCGCACGATTCAACAGAGTCAGCAAAAGCCAACCGTCGGCATCGATCTGGTTTTCTTCGATGCGGAAGATTGGGGTAATGGCGAAAAAGCAGCTAACGACTTCGAGAAAGAAAGCGGCAATCAGTATGATTACATAGGTTTCTGTCTGGGCTCCCGCTACTGGGCCAAAAACCTGCATAAGCCTGGCTATTCGGCCTATTACGGCATCTTGTTAGATATGGTTGGCGCCAAAGGAGCCACCTTTGCGAAAGAGGGCTTCTCCATGCAATTTGCCCCATCGGTAGTTAATAATGTCTGGCAAACGGCCAGCCGATCGGGTTACAGTCAGTATTTCGTCGATACGCAGGGCGGTCAGATCACCGACGACCACATTGCGCCCAATACCATCGCCAAGATTCCAATGATTGATATTATTCATACAAACATTGGCACGGGCGGTTTCTTTCCGGCCTGGCACACCGCCGAAGATAACATGAGTAACATTGACCGTGGTACGCTTAAAGCGGTCGGTCAAACCCTGTTGCAAGTGCTCTATAATGAGCAATAATAAATGAACACAAAGGCACACAAAACGCTGAGACAAATAACTTCAGCGTTTTGTGTGCCTTTGTGTTGAACTAGAAAAATCATGAAGGTTCTGTATATAGTATTCACGATCATTCTACTATCCGGCTGTAGTACTGTTCCTGATCAGTTTGGCAAATTGGATCTAAAAAAATGGCGTAGTGACAGGGGTGGTTGCAACGGCGTTCGGGCGACGCTCGTTCCAGCTTTTAAGGCTGAAATTCAGAACCTGAAAGGGAAAACAGCCAACACAATTGGGGATTTGCTGGGCCGACCTGATATCAATCAGATTGAGGATCGTAATCAGAAATTTTACATCTATTTTCTGGAGAAAGGGGCCCACTGCAATACACCAAGCGGCAAATCAACCAGTCGCTCAGTGGCCATCCGCATGAGCGCAATCGGCCTCGCCACTGAAATTACCTTTCAGAACGGTTTACCGTGAATAAGTTGACTTCCAGCTAGATTATACGTAAAACTTCTTCCGGAGTATCATTTCTTCTACCACATCCGGCACCATGTATCGAATCGAGCGATTGGAACGGATACTGTCACGAATAAACGTTGCCGATATGTCTAACAATGGCGATTCGACCAGCCGAACATTCGGATCGGCTTTAAACGGGCTTTCCTGCGCACGAGGCCGTGGATAAACATACAGGCCGTAGTACTCTAGAATTTTGTTGTAGTTTTTCCAGTTCGCAAACTGTTCCAGATTATCCTCCCCCATTATGAGCGTAAACGTATGCTGCGGGTATTTTTCACTGAGCCGGGTTAACGTATCGATCGTATAGCTAGGCTTGGGCATTGAAAACTCGATATCGGTCGCTTTCAAACGGCTATTGTCGGCAATAGCTCGCTCAACCATATCGAACCGATCAAACTCATGCAGAAGGCTCTTTGTCTTTTTGAAGGGATTTTGGGGAGAAACCACAAACCACACTTGCTCCAGGTCTGTTGTGGTGGCCATTGTGTTGGCAATAATCAAATGGCCAATATGAATAGGATTAAACGAGCCGAAAAATAAGCCAATTTTCATAGGAGCAATGAGCAGGAAATAAGGTATAAGTAGCGATGTTCACCCCTACTTCCCACCCCCAATTCGATTATATAACGGTTCCTTTAGCGGGTGCCTTGCCTTCCAGGACGAAATCATCGACGAGTTTCTGTGCCTTTTCCAGCGATGTATCTAACTCATCATTAACCAGAATTACATCGAAGCGATTCTTGAAGCTCATTTCAAAATGGACTTTGAATAATCGTTTTGACAGGCTTTCTTCCGTTTCCGAGCCACGCCCAATCAGACGTTGGCGAAGTGTTTCCTCATTGGGAACCTGTACAAAAACGGCCAGCGCTTTATTGCCGTAATACTCTTTTAGCTTTAAGCCGCCCTGCACGTCAACATCGAACAGAACATGCTTACCGTTGGCCCAAAGGCGTTCGATTTCTGATTTTAACGTCCCATAAAAAGCACCCGTATAAACTTCTTCCCACTCCACAAATTCATCGTTGTCAATCTTTTGCTTAAATTCTTCTGGCGTGAGGAAATAATAATCTTTACCATTCTCTTCGCTTCGCCCCCGGCGGTCGCGCGTACAGGCCGAAATGGAAAAGCCGAGATTATCGTTCTCGGCTAGCAAATGCTTGACAATCGTTGTTTTCCCGGAGCCAGAAGGGGCTGAAAAAATGATAAGTTTACCGTCCAAAGTGGGTGATGATTAATTGGGTAAATAAATTGGGGTAATTAAGGCTGCCTATGAAAGCATTTCCTTAATTACCCCAACTCGTATAATAATTACTAACTGAAACTCAGGATTTTAGATTTTATCGTCGCCACCAACTGATCGGGGCAGCACTTTTTTTCCATTCGCTTGGTCAATAATTCTTTTACTTCTTTTTCGAGATGGTACATCTCGATACAAGGTTTACAGGATTCAAGATTGACCTTTAATCTGGCGAGCTGCTGCTCGGTTGCCTCCCCGTCCAGAATTAATTGAATCATCTTCAGGCAGTCTGTCCTGTGACTGCAATGTTCTTTCATCTCAGGCTTTGCGTTGGATGAAGATGACGATGGTAACGACGTTTGCATTGGAAAAGTTTTATTTATTCCAAGAATAATAATACGTTAAGTTACTAGCAGAACCAAAATATGCGTAGAAAAAGTTCGGTTTATTCTTCATTTTCTTCATTATAACCCATTGATGATGCGTAATCACGCAATTTTTCTTTCAATAGGTTCCGGGCACGGTGTAAACGAGATCGAACTGTACCGATAGGAATGTCCAGAATCTTGGCCATTTCCTCGTACGTGAATCCTTCAATGTCGCAAAGAATAATTACTGTCCGAAAATCTACCGGCAACGAATTCAGGGCTGTTGCCACTTCGTCACCGATCAGATCAGAAACGGATTCGGCCCTCAGGTCGACGGTATGCTCAGCCTCGGCATCTTCAGAATTATAGGTCGTTTCAACGTCCTGATAATCTACCTTGGCTGGTTCCTTACTCTTTTTTCTATAATCGTTGATGAAGCTGTTCTTCAGAATCCGAAACAGCCATGCCTTTGCGTTAGTTCCTTGCTCAAAGGACGAAATGAATCGAAATGCCTTTAAATAAGTATCCTGAACGAGATCATTGGCATCGTCTTCGTCGGTTGTTAGGCGAAAAGCAAAGTTGTACATGGAGTCAATGTGGGGCATGAACTCCTTGTTGAAAATCCGATACTTCTGCTCATCGGTATAACCACGGGCAGGTGTGTCGGCCGAGGGCTGGTCAATAGGATCGCCGTCGGGTAGCAATTGGTCGTCGTCGCGAGTTGGCGTATCTGACATAACTTCTTGTATGGTCGCCATAAAAGTAAGAGTTAATTGCCTTTTACCGTCGGCAATACTCAACGAATTCGATAATTATACACAAGCAATTCGTTGAGTCGTATTAGCACTTGACTGCAAAAATCAATCCTTTGTTCAAAAAACGGCTCAAAATCAATCAAATATGACGATTTGGCAGTGAACGTTTAAGAATGATTCCATGTTAAACCGAATCAGCCGCTAGCCATTATCTGGCCAGCGGCTGATTCTCTTACTGATCTACGGGTTCTTAGACTCTTACAGATTTAAAATACCGCTTAAGCCAGGAATCGGCAGCTCTGACATACCATTCTGCCAAAAACTCCGCTTTTGTTTTAACCAGCGTATTAAATACAGTTGTATCAGGATTCAGAAGGCCATCCGTAACGGCAGCTTTAATCGTTGGCAACGGGTATACTGCAACCGAACCATTGGCAGCCTGCACTGCCGCCGAACGATCAAAAAAATCAACAGAACTGCTGTTATCACTTAATTGACGACCAATGTCCTGTAAGGTTCGAACCGATGCATCAATAGAGCATCCACTTGGTAAATTGTAGCCTTCGTCTACGCCCACAACGACAAACCGGTTTTCAATAACCAGTGCCGATGCCAGCAATGGCTGACCGTGAGCGGCCCATTGGCTCAGAGCTGGCTTCAACGTCTCTCCGATCACACGTACCTCTCCGTCCGAAAGGGGGCGGTTTGCCTGATAGACCCATACGCGGGCCTGATCGGGCAGTTTGTCAAAGTCAACGTACATTTTAATGATATAGGATGAATTAAGAACGATGACTGATTAACAAGGAAGGTATCACTTCCATTCACCATTCGAGCATTCTTTTACAATCCCTGCCCCTGGGCTATGAGTTCCGAAATATCATAAACCCGAACTGAATCTTCACGATTTTTATTTTTTACCCCATCAGACATCATAGTCATGCAGAATGGGCAGGCTACGGCAATGGTGTCAGCACCGGTACCGAGTGCCTCCTCAACGCGCTCTACGTTCACATCTTTTTTGCCAGGTTCCGGTTCTTTGAAATACTGCCCACCACCCGCTCCACAGCACAAACCATTGGCCCGTACTCGTTTCATCTCCACCAGATCGGCATCCAGAGCTGCCAAAACGTCGCGGGGAGCTTCATAGACTTTATTGGCTCGGCCCAGATAGCATGAGTCATGAAACGTAATTCGTCGTCCTTTAAACGACTGTCCATCCTTAACCCGAACCCTGCCTTCGTTAATAAGTCCCTGTAAAAACTGCGAATGGTGAATGACCTCATAATTTCCCCCCAATTCGGGATATTCATTCTTAAGCGTGTTGAAGCAGTGTGGGCAGGCTGTCACAATTTTTTTGACATTATAGCCATTCAGCACCTGAATATTCGACATGGCCTGCATCTGGAACAAAAACTCATTACCGGCACGACGGGCCGGATCACCCGTGCAGGCTTCTTCTGGCCCCAGTACGGCGAACTTAATGCCAACATGGTTTAAAATACGAACGAAGGCAATCGTTACCCGTTTATAGCGATCATCGAATGAGCCAGCACAGCCGACCCAAAACAGAATTTCCGGTTCTTCGCCCGACGCGGCCATATTGGCCATTGTTGGAACGGTGTATGTTTTTACTTCCTGTGTCATGATGTTGGTTCAAGGTTCATAGCCTGTTATTCGGCTATAAACTTATTTAGCGTCATTAACCTGATCGGCCCAATTGAAACGATCGCTCGGCGAGAATTTCCAGGGAGCCATGTTATTCTCAATATTACTGAACATGGCATTCCAGGAAGCGGGAGCCTGTGATTCTTCCATAACCCGATAGCGCCGTAATTGCAGGATTATATCCAGCGGATTAATATTGATCGGACAGGCATTTATACACGCCTGACAGGTGGTGCAGGCATTGAGTTCTTCGGCTGTTATGTAGTCGTTCAGGAGTGATTTATCGTCTTTATATTCATTACCATGCGTTTGCCAACCGCGCTGAATCTCCTCCAGGCGATCACGTGTGTCCATCATGATCTTACGGGGCGACAGCTTTTTACCCGTAATATTAGCTGGGCAGGCGGCCGTACAGCGACCACACTCCGTACAGCTATAGGCATTCATGAGGTTAATCCATTTCAGATCCTGCACGTCCTTAGCACCAAATCGGCCTACCTCAACGGGTTGTTCACCGTTGTCATTGACCTGTGATCCATCGGTAGTGACGGGCAATCCCAGGGCAAGTTGGACCTCTTTAGTAATTTCGGGCATGTTCTGCATTTCACCTTTTGGCTGAAGATCTGAAAAATAGACGTTCGGAAAGCCAAGTGCAATGTGCAGGTGTTTCGAGTAGGTAACATAGATCGCAAAGGCCAGAATACCCAGAATATGCAGCCACCAGGCTGTGCGTTCATAAGCTACCAGAGCCATATCGCTGAAAGTCAAAAAGAGAGGCTTCAGGTACTGACTGACTAAAAAATCAGGAACAATACCCTGTAGCTCACCATAATGCCCTACGCCCCGATCGCGTAATACGCTGTCAGATGCATTCCAGGTCAGGAAGGCAATCATCAAAAAAATTTCGGCCGTCAGAATAAGGGTTGCGTCAGAAATCGGCCATCCTCGCAATTCACGGTGTCGTTCAGCCTGTAGACGGCTAACCCGTGCAATAAACCGACGGCACAGAAATACAACACAGACCGCCAGGACCCCAAAGGCAAGAACCTCAAATACATCGATCAGGATCGGATAGATGGGCGTAATATAGGGAGCAAACAGCCGATGCGTGCCCAGAATACCATCTAAAATAATTTCCAGAATCTCAAGATTGATAATGATAAATCCGGCGTAGATAACAAAATGCATACTGCCAACCAGCAGATTGGTAAACATCTTTTTTTGGCCAAATGCCACCAACAGCATTGTTTTTAATCGTTCGTCGGGGTGGTCAAAGCGATTCTCTGGCCGACCAAGTTTAATCGCCCGTGAAATGAGTTGAATTCGTTTGGTTATGAACCAGGCCGTCGCAGCCAGAGCAGCGACGAATAAAATTTGTTGAAATATTTCCATTCGTTTAGGGACTTGTTTCGCCTGATAATCAGCAAAGTGATTCGGTAAACGGTACTTTAATAAAAAAAAACTCGTCAATATGTTGCAAAACCGCACTAACCACGTACTTTTGCACCCACGTTTAGGTGATGTAGCTCAGTTGGTAGAGCAAAGGACTGAAAATCCTTGTGTCGGCGGTTCGATTCCGTCCATCACCACCACCTTAACGTAAGCCTTTCCAATCGGAAAGGCTTTTTTTATTGTCTTTATAGCTCCCGTTAATTTCGGCAATTAGCTTCCTTCTCCACAAATTCAGATCATCGACAAATAGTATGCGTGCATACTATTTGTCGTCTTGGCAAAGATACTGCTTTCCATAAATCTTACAAGTAGAAGGATGGGTTGTTTTGGATTCTACGCCTATAGAACCGTATAATTCTCACACTATCTCGCCCTTATGTAAGAATATCTTTTGCTCATAATTAATGTAAATCAGCGATATGTAACTTTATTTGCATTTTTTAGCTATTAATCCACCAAACGTTTGAAAGCTCTATTTTTAGTAGCTGTTCTAAATGCGTCATTCCCTGACTCTTTACCTGTTTTACCTGATAGTAGTCAGATTCGCATTCGTATACCGAAAGCAGGCTGTTTATGGGCCGTAGGAGGAACGTCATTACTCACGCTTGGGTCTACGTATGTCTATCTTGAACGAACATGGTGGAATGGGGGGGGTGTCCCTTTCCATTTCGATAAAGGACGGGATTTAACGTATGCCAGTGGCCTCGATAAAGTTGCTCATCTGGCAGGTGGTATTTTTGTTTCAGAAGCTTACTACAATGCGTTTCGCTGGGCTGGTGTTGCCCAAAAGAAAGCCGAATGGCTGGCATTGGGATCGGCAGCTTTCGTGGAATTGGGTATTGAGCTGAAAGACGCCTATTCGCCAACCTATGGCTTCAGCTGGCGAGATGTTGCAGCTGGCACACTTGGTGGCTTCTGGCCGATGGCACAACACCGATCGGGATTTCTGCGGGATTCACAGTGGAAGGTTAGTTACTGGCAAAAGACATCAAAATATTTCGACGAGCGCGGTATTCCCCGACAACGATTCTCCATTGACGATTATCTGAATCAGACGTACTGGCTCTCGTTTTCGCCCGAACATTTCGGTGGTCAACATTGGCGGCAAATTTGGCCCGACTGGCTACAATTATCAATTGGTTTGGGGTTGGAAGCCGAAAGCTGGAGCATCCGCCACGACGGTCTGGGCGGGCGACACGAATGGTATTTATCCACCGATATAAACCTGATTAAGCTTTTAAAACCTCGTAGTACAGCCACCCGATTACTGCTGGGAATAATCAAATATATAAAGATTCCAACGCCCACTTTACAAATTGGACCGAAAGTACACTGGCACTGGCTTTACTTCTGAAGAGCATCGATTTCAATACCAATTGCCTGCATTAGCTGGCTGGCATTGAAGCTCTCACAGATACCATTACGAAGTTTATAATCGAACAATAATTCGCCATTGTGAAGATCGGACTGAAAATGGTAGTTTCGGACAAAATCGCTCGAATCTGTAAGCTGTCCGAGTTCAAGATCATGCGTCGATACAAAACCCGATGCCGTTGTGCGGTGTAGTTGTCTGATCAAGGCTTCTGCTCCCCGATGTCTATCGGCGGAATTGGTCCCCTTCAGAATTTCATCCAGGAAATACAATACCGGCAGGCGGGCCGTTGGTTGCTTTGACAGGCTGATAAGCGTCTGTAATCGTTTTAATTCAGCGTAGAACGACGATGTGCTCTCTTCGAGTGAATCCTGCGTACGCATACTCGTAAACACCCGTACAGGCGAGCAAACAAACCCTTCTGCGCTCACGACTGCACCTGCCAGAGCCAGCACAACGTTTGCCCCAACGGTACGCAGGAACGTGCTTTTCCCCGACATGTTCGAGCCCGTGATCAATATAGTTTGTCCATTGCCGGTTAGAGCGAGGGAGTTAGCAACACTTCGGTCGGGTGGCAGCAGGGGGTGAGCTGCCGATTTTATATCCAGAATAAATTGACCATCAATAATATCTGGTGTAGCGTAAGTTGGGTGCGCATACGAAAACCCAGCCAGACTATTAAGTGCTTCGAGCTCGCCCAATGCATCGAACCAGCGGCTGAGATGGGGGCCGTGTTCGTTTCGCCAACGCTCAAGCCGGAACAGGTAATGAACGTCCCACAAGGTAACAATACCAAAAAGCAGGTAGAAATAGGGATTACGTCGGTAGTTCAGTCCTTCTGTCAGTTGCGATAGTTGCCCAATTGCTTCCGAGGCCAACTGATCGGTTGATTTTAAGGCTTCCCCAATGGCCTGTAGCCGTAAGGCTTCACCCTTCAGTTGTTCAGCATGTTGAAACAAAGACCTGAATGATCGTAATGCAGCCGAAATCTCGAATGTCTGTTCACTTACTTCCTTCGCTCGCGCCGACGTTTGACTTAGCACTCCGCCATGAACGGCCAACGCAAGCAGCACAGCCAGGCCGGGTAAATAGCCCATTAGCCAGGCCACGAATAAACCTAGTGTAATCGCTGGGAATAAAAACCGTACACTATTGAGATAAGCCGGTAAAGGCGGAACGTCGGCCGTTGCCCATTTCACAAGCGCTTCCGGCGAGCGTGTAATCGTTTCTTCTGAATAGGCTAAAGCCTCAACCTGCTGTCGCCAATCGAGTTTTGTCTTTAGCTCAACCGATGCGAGTTGTCGAAGCCTGACTGCATCGGGACCGGCAGGCGTCTGAAGCCATGACGCCAGCCGATTCTGGCCCTCGTAGGTATGGGTGCGATTAAGCAACCGAAACAACGAATGTTTGCCGAAGACGTCCAGATCACCCGAGTAGAAATGGGTTGGATTAGCAAACTGATCTCCGGATTCTGGCCTTAAATACTGTCGTTTGAGCCGAGCGACTTCATCCTGATTAACAAAGGCCAGATGATGATTCAGGTTACGTTCATTGCGAATTGACTGGTGCTTTTTTAGCAGAAACAGAAAACCTGCCAGGCCAATCAGGAGGCTTACGGCGGCTCCCAATTGCTGATCGATCCGAATTAGTAACCAAACGACGATAATACTGCCCACAAACCAGACAAGGCGCCAAAATGCCAATTGATTGTATTGTTGATGAGCAACCTGTTCGGCTTTAATAAATTGTTGTTGTCGTTCCTGAAAGGTATTTTCAGTGGTCATATCGGTACTACAAAAAAATCGGCAGTGTCTCCACTGCCGACGGCGAGGGTATATATTCTTAAAGCCTTATTCGTATTTTCTACTACTTTGAACGATGGTGATTCCTTACTTATTACAATCCAGACAAACACCCTGAATCAGCAAATTCATCTCCTTCCGGTCATAACCTTCCGGCAAGGCAATGGCTGGAATCCGAACCTGATCTAAACAGGTTGTCTGCCCGCACGCTTCGCATTTGAAATGAACATGGTCATGGTGATGATGGCCGTGGGCACAGGTCTCGCGGCATAGGGCATATTTTGTTCCACCCTCATCATCGAGAACTTTATGTAGTAATCCTTTATCCAGAAACGTTCGTAGCGTCCGATAAATCGTTACGCGGTCATGGTCAGGGCCAAGACCGTTTTCGACATCATTATGCGCCAGTGCATGACCAGCGTTCAGAAACAAATCCAGCACTTCCTCCCGGCCATTTGTATGCCGAAGGTTAAAGTCTTTCAGGGTTTTCGCTGCTAAGGCCATTTCCGTTCAGGGTTGGTCGTTTATTATTTACCGTGTATAATCGGTAAACAACAAATGGTTATTCGATGGTTTCAAACTGCAATTTAACCAGATTCGCGTAGATCCCGTCTTCCTGAATGGCTAATTCATCATGTGTACCCGCTTCGGCAATCTGCCCTTCACGAATCACATAGATTCGATCTACCTTACGAATCGTAGCCAAACGGTGCGCAATAATGATCGTCGTTCGATTCTGCATCAGTTTGTCCAGTGCCTCCTGCACTAATTTCTCAGACTCCGCATCGAGCGAACTAGTTGCTTCATCGAGAATCAGAATAGCAGGGTCTTTCAGTATAGCCCGGGCAATGGCTATTCGCTGCCGTTGCCCACCGGATAATTTAACGCCACGCTCGCCCACAATTGTCTGAAAACCTTCTGGGAATGAGTCGACAAATTGAAGGGCATTGGCTTTACGCGCTGCTTCGCGCACTTCAGCTTCGGTGGCGCCGGGCTTACCGTATTGAATATTTTCCAGAATTGTGCCGCCAAAGAGCATGACTTCCTGAGGCACAACGGCGATGTTTCTCCGCAGTTCGGTGATGTTAAAACTCGCCAGATTCCGTCCATCTACGGTAATCTGTCCGTTGGCGGTTGCGTAATAGCGCATCAACAGTTGTACAATAGTCGATTTGCCGGCTCCGCTTTTTCCAACGAGCGCAATCTTACGCCCGGTAGCCACATCGAGGGAAATGCCTTTTAATACTGGAATATCGGGTCTGGACGGATACGAGAATTGTACATCCTGGAATTGAACATGACCCTGTACGGGTACAAATAGTGGCAGTTCTTCGTTGGCGTCTACTTCTGACGGTTCTTCCAGAATTTCGAGAATCCGTTCTGATGCACCAATCGTTCGTTGTAGCTGAGCGTATAAATCGCCCATACCCGCCACCGAACCCCCAATAAATGTTGTATAAACGATAAACGTCAGCAAGTCGGCAAAGGGCATTTCATTGGCCATTACCAACGAGCCACCGTACCACACCACACCGATGATTCCACCGAAGAGGGCGAAAATGATGAACGAAACGAAGACGCCCCGGAACTTAGCCGATCGAAGGGCTGTATCCACAACTTTATTTAAAGCCGTTCCGTAGCGATTGATCTCTATTTTTTCGTTCGTAAAGGCTTTAACGACATTTACGGATTGCAGTGTCTCTTCAACAATTACGTTAGCCTGTGCCAGCAGATCCTGTGCCTGCTTCGACAGCCGGCGAATAAACCGCCCGAAGAACATTGCGGCTACAATAATCATGGGAAACGTGGCCAGCATAAACAGCGTCAGTTTCCAGGAAACGTAGAAGATAATGGCCGTGCCAATGGTCAATGTTGCTACCTGCCGGAAAAGCTCGGCCAGTGTCAGCGTCAATACGTCCTGTAAAGACGAAACGTCGGCTGAGATACGGCTGGTTAATTCGCCCACACGCCGTTGCTCAAAAAACGGAATGGGTAATGTAATGATCTTGCTATAGGTAGCCCGACGTACATCGGCCATTGCCCGCTCACTTACCTGCGAAAAAAAGTAAATACGGAAGAACGAGAAAATAGCCTGCGCCACCAGTACACCGACAAAAAACAGGGTTACCTGATTAAGCGTAAACGGCGATTTTCCCTGAATAACGCTCGTAATCTGTCCAATTAGCAGACCAAAGCTCATTGTCGTGCCCGTTGACAGCACCAGAAACAGAAAGCCAATTATATACTGAATTCGATATGGCTTTATGAACCGGAAAATGCTCAATGCTTTTTTGATACCTTCCCGGCTTAACTTTTTCTTATCTTCTTTACTGGCTTCCTCGCCAAAATTTCGTTTTGCCATTAGTAGTAATTCTTCTCGATGACCTCTGTATGAGTTGTCGTTATTTGGTCAAAAATATTGTTCGTTCAACGGTGGAAAAATGATATGAATCAATTGTCTTTTTGACCTTTATAACCTGATTGTTCAAAAATCTGCCGGGCGTCGGCATTACGCATTAACTCTGCAATACCAACGCTTGCCTGTTTGTCATGATAGCGCCCAACAATTCGCCAGCCTAACCAGCGGCCAATAGCACCGGGACAACCCTGCCCTATCTCGGCCGTAAATGGCCGTTCGTTCAAATATCGCTGTTTTACCGCAGGATTCGTTTGGTATAATAACTGATTATCAATAAAATGCCCCCAGACCACATCCTGGGCATTAAACGTTTCGGTCAATTGTTTGTCTGAATATCCGATAACCAGACTGTCGGGCGTATTAGGCAGTATGGCTTTCGTAAATACGTAGCCTTTGCCATAATAGACCATATCGGCCAGCATCGTTTGGTCTGAGCGGGTCGTGGCATTGTATTTATCCGATATAGCAAAAATAATAGCCGGAACGATGTACTCTTTCTGGTAACGACGCAAAATATACTGTGGAAATTCAGGGCCTCGGGGGCGGTATTTAGAGGTTGGACCAGCGAAATAATCAATGCCTATAACGATCAGGCTATCGGTAATGACCAAATCCGGCCCGGCGAACCCCGTTACGAGCGTAGCGATTTTAGGTGAACGAAAATCAGGAAAGTCTTTTTTGATTTTCGTAAAGGCTTCGGCCAGTTGTTTTTTCAGGTCGTTCATGTCGCCAAATTCGGCTTCGACCTGTTTGTGTAATTCGTTCAACGCCGGATTCTTGATCCGGTTGGTCAATTCTCGGACGAGTGCCGTATCATTTCCGGCTCCATTCGCGTTAAAGTACAATTGAGCCACTGATGGATTCTGGTTCAGGAATGTCCGAACACCATCAGAAGACTTGGCCGAAAACAGTTGTTGGTCGAGTCGGATAAGCGTAATGTCTTCGTTTTTTGTACACGAAGCCAACAAAAACAGGCAAAAAAGCCCTACAAGGGCCGTCCATAGTCGCATGAAACACACTGGTTTTCTGTATTGAAAACGTGCAAAATTATGAAAAAAGTTGCAGGGTTAAGTTTGATTTTGGTAACGCTGGTAACGATCAGCAGTTGGGCCCAGTCGTCATCGCCCGCACTCTACCAAATGAGAACGAAGGAATCGAGCGTAACAGAAAAACGATTCCGTAAAATTTTGGGTGACAATTACGACGGTCAGGACCAGAATCGCCGTGCTTATGACGATGATCGCAAACGCCGGCGCAAAAAGCAACAGCAAAGCACCCAGGATACGGATGAAAACAATGGCTACGGATCAGGGCCCGATTATGCCTGGCCAACGCATCTTATTGAAATGAGCATCCGGTTTGCTCCCTCACTCGATCTGAATACAGCTGAAGGTACCGGCAGCTATACCGGCTTCCGGAGCAATGGCGCGGGTGTTCGAATGAGTGTGGGCCCATCGCTGGATTATTTCTTTTTCAAGAATCGATATGCCTTTAGCACCGGTCTCTGGTATACGATCAAACGGTCAGGCTTTCAGATGCCCGGCTCGTTTGGCCAAACCATCTGGAATCCTGGTGCACCGGAGAAAGAATCGATTTATAATCTTCAATACCTGCAAGTACCCTTAACCGTAAAGCTGTTTGCCAACAACATAGCACCCAACATGCGGTTGTATATTCAAACGGGTGGTTTGGTAAGCATAAAGCTGGCAGAAAGAGCGCTGGATCAGCCACGAAACGGGCTCTATCTGGCCGAAAGTGGTGGCGATCGTCGTCAGTATGGTTTCGGCGATGTTGAAATGCTGCTTGGGACGGGTATTCAGTATAAAATCAATCAGAACAATGCGTTCAACATTGGTTTTAGTTACCAGCGTGGATTAATCAATGTGGCGCGGGGTAGTCAACTGGTTTCCAAGAACCGGGTTGTAGCTTTGGACTTAGGCTTTAAGTTTTGAGTTTTTGTCTTTCTAGCCAAAGAAACGACTTAAATTTTCCTTGGCCAGAAGGGCGAAACGCTACAACCGCATTTCAATTCCTTTGTCTTTCAAATAGCCTTTCAGAGCAGGGATCTCGATTTCTTTGAAGTGAAAAATACTGGCGGCCAAACCCGCATCGGCTTTGCCGATTGTGAAAACATCCACGAAATGTTCCATAGTGCCTGCCCCACCCGAGGCAATAACCGGAATGTTGGCCGAACCTGAAATCCGCGCGGTTAACTCAAGGGCAAAACCAGCTTTTGTGCCATCAGTATCCATCGACGTCAGCAGAATTTCACCGGCACCGCGATCCTCCACTTCTTTCGCCCAGGCAATCGTGCGCAGTTCTGTAGGCTTGCGCCCACCGTGCGTATGAACGATGTGTTCGCCGTCTACGTACCGCGTATCAATGGCTACTACCACGCACTGGCTGCCAAATTCCAGCGCCAGCTCATTGACTAAATCCGGATTACGAACGGCCGAGGAATTGATCGAAATTTTATCAGCTCCGGCGTTGAGTAAAGCCGACACATCGGCAACTGAGGAAATGCCGCCCCCAACGGTAAACGGAATATTGATCGTATGCGCTACGTTACGGACGAGTTCAATCAGTGTTTTACGGCCATCGACTGTAGCTGTGATATCCAGAAAAACCAGCTCATCAGCACCCTGTTCGGCATAGATAGCGGCCAGGGCAACCGGATCACCGGCATCGCGCAGGTTTACGAAATTGGTTCCTTTTACGGTTCGTCCGTCTTTAATATCGAGGCAGGGAATGATTCGCTTGGTCAGCATTAGTACGATGTAAAAGCTTTGATAAACATGGTATTTTCGGGGTTTTCGATGGGCTGAAAACCAAATTGTTCATATAACCCGTGAGCATCACGCGTAACGAGCATAATCCGTCGTAATCCCTGCAAAGCTGGATAGGCCATAATAAATTTCATCAATTGTTTCGATAGGCCTATGCCTCGGTGTTCCGGCAGGATAAACACATCGGCCAGATAGCCAAATGTCGCCAAATCCGTCACGACTCGTGCAAAACCAACCTGCTGATCGCCCAGGTACACACCAAAGCAGAGCGAATTTTCGATTGATCGCTGAACAATATCGATTGGAATGTTCAGGCACCAGTAGGCTTCCTGACTCAAATAGCGATGGATTACGTCCAGGTTAAGCTTTGTTTTATCGGCGCTGACAGTATACTTACTGTTCATAACTTACTGAACATTAGTTGGTTGAATTAAAAGCTGGCGCTAGTTCATCTAATATGCCTACGACTTTCTGTAGCTCTGCAATCGTAGGCATAGCTTTGAGATACTCGCGTGGGTTGCTATAGCCATAGTTGTGATAACCAGTTGCACTAAATACATCAAAATAGTAGCTCTCGCCATCGCTTATTAAAACCGATCGATTCTGCCGAATCTTCGCTTTAACGCTAACGCTTCCATCAGCCTCGATCACGGTCCAGGTAGAATCTTTCTGAGGTTTTGGAAACAATTGATCATGAATGGCAGCCTGGTCGGGTAATGTTAAAATGCCCTGCTCAACCAACCGGCTCCACAGGTTATCTGTAACCGGAACTGTCGGTTTAAACGAGGTTGCATGGCGAAAACCGCGCTGGTCTGAAAGGATTATGTATTTAAAAACGGTAAAGCTTTTTTGCTTTTTAATTAAGCGATAGAGCATTTGAGCGTCACCAAAGCATAATCCACACTTGTTCCAGATGCGAACCTCGTAGTCACCTTCTTCTAATTCAGTCTCTTTGAGGTGCATTTTCTTCGCCAAAATCGCCAGCTTAGAATTTCTGGTTGAGTCGACTTGACCGGCAGCCAATACCTTGCCTGATAAGCAAAAAAAGAGCAATAAGCGAATGACCAGACGCATCGTCGTATTGAAAGGCTATTGCAATGAAAGCTGACTCAGCTCTTTCAGGGTTACACGTCCTTCATAAATCGCCTTACCGACAATAACGCCAAAGACCCCCATATCGGCCAATGTTTCGATGTCGGCCATATTGCTGACACCGCCACTGGCAATAATATTCAGGTTGGGGAATTGATCCTGTAAGTTTCGATATAGATCAAACGAAGGCCCCTGCAGCAATCCATCCTTCGCCACATCGGTACTAATGACGTATTTGACGCCTTTCTCGACCCATTTCTCGACAAAATCGTAGACCCATACTTCGGTCGATTCTTCCCAACCGCTAACGGCAATCTTCTCATTTTTGGCATCAGCGCCAAGAATAATAGCGTCTGCACCGTGCCGCGAGAGCCACCGCTCCATCAGGTCAGGATTCTTTACGGCAATGCTACCACCCGTTACCTGTTTAGCGCCACATTCAAACACAACGCGCAGGTCGTCGTCAGACTGAACTCCTCCGCCAAAATCGACGTGGAGCCGGGTTTTGGAAGCAATTTGCTCCAATACTTTCCAGTTTATAACGTGCTTCTCTTTGGCACCATCGAGGTCCACCAGATGTAAGCGCGTTAAGCCTGCATCTTCAAATTGCTGGGCTACCTCAAGTGGCCGGGCATTGTATTCTTTTTTCTGGTGATAATCGCCCTGCGTAAGTCGGACGGCTTTACCTTCGATAATATCGATTGCGGGAATGATATACATACGTAACGCGGGTTTTAATCCGCCATTTAGCTTTTATCAGAAGCAGGTTTCAACCCGCATTACAATGTCAAAAAATTCTCTAGTATTTGTTGTCCAACGTTTCCGCTGATTTCAGCATGAAACTGAGCGGCATAAAAGTTATCGCGATGCAGCATGGCGCTGAATGGCCGGATATAATCACAAACAGCTGTTGTCTGCGGACAAACATCGGCCGCGTAGCTATGCACAAAATAGACATAAGCATTCTCGGCCAATCCCTCAGTGAGTGGCCCCTGCAACGTGTGTATGCTGTTCCAGCCCGTATGTGGTACTTTCAAACGAGGCTCTCCGTCTTTATGCAGAGCCGGAAACCGCCGAACATCAATATCGAAAATACCCATGCAGGTCGTGTCGTTTTCTTCCGAATAGCGACACATCAGCTGCATTCCAACACAGGTTCCTAATACAGGTTGTTTCAAGGATGGAATGAGTTTGTCTAAACCCCGTTGCCTTAGATAAGCCATTGCCGTGCTGGCTTCACCAACGCCCGGAAAGATGACTTTATCGGCCGACCGAATTTCGGCCTCATCATCGGTAAGCAGATAACTGGCCCCCAATCGCTCCAGGGCATACATGACCGACTGGACGTTTCCTGCATTGTATTTGATAATGACCGTTTTCATATTTTTAACAACATAAAGCCCGGATCCTTGGCAGAACCGGGCTTTGTATATTGTGTTAATCAGGATTATCTCTCCGAAATCACAAACACGCGCGTCTCGTTCTGCTGCGTTACCGCCCAGAATGATGATGCCGATGGTTTGTGCTTGCTAAAATCATAGAGCAAATGTAATTGGTCGGGTTGGCAAATCAAAACAAACTGCCCTGCACCACCTTGGGTTGAAGCACCGGTTCTCGCAGATTCAACCCACAATGTTTGTTCAATTCGCGAATCCAGTACAGGATTAGCTCGGGTGCAGTGTCATTATCTCCACCGCCGTGAACAAACAGATAAGCCGTTTGCAGTCCTTTATCGAACCAGGTTTTCAATCGTTGTATCCAGGTATCGGTGCGGGTATAATCGGTTGAGTGGCCTTCATTGGCAATAAACCGAAGCGTCAGAACAGGACTGCTCAGGCCCATATGCAATACATCGCGCCGACCGGCAACGTCGGTAATCACCACATGTCGACGCAGGGCGTAGAGTCGTTCAAGGGTTTGCTGCCATAACGCAGCTTTGCCAAACCAGTCGGGATGTCGAAATTCTACGGCCACATCGAGTTCGTCGGGTAAGCTTTTCAGATACGTTTCCAATACAGGCCACTTATCGGGTCCAAACAAGGGAGGTAGTTGTAAAAAAGTCATACCTAAAAACTCCTCTAGTCCGAACACGGCATTGACAAACTCTTCGGTGAGTCCTTCGGTGGCGACTAATTGCCGTTCATGGCTGATAATCTGGGGAAATTTGGGGCAGTATGTAAATCGATCAGTTGCTTCGGCTTTCCATTTTTCAATCATGCCCATCGTCGGAATCTGGTAATGCGTCAGATTTAACTCAATTGTGTTGAATTGCCGGGTATAATAATGCAGAAAATCTTTCTCTTTTGCGTTCGATGGATAAACTTTGCCAACGTAATCTTTATTGGCCCAAATTGGGCCACCTATGCATACAGTAGGCCGCTTGGTTGGCTCTACACCTGCCCACACACGAGCATTGAAAGCCGAGCCGGGCGGCAATGTGAGATTAACCGTATCGAGATTATGTATTTTTCCGAATTCCATAGGTGTGCCATGAAGTGTACATCTAAAACTACGAAAGACGGCCTTTCGTTTTTACGCCCTACCCAATTTAGCTAATTTTGCTTTTCTATAGGTAATAACGCTCCTTTTCTACCAGTATTAGGTTTCTTACTTGATAGAAAGGTCTTTCGGTTTCGACTGCTTTATGATTTCAAAAACATACACCCCACAGGACATTGAGGAAAAATGGTATCAATATTGGATTGATAACCAATTTTTTAAATCTACACCCCCAACGGATGTTGACGACAAACGTGAACCTTACACCATCGTCATTCCGCCCCCAAACGTAACCGGGGTGTTGCATATGGGCCATATGCTCAATAATACGATTCAGGATGTGCTGATTCGGAAGGCGCGTATGGAAGGTAAAAATGCCTGCTGGGTTCCGGGCACTGACCACGCCAGCATTGCTACTGAAGCTAAAGTTGTGGCGATGCTGAAAGAACGAGGCATTAATAAGCACGACCTCACGCGCGAGCAGTTTATGGAGTATGCCTGGGAATGGACCCACAAATACGGGGGCATTATTCTTCAGCAACTCCGCAAACTGGGTGCTTCCTGCGACTGGGATCGTACACGATTTACAATGGAACCGGCTCTCTATGAATCGGTTATCGATACATTCGTTGATCTCTATAACAAAGGCAAGATTTACCGTGGCGTCCGCATGGTCAACTGGGACCCACAAGGATTAACGGCTGTTTCAGACGAAGAAGTTATCACCAAAGAGGTTCAGCAAAAGCTGGTCTACATTCAGTACGAAATAGCGGGGAGCGCGGGGCAAGATTACATGACCATTGCTACGGTTCGGCCGGAGACCATTATGGCCGATGCGGCTATTGCGGTCAATCCGAATGACGAACGATACAAACACCTGCATGGTAAAAAAGCCATTATTCCGCTCATTAACCGTGAGATTCCGATTATTCTGGATGAATACGTCACGATGGATTTCGGAACGGGCGGCCTGAAAGTTACGCCCGCTCATGATCCCAATGACTACACGCTGGGCATCAAGCACAATTTACCCGTTCTGGATATTCTGAACGACGATGGTACGCTGAATGAAAAAGCTCAGATTCTGGTCGGTCAGGATCGTTTTGCGGCCCGTAAAGCGATTATCAAGCTGCTTGAAGAGTCGGGCAATCTGGTCAAGGCCGAGGACTATAAGTCAAATGTTGGTTTCTCGGAGCGGACCAATGCGGTGATCGAGCCAAAACTATCCTTGCAGTGGTTCCTGAAAATGGACGAACTCTCGAAGCCAGCATTCGAGAACGTTATGAACGATGTTATTCAACTCCATCCATCGAAATACAAGAACATGTATCGTTCCTGGATGGAGAATCCGCATGACTGGTGCATTAGTCGCCAGTTGTGGTGGGGGCAACGGATTCCGGCATTTTATATGCAGGACGGTACCGTGATCGTGGCGAAAAACAAACACGAAGCGTTGGAGAAAGTACAGCACGAAATGCTGCTCTTTGCCATGACCGAGGCCGACCTGACTCAGGATGAAGACGTTCTGGATACGTGGTTCTCGTCGTGGCTCTGGCCGATGTCTGTTTTCAAACCGTCGGGTAACCCCGATGATCCGAAAGCTGGCCCGGAGGATCTCGATTATTATTACCCAACCAATACACTCGTTACTGGCTTCGACATTATCTTCTTCTGGGTTGCCCGGATGATTATTGCGGGTTATGAGTATAAAGGTGAGCGACCTTTTAAGGACGTTTACTTTACGGGTATGGTTCGCGATAAGCTGGGTCGGAAAATGTCGAAACAGCTTGGTAATTCGCCCGACCCGCTCGACCTGATTGAAAAATATGGAGCCGATGGTGTTCGAACCGGTATGCTGTTCAGTTCGGCCGCCGGAAATGATTTACTGTTCGATGAGAAATTGGTAGAACAGGGTCGTAATTTCAGCAACAAAATCTGGAATGCGTTCCGATTGGTAAAAGGCTGGACAATTAGTGAGCAACCAGCAACCGACAGCCAGCAGTTAGCAATCCGTTGGTTCGAATCGAAGCTATATACAACCCTGATCGAGATTGAAGATCATTTCAGCAAATTCCGGATTTCGGATGCTTTACAGGCCATCTACAAGCTGATCTGGGACGATTTCTGCTCACAGTACCTCGAACTGATCAAGCCCGGCTTCGAGCAACCCATTGATCGGCCAACCTACGAGGCTACGATCAATTTCTTTGAGCAGTTAATGCGTCTGGCTCACCCGTTCATGCCATTTATTACGGAAGAAATCTGGCAGGAAATCCGGGAACGTCAATCCGGTGACAGTATTTGTATCGCGCCATTTCCAAAAGTGGATACTGTAGACAGTCAGATTCTGGTTGATTTCGAGACATTATTCGACGTTATCAGTAACGTCCGGAATATTCGGAACGCCAAGCAGATTTCGCCAAAAACCGAATTGCCATTAGCGATCAAGACATCAGCCCCTGAGCGCTTTAAAGTGCTTGAGTCATTGATTCAAAAAATGGCAAATGTGTCCATAATAAGCTACGTCAGCGAGAAATCAGACGGCTTGTCGTTCCTGATTAAAGGCGATGAGTTTTTCGTAGATATTGCTGGTGAGATTGATGTAGAGCAGGAGATTGCCAATACCCAAAAGGAATTGCTGTACAACGTTGGGTTCCGTGACTCAACGGTCAAAAAGCTTTCTAATGAGAAATTCGTTGCCAATGCAAAACCCGACGTTGTTGATCGGGAACGTCAAAAGCTTGCCGATGCTGAAGCCAAAATTCAGGCGTTAGAACAACGGCTTCTGGATTTGGGCGCTTAATTAAACAGGACGTGGATGGTAGTTCGAGTGGTCAGGAGACAAGTTATAGCGGTTGTTTAAGTCGCTATGATGGAAGCTTCGATCATACGAATTATAATCCACGTTTTATGTTTATTAAGCTCTTTTGTTCCTCTCTCGAAAATTTCACAAACATTTTAAAGTAATAATACAATTATTTTACCAAATATTTGTATTATTGCCTAATCCAAAGCAATAGATTCTTGATGAGCAAGTGTGTTTTTCTGGACAGAGACGGCGTTTTAAATGAAGACCGGACAGATTACGTCTATCGCGTTGAAGATTTCATCATACCCGATGGCGTACCGGAAGCACTGCGTTTGTTGAAAGATGCAGGTTATTTGCTTATTGTTATCACGAACCAGGCCGGTATTGCCAAAGGGCTCTACACTCGTGACGACGTTATGGCCTGTTACAATTATTTGCAGGAACAATGCGGTCAGGTCATCGATGACATTTATTATTGCCCTCACCACCCGAAGTACGATACCGAATCGCTAACTCGCAAACCCGGTTCGTTGCTGCTCGAAAAGGCGATGGCCAAATACAACATTACACCCGACGAATCGTGGATGATCGGCGATGCTTTACGCGATATGCAGGCCGGTAAGCGAGTTGGTGTACGTACTGTTCGTATTGCTCATGAACCGGAACTTTCCGCCGAATGTGATGGTAGTGCCCCGAATCTACTCGAAGCATCACGGATCGTATTAGGATATGCCTGAATGAAAAAAGCCTCTGAACGTCGATCGGTTTAGAGGCTTTTCTTGAAGGAAATTTCTTTCTCTTACACCCGTACCTGCGTTGGTGCAGGCTTTTGCACGCTACCATACGCCGGGCAATTGGCCCTGCGGGCACAAGACCCAAGCGATAACGTTGCCAGCACAGCGCCTAAAATCAGTAGTTTTTTCATGAAATATCGCTCTGTTTTTGCTTTTAACCTTCAGATTCTTAAACGAATATAGTGCTAAAAATCATACACCCGTTTAGTGACTTTATCATTCGGTAACTTTAAAGCAGCGTATTTTTAGGGTTACGATAAAAATACGCTGCTTTAAGACGACTAATTTTCTTCTTTTACCAACTCCTCTTCCTCACGCTCTTCGGCCGCTTCAGTAGCTTCCAGTTCAGTCATGCCTGGCTCAGCATCGCCATAGCCAAGAATTTTCAGCATTACTTCGCTATTCTGTTCTGGCGCAAATAACCGCGAACGTAGGTTACCCTCTTCATCCTTATCGATAATGACGTGCTGCGGAGCCGGAATCAAACAGTGCTGGATACCACCATAACCACCCAGTGACTCCTGATAAGCACCCGTATGGAATAAGCCAATATACTGATCTTCAGCATCCTGATCGAAAATAGGCAGGTATAAGTCTGCACTATGCGCTTCAGTATTATAAAAATCGTGCGAATCGCAGGTCAGACCACCCAGGTTAACTTTCTGGTAAGGATTGTCCCAGTTATTGACCGATAGCATGATATATTTCTGACCAAGTCCCCACGAATCAGGTAGTTGCGTAATGAACGAGCCATCGATCATATACCAAAGCTCTTTATCATTCTGCAATTTCTGGTCGATCACTTTGTAAATAACCGCTCCACTTTCGCCCACCGTGTAGGAACCGAACTCAGTGAAAATATGCGGTACAGGTACATTGTTCTTGTTACAGATCCATTGAATGCTCTCCACAATCTGATCGATCATGGCCTGATAATCATAGGTGAACTGGAATGATGTTTGTATTGGCATTCCGCCCCCAATATCAATTGAATCGAGATCTGGACAAATTTTCCGTAACTCGCAGTATTTATACATGAAGCGGCTTAACTCACTCCAATAATACGCACTGTCTTTAATGCCCGTATTGATGAAGAAATGCAGCATTTTGAGCTTAAATCGCTCATTCGGCTGAATTTTGTTTCGATACAGTTCATTGACATCGCTATAACGAATTCCCAGACGAGATGTATAGAACGCGAAGTTCGGTTCTTCGTCGGTAGCGATCCGGATCCCAAAATTGACGGTTTCGGCGGTTACTGCGTTTTCATAAGCCTCAATTTCCTTGAGGTTATCGAGTACTGGAATACAGTTCGTGAACCCATCGTTAATGAGTTCGCTGATGTATTGGGTATAGAGCGGCCTTTTATAGCCGTTGCAGATTATATACGTGCTTTTGTTAAACTTACCGGCTTTATACAATTCTCGCAGAATAGGAATATCGTAAGCCGATGAGGTTTCGAGGTGCACGTTGTTTTTAAGAACCTCGTCAAGCACAAACCGAAAATGGGATGACTTCGTACAATAACAGTAGGTGTAATTCCCTTTGTAATTATACCGCTTCATGGCATTTCTGAACAGCAATTTTGCATGATCAATATGCTCCGTGATTTTCGGCAAATAGGTCAGTTTGAGGGGCGTCCCATACTGTTTTACAATGTCCATCAGTGGTACATTGTTGAACATCAGTTCGTTGTTCTCAACATTGAATTCTCGCGTCGGAAATTCAAATGTCTGGTCAATCAGGTCATAGTATGTCTTCATCCCTATGTTCGGCGCATAAAATGGGGTCTGTAGTGCTAAAAAACAGGCGCGAATTTGGGTCCGAAAATCGGGCTTTCCAAGTATTACCTATTCGCAAGATAGTGAACGAAAAAGCAGGGGGTTTGATTCGGATATAGTTGAAATTTAATAGTGACACAATACAGGAACTTGTTCAGAAGCTCATCTTCTTTCTTCAAACCAAAAAGAAGCCCTACTTTTGCCTTACGACACTGACTGATTTTATCGAATGCCTCAGGCCATCCACTTCATCTCTATCGGCGGTAGTGCGATGCACAACCTCGCTTTAGCCCTTCAACAACAAGGCTATATTATTACTGGATCCGACGACGAAATTTACGATCCCTCTCGTACACGATTGCAGCAAAACGGCCTGTTACCTACCGAAACAGGATGGTTTCCGGAGAAAATTCATGCCGGGCTTGATGCCATTATTGTTGGCATGCATGCTCACCAGAATAATCCGGAGTTGGTGAAAGCACAGGAATTAGGACTAACTATTTACTCTTATCCTGAGTTTCTTTACCAGCAGAGCCAACAAAAACAGCGAGTGGTTATTGCAGGTAGTCATGGCAAAACGACCATTACAGCAATCATTCTTCACGTTCTGAAACACCATAATCGCACATTTGATTATCTGGTTGGCGAACAGATCGACGGTTTTGAGACAATGGCCAAACTAACGCCAGATGCTCCTGTAATCGTTATTGAAGGAGACGAGTATGCATCTTCGCCCATTGATTCACGTCCAAAGTTTCTGCATTATCAACCGCATATCGCGCTTATTAGCGGCATTGCCTGGGACCATGTCAACATTTACCCTACCTGGGAAGCCTACGTAGATCAATTCGAATCACTTGCCGAAGCAATGCCCAAAGCAGGAATTCTGGCTTTTGATGAGTCGGATGATATGCTTGATGTAATTGGCCAGAAAGAACGCACCGACATCACTAAAATTCCCTACGAAGCACATCCCAGCGAAATTGTTAGCGGGCAAACGTATTTGCTTACCCGACAGGGAGCCAAAATACCGGTACAGTTATTTGGTGAGTATAATATGAAAAATATTGCCGGTGCAATGACCGTATGTGATCGAATTGGCATCACTGAAGATCAGTTTTATGCAGCCATTCAATCGTTTAAGCCGGTAGCATTACGATTGGAGACAATTGCGGAGAAAACGGGCGCAGGTTCGGCCAGCAGAATTCTTTTCCGCGACTTTGCGCATTCACCAGCAAAAGTTGAAGCGTCGACTGAGGCCGTAAAAAAACAATATCCAGGTCAGAAACTTTTAACAGTTGTTGAACTTCATACGCTCAGTAGCTTAACAAAAGCATTTCTTGGCGAATACAAAGGGACACTTAATGCCGCTGACCAGGCTGTTGTCTATTTTAATGACCATACAGGGCCTTATCTGGACTCAGCTGACCCGATTACTTCCGAAGACGTTATCGAAGCTTTTGAGTACCCAAATTTGCACGTTTTCACGGATAGTCATGCGTTACAAGCTTACCTGCTAAAACAGCATGACACTGCCGAAATTTTTCTTTTGATGAGTTCCGGCACATTCGGCAGTTTAGATTTAGCTCTCCTTGGCAATGAGCTACTTTAGTTTTGAGCGATAATCGTCTTTTCTAATTAATCAGTCTGACTCTCCGATAAATTTTTATGCATAGTATTGTTGTCTATTGTGGCTCAAATCCTGGCACAAACCCAATCTATAAAGAAGTAGCCATAGAACTTGGGGAAAAATTGGCCGTCCGTAAAATCCGATTAATCTACGGCGGAGGTGGCTTCGGCCTGATGGGAACTGTTGCCGATACTGTACTGATCAACGGGGGAGAAGTAACTGGTGTAATTCCGAATTTTCTTGCGGATCTGGAAGTAGCTCATAAAACGCTTACCGAGCTCCATTTTGTAGAAACAATGCACGAACGGAAATACAAAATGGTACAGTTGGCAAAAGGTGTTATTGCCTTGCCGGGTGGTTACGGAACGCTCGATGAACTGTTCGAAATTCTGGCCTGGCGTCAACTAAAGATTTACGATGGTCCGGTGGCTATTATTAATACCAATGGTTATTACGATTTCATGCTTCAGCAATTAGACCGGATGGTTGCCGATGGGTTCTTAAAAGCGGAGAATAGATCTTTGCTGCTGGTGGCTGAATCGGTAGATCAGGTATTGGATCAAATAGAGGCTTTCTGGGCTGTTCTGTAGGTATTTGCAATTCCTGAATCTCAAACAAAGCCAGTTAGATCAACTGGCTTTTCTATTTGGGTTGATTCAATGTTATTGAGTACTGCACGACCAGTTGTACTCAGTCAGGGGCTTCCAGTAGGCTGTCGCTAACGAGCTCCAGCCAAGTTAATCACACACAAAAAAAGTCTCTGACCTTGCGATCAGAGACTCGATTTCATCAGGTGGCACCTTCCTACTCTCCCACTTGTGACAGCAGTACCATCGGCAGTACGGGGCTAAATGGGAAACGACGACCTATAATTGGAAAGAGATCATTAATCAGTTCAGCATTATCTTTGAAGAACGAATCAAATCGCATCGCATCGAATAAAACCTGCTGACACAGTTCAGCGAGCACTCCCCCATACCCCATACACACCCTAGCCCACCAGGTATAGCCAGCCCATCATCTGCTGATACGCAATTTGCCCAGAGGCACCCCGGAGTGAGTCACTATGTTATGAACCAGTTTGTTATCAATCAATTTTTTTCCGATGGAAGAATACTCAGCCATACGCTGGCGTTTTTGAAAAGCGCTGCCCATAGCCATTATAGCAAATCGTACTCACTATGGCTACTCTTGATGGTCCATTCACTCGTCTCAACGGGACAGTCGCAGCCTGTTCAGTTGATGAATCTTGTCTTGCAAGATAAGATACTTGAAAAGGTGCTTAAAGAATACCAACAAGTAAGCAAGGCTAAGGTCATTGCTGTAGTCATTGAACGTTATGATAATGACTATACGTACACGCTCAGTGATATCGGTTTGTTTGACTCCGTTAAACGAAATCCAACGACCACGTATGGTAAATGGAATAACACGATTTTGTTATTTTATTCAGGAGTTGAATCCGTCATTAGTAATTTGGACACGAATGCCGTTAATCGAATACAAAAACAGCTTAGGTCCATATTACCAGACCAATTCAGTGACCAGCAGGTGTCCAAGGATGGCATTATAGAGGAAAAGGCCATCTTGTTTGACGAAATTATTTGGCGTTTTAAAGTACGTGATAGACGGTTACTCTGGATTCGTAAAAACCTGGATTATCAGACTGAAAAAATTCCCTACCTCAAATAGTTCTCTTCGGAAGAGACATTCGAAGTGGATTGTTGACAGACAGTCCGCTTTGCATGATATCACTAACAAAAAGCCCTGATCTTGATAGCGCCAAGCCAGATCGGGGCTTTGTCACCCACCTAAGCCGTATTTTCATAACTGATCTGTTGGTTTGCCCTACTTTCTGGCCCAAAATTTGGAAGATTTGACATCATAAAATGTATTTGCATAAAATGTAAATATGTATGATACTCCGGCGAACCTACCCCGTGAAGAGTACCTTGCCAAACGGCAAACCCTCTTCCAGCTCGTGCAGAAAGCAAAGCGTGTGCAACTCAATCCCGATGAACGCCTTGAAAGTAAAGGCTCAACAGGTAGGAGCGCCCATATACAAGGTGCGCGCCAGCCTCTTATCAGATTACCTGCGCAGCAAGTTAGGCAACCCCAGAATCCCAGCTAACACCCTATAAGCGAAAGACCTAAAGTCAAATAAACAAACTGATCAACTTCGTCGTCAAATAGGGCTATATAAAAACATATTTGGTCTAATCGATACAGCATCAACCTGAGGAGTTACCTCGCTGAGATAGTCTAATGCATATAGGTTTTGGTATTATTTGCTATAAACCAGGTGTAAGTTTGAAAAGGGTGTTCGGCCATATTGAAATTTGATTAGTTTCACTGAACTAAAAATGGTATCCATGACCCCTGAAACAGCCTTTACCTACGCTAATCTCCTTGTTTTACCCCAATGGGTCTTAATGATCGTAGCCCCGCGCTGGCGTGTTACCCAGATGCTGGCCCAGATGCTCCCTATTCCAATGGTACTGGGCGGCATGTACATTTATTACCTGCTGATAGCGCCAGCCGCTTCGGGTGGGCCCGGCATCGATTTTGGATCGTTCGGTTCATTGGCTGGTGTACAATCGCTCTTTAAAGGACAGAAAGAGATTGTGCTCGGCGGGTGGATTCACTACCTGGCGTTCGATCTGGTTGCGGGTAGTTATGTACTCCGCGATGGACAGAGCCAGGGTATTGTGCATGGATGGCTGATTCCCTGTCTGTTACTGTGTTTTATGCTCGGACCGATTGGCCTGCTTTTATATGGATTACTGCGTATGTTTCTGGGAAATCGGACCGAAACAAAATTTTAATAAGATATTAAACATTTTTGATTGATTATAGTTGCGCTAAACCCTATCTTCACAGTAGGAAAATTATTGGGGTAGAAAACCCTGCTTTTACCGTAACTGGTGACGATGAAGATTGGCCGACTTCTGTTATTTCTGGGCTTGTGGATCGGGCTGGGCTGCCCGATGATGCCCGCACAAACGCTTACTCCCAATCAGGCCCGTACGGACCTTACTTACCTAAAGCGTAAGCTCGATTTACTGCATCCGGGCATGGGTTATTATACCCCCAGGCCGCGTATGGAGCAGTTGTACGACTCGCTCTACAACGGTCTGACGGCACCGATGAATTATCTGGCGTTTTTTCATCATGTCAGTCCGTTTGTCACGGCGCTTAAAGATGGGCATACGAACCTGAATCATCGTAAAAACTTTATCGGGAAAACGACTCGATTCATCCCATTCTATATTCGGCCGGTTGGTGAGCAGTATTTTATCAGTCATAATGTGTCAGCAGATACGAGCCTTCACCGGGGTACAGAATTGATTACGATTAATGGACGTACCGTAGCTGATCTGCATCGCGAACTAATGGAGGCCGATCACTCCGGTTCCGATGGCGATAACCTGACGGGGCGGCAGCAATGGAGTTTGGTACAGTTTGCCGACTATTATGCCGCCTGGTACGGTTCTGCCGATTCCATTGTAATTACCTATCGATTGCCTGCCGATACACTCATCCGGAAAACACGTCTGAACTGCCTGACCCTGACTAGTTTTCGATCGACTATACAGCGCCGTTACCATAACGAGATTGATCGGCGGCCGAATCTTTCGGTACGGATCGTAGACTCGGCTACCCGTACGGCTGTCTTGCGGGTATCGACATTTATGGGAACAAAAAAAAATGATCCCTTTCAGTGGGCGTTCAATCGGCGGCTCAAGCGGGCTTTTCGGGAGCTGAAGAAAGAAAACATCCAGAATCTGGTGGTCGATATGCAGGGAAATGGGGGCGGTATTGTTTTAAACTCAGCCCGGTTGCTTCGTTACTGGATGCCTAAGCCATTTACAATCATGGAGCATGAAGAAATGAAGCGGGCTGCCCGTAATGAACTCATTTCCCGTTGGAATCCATTTGCCGCTCTGAACTTTAGCCTGCAATACAAAGCAAACGGTTCCGACGGTTTTGCCAGTCGTTCGTCCCGTCGCTATTATCGTCCCCGAAACCGTACGTCTTTTAAGGGTAATCTGTATTTCATGATGAATGGTGCGTCATTTTCAGCGACTACGTCAGTATTAGCCAAAACGCTGGACGCCGGTATGGGAACATTCGTCGGTGAGGCCAGTGGCAGTGCGTATTGGGGTGATTTTGCGGGCCATTTCAAGACCATTACATTGCCTTATTCGCGCATGCAAGTGCGAATTCCGCTCAAAAAACTGACCCATGCTGTAGTAGCTGATCGGGCAAATGGCTTCACTGTCGAACCAGATTTTAGAGTTACGCGTTCTTACGATGATGTAATCACCAATCGGGATTATGTACTGGAGTATACACTCCGGCTAATTCGTGAAGGTGTTGTAGCTCGGCAGCCTATGCAACCAATTAAGGCCAGACCGTTGCAGGCATCACGCTAATGCCTTACTTTTATACGGTATTCGACTGATCGTAAACCGAATACCGCAAACCGTTTCTGTGTGTATTGTATCGTTGACGTCGAAACTACTGGAGGGGTAAAAGGCCCAACCCGACTTACCGAAATTGCTATCTTCCGCCATGATGGGCTGCAAGTTGTAGACTCGTTTCATTCGCTGGTGAACCCTGAATGTCCGATTCCACCATTTATTCGTCACCTGACCGGTATTTCCGATGAGATGGTTCAGGAAGCGCCACTGTTTGCCGACATCGCCGAGCAGGTTCTTAGAATTACACACGATGCTGTTTTCGTTGCCCATAATGTAGGGTTTGATTTTAACTTCATCAAAAAGGAGCTGGAATGGCTCGGCTATGATTATTTTCGTCGGACGCTTTGTACTGTACGGACAAGCCGAAAAGTTTTTCCAGGATTTCCATCGTATAGCCTTGGGAAACTCTGTAACTCGCTCAGCATTCCGCTCAACAATCGTCACCGAGCGCAGGGTGATGCGGCCGCTACAGTTCGGCTTTTCGAAATGCTACTCCAACATGATGCTCACGGATTGATTCCCCGCAACGGTGGTGCGTCGATTGCGGTTCATGATTAATACTAAATCAGGCCGTTACGGAGTAAGTTCAACTTATTCCGTAACGGCCTGATTCGCTACCAGATCTCCTCACTTAAGGTTTTACTAGTTTTATGACCTGCTTCTGGGTTGGCGTATTGGCCTGTAAGAAGTAAATTCCAGACGACTTCCCGAGTTGTAACGTAGCTCGTTCGGTTGGTGCAGCCTGGTCAATCGTCATATTGTACAGGCTACGTCCCTGGCTGTCGAGTGTTTGTAAGCGAAGCGACTGGCCTGATGCACCACGTACATCAACTTGTACCGTTTCGCTCAGAACCGGGTTGCCCAGAACGGTGAGTGTTAACGCAGACGGCAATTCGGCCCCGAGTCGAGGACTTCCACTCGTGCAGAATGATAGCCAGTTATACGTAAAACTGGCTTCTCCCGCCGTTCCTGACTGCACCGCTTTGAGCGTTATGGTAGGATTATCGGTGAAAAGTGTAACGGTATAAGGCCCCTGACTGGTTGTGGGCGACAACTCATTGGCAATCGAGAAGGAAATAGGCTGGCCCGTCTGGCCCGAGTACTGCGGATTTATACGAACCGAGCGTTGCCCGGCTGTTATGGTAGCGCAGTTCACCATCGTTACACCCGTTATGGCGAAAGTCCCCGGATTGGGTGCCGCCCCCGGATTGACTGTAATTGTAAAGGAACTACTGGCGGTGAGACTGCCGGGATCGGTGGCCTTTACGATTACCGTTGCTACACCTGATGTACTGGGTATGCCACTGATGGTAGCTGGTCCTGCAAAATTTAGCCCGGCTGGCAGACCACTCACGCTATAGGTCAGCGCCGATGGGGTTTCAGCATCGTTGAAAGCATTCGTTGGAATGAGAAAGCTAAAGTTTTGACCGACCGTTGCCGATTGAGGAGGAATAGGAGTGCCTGCCGTAGGGGGCGAATTCGGGGTTGACCCGCCCGAACAGGCTGCCAGCCAATTGTAGGCAAAGCTGGCTTCGCCAACTGAGCCGGTTTGTACGGCTTTAAGTGTGATCGAGGGGTTGTCTGTGTAGAGCGTTAGGGTGTAAGGGCCAGAATTAGCCGTGGGTGATAACTCGTTGGCCACCGAAAACGAAATTGGCTGGCCATTTATACCTTCATATTGTGGAGAGAAGCTCACCCTACGCTGCCCAGCCGTAACTGTAGCGCAGTTTACCATCGTTACACCCGTTATGGCGAAGGCATTAGGGTTGGGGGCCATATAGATAATCTTGTAAAGCGCACCCGCAGCGATACTCAGGAAATACAGGTTTCCATCGGGGCCTGTCAATATACTCAGCGAATTACCCGGCAGATTGGTGGCAAAAGATGCGCGACTGGCTGGATTTGTGGAAACGTCCAGCACGTTTATCCAGTTGCTGCAAAAATCCTGATAAAAATACTTGCCAATGAAGCTTGCCGGATAGTTGGTACTCGATGGGTTGAAAAATGTTCCACCCGTAATCGCACATCCTTTGCCGTCGCCGTCACCGTGTGGATAGGCAAAAACTGGATTGGTGTATAGTGAATTTGAACTCGCTCCTTCAACAGTGGGCCAGCCAAAGTTTAACCCGCCAGTAGTGGCATCATTAATTTCCTCCCAATCGTTTTGCCCAACGTCATTAACAAAGATCTTACCACTTATCGGATGAACCGCAATCGTGTAGGGATTCCGTAAGCCATAAGCCCATATTCTCCTTCGAGACGCTGACCCGCTCGGAAACGGATTGTCGGCTGGCGCAGTGCCATCGGCGTTAATACGGAGTATCTTGCCCAGGTAGTTGTCCAGCGTCTGTGAATTTGCGGGGGTTGCATTTTCGCCAACGCCTATATAGAGTTTACCGTCTTTCCCGAAGGTCATGGCGCCACCATTATGATTGGATGCGCCACTTAATGGATCTAAATCCAGAATTACGGTCTCGCTTCCTGGCGAAACGATATCACCATTGGCTGTAAACCGGCTAATGCGATTGTGTAGCTGCGGAGCCGGAACAGTATAGTATAAGTAGATAAAGTGGTTACTGGCAAAATTAGGATCAAAGGCCAGGCCGAGTAATCCTCGTTCACCGGTCGAGTCAACAGTCAGTTTTACAAAAGGGGCGGCCAATAAGCTTCCGTTTTTAACGATGCGTAATGCGCCACCCTGTTGGGTAACAAAAATTCGTCCATCGGGGGCAAAAGCCATAGCGGTAGGGTTACTAATGCCCGTCGCTACCGGAACCTGACTAAAGTTGGCTGGATAGGTTTGAGCCTGTAGATGGTTCACTGTGCCTGACAGCAAAGCCAGGAAAAGGAAAAATTGATTGGGTTGACTGCATAGCCATGCCAGCTTTGAGCATTTAGCAGTACGTTGTAAAAATCTGTAGAAAGTAGTCATAAAGCGTTGTGTTAAAGAGAAATACGTTCATTATTTATAGAGTGAAACTGTGATTTATTTCACAATGTTTATTAATTTATCGTGTTGTAAATAAATAGTAGTTAAAAGAGTTTTTTGGTTAGGTACCTATAACTAAGATGTGTCGATTCGTATCTCAACGTATCACTTAAACGCTACGTTGAAATGCCTGTTAATGCGCTATCGCGGCTTTGGTTGTAGCCCAACTACTTCGCTTGAAATCATGATTATCAACAGGCCATTGGCATCGAGCCGTAAAGCCGTGCCACGGTTTGTTTGCTCACGACCAGTAACCGTGGCACGGCTTTACGGCTCGATGCCAATGGCCTAATTGTCAATAAATGCTAAATTTTTTTTCAACTTCCTGTAACCTTTGCTGAAAGGTGCAGTTTCCAGTTCCAAATGCTGTAAATCCACGTCTATTCGGTTGAACGCGCTAACAGATAATTCACTCATGCTCCAGGTAAAAGCGGGCAATCTGGATAAGATGGGCCTACTTTTCGAGCGATACCACCGGCCGCTGTTCGGTTTCCTGTTCCATATGACAGGACAGACTGAATCCAGCGAGGATATGGTGCAGACGGTGTTTTATCGGATGTTGAAATATCGTCACACGTTCACTGGCGAAGGTGAGTTTCGGAGCTGGATGTATCATTTGGCAAGGAACGTACTGGCCGATCAGGCAAAACAGAATAAACGTGTGGCTAATCACGCCAATGTCAACGATCTGGCCGAACGAATTGGGGGAGGAATTGATGCTGACGAGCATCTACAGCAGGAACAGGATCGGGATATGCTCCATAAAGCACTGGCCAGACTCAATGAAGACCATCGCGAAGTGTTGATTCTGAGCCGATTTCAGGAATTAAAGTACGAAGAAATTGCCCGCGTGCTGAACATAACGGAAGGAGCAGTAAAGGTAAGGGTCTATCGGGCTATGAATGAGTTGAAGCGTATTTACTTAACAATTGAAACTGGTCGAAAAGCACATGAACTGTAAAAATGCCAATGAGCAATTTACCGAGTGGCTGAGTAACCAGTTACCGGAAGCCGAACGGCTGGAACTGGAAGCACACATGATCGGATGCTCTGATTGCCAACAGGAAGCCGATTCCATGCAGCAACTCTGGCGGCAGATGGGCACATTGCCCGTACCCGAACCCAGCGAACGAATGCGCGTTCAGTTCAATAGGATGCTCGATACGTATAAAGACACGGTTAAAGCTGAGCAACCAACCTGGCTGGATCGTTTTATCGAGCAACTGCGCACGCTTTTTACGCCACAGGGAGCCTTACGACTGGCCTATAGCCTCGCACTGATCGGAATCGGGATTGGGGCTGGGTACTGGTTCCAGGATAAACCAACCGTTGCTTCTCAACAGCAGATCGACTCGCTGTCGTTGCAGGTTCAGGAGATGCGCCAGATGATGCTCCTGTCATTGATCGAAAACCCATCGGCCTCTGAACGGCTTCGGGCGGTGAGCTATACCGACGAAATCAATCAGGCCAATGAGCGTGTGGTAGAAGCGCTGCTAACGACGCTCAATAACGACCCGAACGTAAACGTGCGTCTGGTGACACTCGAAGCACTGGCTAAACTGGCCGATGATTCGAAGGTGCGTCAGGGACTGGTTCAATCGCTGACACAGCAGGATTCTCCGCTTGTACAGGTGGCGCTGGCCGATGTGATGGTGAAACTGCAAGAGAAAAAATCGATAAAACCGCTTCGCCAAATGCTTCGTCAGGAACATCTGAACGACCTGGTCAAAACAAAAATTCAGGAAAGTATCAAAGCCTTATCGTAAGGTAGTCCAGTAAATACCCTAAATCAAAAATCAGATCATGAAACTATTTCTCATCCCCTGTTTAGCGGGATTGGTGCTCGCTTGTGCCCAATCGCCGGCCAGTGCCCAGGAATTTAAGGAGCATGTTACTAAAGAATTTGCGGCTCCGAACGGCGGTACACTGGTCATTTACAACATTAACGGGTTTATTAAGGTCGAAGGGTATTCTGGCGACAAGGTTGTGCTGGACATCGACAAAACAATTAAAGCTAAAGACAAAGACGTACTGGAAACGGGCAAAAAAGAGTTTAAGCTTGAATTTGAGCAAAAAGGCGACAGCATTATTGCATACATCGCAGAACCATTCGATTCCCGGCCAAATCGCAATTGGCGGGACAGAGATCAGGACCGTCGTATTCATTATGATTTCACCCTTGATTTCACGATCAAGATCCCTTACAAAATGAATCTGCATGCGTCGACAGTTAATCGGGGCAACGTAGATGTGAAAGATGTTGGCGGCTCGCTGAAAGCAAACAATGTAAACGGTGCTATTGGCATCGTGAACGCCAAAGGGGCTACGGATGTACACACGATCAATGGCGATGTAGTGATCAACTACCTGGCTAGCCCCCCGGATAAGTCATCGTATTATACGCTCAATGGCAACATTCGGGTCAGTTATCCCGCTAATCTTTCTGCCGATCTACAATTCAAAAGCTTTCAGGGTGAATTCTATACGGATTTTCCCGACGCCGAAATTTTACCCGTGCAGGTCACCAAAAATCAGGAGCGACGGGGCGAAACCACTGTATACAAGCTCAATAAGAATACTGCCATCCGGATTGGCAGTGGAGGCAAAACATTCCGGTTCGAAACGTTCAACGGTAACATTTACATTAAAAAACAATCCTGACTACAATGACTACAATTAAGTTTTTTATAAACAGTTTATTGCTTCTGTTCCTATTTTGGGCTTCACCACTGGCCGCCCAGAGCGATATAAAGGAGCAGATTGTCGTGCCGCTGAGTGATCCGGCAAAGCCTGCCTTTCTGAATGTGGGTTTGGTAAATGGCTCAATCCGGGTTGTTGGCGGTGCGGGTAAAGATATCGTGATCGACGCGGTTGCCGCTACTCGCCGGAGCGATCGGGAACGAGACCGGGATCGGGAAGACCGGGCCGATGCCAACTCGAACGGAATGAAGCGAATTTCCAGTGGAGCCGGAATGGAGGTTAGTGCCGAAGAAAAAGATAACCATGTTAAGGTTAGCTCTGATTCGTGGAAACGTTCAGTTGATTTGACCATTAAAGTGCCGCAACACTGTTCGTTGAAACTGAGTACGGTGAATAATGGCGAAATTACAGTTGAAAACGTGACCGGAACCCTGGAAGTTACGAACGTGAATGGCGCGATCCAACTCACAAACATAGCGGGTTCGGCGGTAGCCAATACCGTAAATGGCAATCTCACGGCCGCTTTTAAAACGCTTGATTCCGATACACCGATGGCTTTTTCAACGTTGAATGGCAATGTCGATGTTACCTTCCCGGCTAGTGCTAAAGCATCAGTAAAGCTGAAATCTGACCGGGGTGACATCTTCAGTGATTTCGATATTGATGTCGATAAAAGCCAGCCCAAAGGAACCCGTAGCGAAAAAAATGGCATGTACCGGGTAACGGTAGAAGACTGGGTTAAGGGGAAAATTAACGGTGGTGGTCCCGAAATGATGATGAAAAACATGCACGGGAACATTTATATCCGTAAAGCGAAATAAGCGGCTGTAAATCCAAACGCCCGATCGTCACTAATTCCATTACGTTAAGCTATGGAATCGGTGACGATCGGGCGTTTGCTATAGGCACAAAAAAAGAAAGTCGCCACGCAAGCAGGTGGGACTTTCTGGTTAAAACCTATGATGGTACACTTTAATTAATTGGCAGCCTGTCAGTCCTTACTGTTGCCCTGACAGAAATAAGTAGCTTCTCTAAAGAATAATTACCAGCCTACACGTATAAACAGTCTTGTTATCGATCTGTATACATGTCGTTATATCAACTCTAAATGATAAACCATTACTGTATAATACTACAAAGGAATAGTATTTTTTTAAGAGGTAGTTTCATTAAATTAGCTACTTTTACCATTAAATTAACAATTGACGCTGGTAGCGTATCATCGAGTGGTTAATTCATAGGTATGAGGCCGCAGTTATTAAAAGTCCCCTTGTCATCCGAATGCTCGTTTAGTATTCGGCAGGATGTGGTGCCGTATTTCTATAATCGTTGGCATTATCATCCTGAAATTGAACTGGTGCATCTTGAAAAGGGGAGGGGTACACAGTTTGTCGGCGATAATATTCAAAATTTTCAGGCTGGCGATGTGTTATTGATCGGATCAAATCTGCCCCACTACTGGCGGTGCGAACCCGTTTATTTTGACAATCAGGAAGGTTTGGTTGCTCAGGCAACCGTTGTGCATTTTCGCGATAATTTTTGGGGTGATACCTTTCTCCAATTGCCTGAAAATCGATTGATTGCCCAGTTTCTGGAAAAGTCAAGACAAGGAATTCGGTTGCATGGGCAGACGAAGGAGGAAACAAAACGACTACTGGCTCGAATGCTCGCTGAGAAATGTCCCAGCCAGATCGGCACCACCCGAATTATTTCGCTGATTCAGGCGCTGTCAATGCTGGCGCAATCAACGGAAATAGAATTACTTTCTACAGTCGATTATCCGAATCATTTCGACGATGCCGATACCGATCGGATCAATCAAATCTATGCCTATTCGATTACTCATTTTCGGCGGAAGATTTCACTGGATGAAATTGCCAAAGTTGCCAACATGAGCCCGAATTCATTTTGCCGTTATTTCAAATCCCGCAGTCGCAAGTCATACTCGCACTTTTTGCTGGAACTTCGGGTACAGCATGCCTGCAAACTACTTATTGAAGGCCGGCTAAGCATTGCCCAGGTTTGTTACGAAAGCGGCTTCAATCAATTTTCGGGCTTCAATAAATATTTCAAGTTAATAACGGGTAAAAGCCCGATGCACTATCAAAAGGCATTTGGTGAAGCAGGCTGATGATCAATGGTTGCCTGGAAAAATAAGACGGTAGCCCATGAAATGCCTCAATCCATGTTGTAGTCGCTTAAACTGTATGACAGTTCTGTAAGAAAATGAAAAAGCTTGTCCTCCTGATTCTATTGATGTCTGAGTTAAACGGACTGGCACAGACCGCCGTTTGGAAGCCACAAACCTGGCCCGTACTGAAACGCTACGATCAGCAACATCTCACCCGGATTGCACTGCCATTAGGTGGCATCGGCACTGGTACCGTATCGCTCGGTGGGCGCGGGCAATTGCAGGATTGGGAAATTATGAACCGGCCAGCAAAGGGCTATAGTACTGTTCTGACTGGCAATACCGCTCCATTTTTTGCGATTCATCTGCTGGAGGAGAAGAAAACCAGAGCGCTGCTAGGGCCACTCGAAGCCCATGAGTACCAGCATATGGAAGGGCGTCCGGTTGATCATCATGGCTTGCCACGTTTTGCGAAGGCCAGTTTTGAGACAGCTTATCCCTTTGGTCAGGTTAGCCTAAGCGACCCTGCGATGCCCGTTTCTGTGCAAATCAAAGGTTTCAACCCACTCGTTCCGGCCGATGCGAATGCCAGTGGTTTACCCATTGCGGTGCTAACATATCAAGTGACAAATACCGGCAAAGAGCCTTTAACGGTATCCGTATGTGGTTCCATGCACAATTTTATTGGGCGCGATGGCAGCAAAACCAATAAGTCATGGAAAGGTGAACTGGAACCGCAGGGCGCTCAAAAAAATCGGAACCAGTTTCGGCAGGGAAATGGCTTTCAGGGGATTTATCTGTACTCCGATGGTGTCGATAAGGCAGACCCCGCCTGGGGAACGGTTGCGTTAACAACGGCAGAATCTCAGGGTGTCAGTTATCGCACGTCATCGGTATCAAACGCGTGGGAAAATGCACTACTCGATTTCTGGGATGACTTTAGCGATGATGGCAGGCTGACCGAAAAGACTGGTTCGGCGGATGAAGACCCAATGGCTTCGCTGGCGGTGCAAAAGAAAATAGCGCCAAACAAAACAGAAACTTTTACTTTTTTTCTGACCTGGCATTTCCCCAATCGGTTTGCCTGGTCACGCGAGCGGGTAGGGAATTTTTATACGACTCAATACGCCGATGCCTGGGTAGTTGCTGACAAGACCATACCACTCATTCCAGCACTTGAGCAGAAAACAATTGCATTCGTTAATGCACTCCTGCAAAGCGATTACCCGGCGGAGGTGAAGGAAGCGGCTCTGTTCAATTTAAGTACCCTTCGATCTCAAACCGTATTTCGTACTGACGATGGTCGACTGTTTGGGTGGGAAGGCGTTATGGATGACATTGGCTCCTGTCATGGGTCGTGTACGCACGTCTGGAACTATGAGCAGGCCACGGCCTTTTTGTTTGGTGATCTGGCCAGAACCATGCGTGATGTCGAGTTTAATTATGCCCTCGACACAACAGGTTTAATGAGTTTTCGGGTAGGGTTGCCGTTGAAACCCGGTTTTGGTGGCGGGGTTGCGGCCGCCGATGGGCAAATGGGTACAATAATGAAGTTTTACCGCGACTGGCAACTATCGGGCGATATGAATTTCCTGACCAGAAACTGGCCCAATGTGAAACGGACGCTGGCCTTTGCCTGGGTGCCGGGAGGCTGGGATGCCGATAAGGACGGTGTTATGGAAGGGGCGCAACACAATACGATGGATGTGGAGTATTTTGGACCGAATCCACAGATGCAGTTCTGGTATCTCGGTGCACTGAAGGCTGCTTCCAGGATGGCCGAAGCAATGAAGGACGTTGCTTTTGCCAAAACCTGCGATCAGATTTTCAAGGCCGGAAGCGCCTGGACCGATGATCATCTGTTTAACGGCGACTATTACGAACAGCAGGTAATTCCTCCGGCGGGCCATTTAATCGCCAAAGGCACCTTTTCCGGATTTAATAAAATTCAGCAGGAAGATCCGGCGTATCAGTTGGCTAAGGGCTGTCTGGTCGATCAATTGGTTGGCCAGTTTATGGCTCACGTCTGTGACTTAGGCTACCTGGTGAAGCCAGAACACGTGCAGACCACCTTACAATCGATTCTGAAGTATAATTACCGGTCATCCATGACCGACCATTTCAATAATATGCGTTCATACGCTCTGGGCGATGAAGCTGCTCTGTTGATGGCCAGCTGGCCCAAAGGACGCCCGAAAGTGCCATTTCCGTATTTTGCCGAAGTAATGACCGGATTTGAATACACGGCTGCTATTGGCATGCTCTATGAAAACCAGACCGAATCGGGTTTGCGCTGCATTCGTAACATTCGGAATCGATTTGATGGGAGCAAACGTAATCCATTCGACGAAGCCGAATGCGGTCATCATTATGCGCGGGCAATGGTGAGTTGGGCGTCAACGCTGGCATTGAGTGGTTTTCATTATTCAGGGATAAGCCAGATGATGAGCTTCACGGCTCAGGAAGGCTCTTATTTCTGGTCGAATGGATACGCCTGGGGCACCTGCGTTAAGAAAAAAGCAGGGAATCAAGTGCAGGTAACGCTCCATGTGATGCACGGAGCGTTACCGTTAAAAACGCTACAGGTCGGCAAAAAATCGGTCGCTGCCAGACCCTTGAAAGAAGGCGAATTATTTACCGCAACGATCAACTAGTTCGCCTAAAAACCTAATTATTCTGCTTCTGGATGACTGGAATTAGTTTTTGCAACTCCTTAAAGCGTGCTTCGTCGGGTGTCGGCTCAGCAATGGGAAGCTTTTTTATTTCATCGATCAAAATACGGCCAACGAGTAGGCGCATGTTCTTTTTGTCGTCGGCCGGAATGACGTACCAGGGCGAATTATCGGTGGCAGTTTCATTGATGCATGTCTCGTAGGCATCCTGATAATCGTCCCAGAAGTTTCGTTCTTTAACATCACCCTCTTCAAATTTCCAGTTTTTTGCTGGATCCTGAATCCGGGCGATGAGTCGATCTGCCTGTTCTTTTTTGGAAATATGCAGGTAAAATTTAACGGTCGGAAAGCCATTTCGATACAAGTACTTTTCCATATCACGAATGGCCTCAAATCGTTGCTTGAACAATTTGTCCATGTCAGCAGTGGCTTTTTCGGGTAGCCGCTGACTTTGGGTTAAAATTTCCGGATGAACCTTCGTTACCAGCACTTCTTCGTAATACGACCGATTAAAGATTCCGATTGTACCTCGTTCAGGAAGGTCACGCCAGCTGCGCCATAGAAAATCGTGGTCGAGTTCCTGCTCGGTTGGGCGTTTGAACGACGATATATGGACACCCACTGGGTTCGTACCCGTAAAGACGTGCTGAATGGTGCCATCTTTACCGGCTGCGTCCAGCGCCTGAAAGACAACGATTAGTCCATAATGGTTATGAATGTACATACGCTCCTGCCATTTATCAATTTCTTCGGCCTGCTGGCGGAGCAATGCCTCATAATGAACATCATCTTCGTAGAGATCATCAACTTTAGTTGGGGCTTTTTTAATCTTGAACGGTTTGTCGCCGTCATAGCGGAAGCGGTCGGTATCTAAATCTTTCACAGGATATGGGCGCAAACTTTACGCGAGTCAGTTACGTTACTAATACAGCTAACAACCAGAATTTCAAGTAATGGTTGTTAGCTATTTCTACAACTGGTGTTGCCTGGCCAAATATACCTGCGAGAGCAGCTATACACAAAGCCAACAGCCATGATTAAGCACCCTACGCATGACAACAAATCAATCAACAAACCTCGAAAAAGCCACGTTTGGTACGGGCTGTTTCTGGTGTACAGAAGCGATGTATAATTCGCTGGATGGCGTTATTTCAGCCATTTCGGGGTATGAGGGCGGTCCCAAACCTAATCCGACCTATAAAGAAGTCTGCACCGGAACAACTGGCCACGCTGAATGCGTTGAGGTTACATTCGATCCATCGAAAATCACCTATCAGGAGTTGCTGGAAGCGTTTTTCCGTAGTCATGATCCAACCACATTGAACCGTCAGGGCGCAGATGTGGGAACGCAGTATCGCTCGGTAATTTTCTATCACAACGATGAGCAGAAACAATTGGCCGAAACGGCTAAAGCCGAACTGAACAAAGCAGAGGCTTACGCTAATCCGATTGTAACGGAAATTAGCCCAGCCAGCACGTTCTATGAAGCGGAAGCGTATCATCAAAACTACTTCGTCAAAAACCCGGATCAGGGTTATTGTGCATTTGTGATCGCTCCTAAACTCGATAAGTTCAAAAAAGTGTTTAAGGAGAAATTGAAATCACAGAATACACTCGTATAAACGGATAGTTAAACCTTAAAACGTCCATAGATCATCTCTATGGACGTTTTTTGTCCATTAAGGTAGCTTACAGGTTCAGTTTGTTCTGATTTGTGCCTCCGATCCGATCTTCATCCTACAGGGTACAGATTAGGCAATCTGCAAGAATGGAAGCCTTGCGGGAGACGCCCCTTAGTCGCGGTTGACGATTACTACTTCACAAAATATACAGCGTACTGGGCCAGGTAGGGCTTACCAGCCTCGACTAATGACTTTATTTGAGATTAGCGTGAAAGATAGACAGTATACTACACTTTATTGGCTAGCAATGAAACACACTCTCTTTATTATGCTGTTGTTTCCCATACGGAGCCTGAGCCAGCCCAAATACATCCCTCTGGTTCGTTTCGATACTTTGATTTATCAGTACACCATCTCTATCCAGTCGGGCCAGAGAGTTGATTTTCCTGCGGGCTGTCACTTATATGATATAACCCATCAGTCCAGGACGGGAGGCATAAAGGTGCTTTTTAGGGATGGTAGCGCTTTATATCAAAAAGCGGTCAATAGCGCATTTTACATCGCTAGAACCCATAACCAGCCCACGGGTAGCCTGGTGCCTCTAAAATATGGAGACCGCAACTGGCAAAGTAGCGAAAGCGCCGGGGCGATCCAGTCAGTGACTGCCCTTGATAAGGCCCACTTTCAACTGACCTATTTTACACTTACTCCTCTACCTAGATCACCAATCCTTTCTTCCTATCCGTGATGGCAGGAACGATAGGGAGATTTCTTTGCCAATAAGTATCTCCATCTGCTGAGGAGACATGGATCTAACGACTACTGGGATCTATGCGTTGACTTATTAAATCGCACTATACTAGCTTCTGGAGCCGCAACCCTATTACATAATAATTAAAAAAAGTGACTCCTTGCTTTTCAAGTACTCTAAATAGGTGAAATAAGGCGGTCATCCATGAAATGGATGGCTAGAGCTGGCGGGGACAAGATGTAGCCAGTTGCAACGAATCATCTATCGAGTTACTATATGAAAAGTTGGTATACGCCAATAAACGGAGTTCGAAACGAATATGGCACTCGCCAGATTGGCATCAGGCAGGACTTCATCGGCAAGCAGCTCTTTTCGATCAAGATATTTGAGCAAATTCCCGGCCATGAGCTCGATTCAAAAGAAGGCTATAACAAGGTTCTTATCAAGGCTGTTCTTATCCCCTTTACTTATGTGTTGATGCTCTCCGAAGAGTTTCAACGGCAGATGCCTGCTGAATTAATCTGGACATATGTGGCCCAGAAAGTGGTTCACGAAATACGATACGCAGGGTTAGGTAAGCATTTGATCTCCAGTGCATAGAAAGGCCCACTTCCTCGCTAAGGTCTCCCACATCATGCGCGTTAGAAATCCTGCAGTCATCAACAATGATGCAGAGTCAGTCAAGGCGGTAATAAATCGAATAGTTGGCCAGGCGACACCAGTAACTTCATAGGCCAGCAATCCGTAATGGGTTTCGTGTAATTCGCCCCTCCTGATGTATTATTTCCCCTCATTTACGTTTTTGAGAAGATACCAGACAGCAATTCCTGTCAGCACTAACCCGGCAAGAGGTATTAGCAAACTGCCTTTATAAATTACCCCATAATAATCTCCAGGAAGCGGCTCATCGTCTATTGTTACGTTCATAGCTTATGCATTTAGGTTGGTAAGCCCATCTAGTTATCCATTCCACCGATCATATGCAATCCATTTTACTTTCCGGTTGTGGGCATAAAGAAGGCTAGTTACCAATGTAATGTACAGATTGACTATTCGTTAATTATTCCCTATTCTTACCAACCACAAACAAGAACCGTCGTGATGAACGTGAGTGATTACGTAACCTACCCGTTCCTTAATTACTTAGACCCCAAATTAATTGATCTGTCTGCCGATTTCTTTCAGTATAAACAGATCGGGTTAGATGAACGAAGTACTTTTGTGCACATTACCATTGAATGCTCACCCGAAGGCTGGCAGTGGTATCAACAGGTAACGAAAGAATATAATAGGGTGTAATAAAGTATTATGAGCTCAACGTTGAGCCGATTGATTACTTACAGGTTCATCAAGCCATTGCTCCCATATCCCAGCTTTGTGAATATCGTCCACTCTGAGTGGATGGTATTATTGCAGCAGAAATCGTGATGATGCATTAATCGTTTACCCGACTCCCCAAAGCCTTCTAAGCGTAGAAATAGTCAACGTATGCGGGATACGTTCGGTGCAGAGTTCATGAGCTCCCGATGGGTATATACCAATTGGTAAGTACTTATTAAAGCATCTGTACCCTGTAGCTGGGTACGGCCCTTTTCTGGGTCTAAACGGCCTAAAAAGATGGGTTAGAAATGAACGCCCGGTTTCGATGAGATCGGGCGTTTTTGTTGCTGAGTACTAATTTTTTTCGCCCAGCAAGTACAAATTGGCCGGGCAGACTAGTTCAGTGCCTGGTTTGTTATATGTATGACTGGTCGTATTAATGTGGCTAAAATGGATGCAGGTTGCTGGAGAAGCTCGAGGAGTTGACGCTGTATACTATTCAGTTGGAAAAAGCCAACCAGCAACTTCAACAGCAGCGTCGGCAGGATCACCAGGGGTTGCAGGCCGTTAAGCAAAAGCAAGCCGAGCTGGAGCAACTTCTAATACAGGTACTAAAACAGAAATAAACCTACTTTTGGCCTTTCTAACAGCCTCCGCCTTTACCGATTGGGGCTGTTGGCTACTAGTCAGCACCAGGTAAGAAAAGACAATGTATTGTCAGGAAAATCAATGTGTCCAAATTCTGTTGTGCTATCCAGAAAGACGCGATAACAGCCTATTCTCCTGACCATTGCGCCATATAATCAAAATAATATATGGATCATCAGTAGATAAATGATCAGGCTTCATTTTTACATACTTTCACTCGATTTTTCTGATTACTTATTCCTTCACTCAATCTACGTATGAAAAAACCTCTTCTTAGTAACTCGGTATTTGTTCTGACCAGATATTGGTTTCTTTAGGTATTATTTTGTGACCTGTTGGTCGCTTCGGCAGGCTACTTCTTTGTCGGATTCCAATCTCAGCGACAGTGGGTCAGACGCCAGTTAAATGTAGGTGTCAACCAGTTGTACCGCCAGTGAACGTGCTCAGGCCATAAGTTGGCGTAAAGTCAGCGCGAACGCCCAGGCAGACCCGTATTTAGTCCAGATCTATCGGTTTCGTATCCGCTCCAACCCAACTCTGTAGTCTATTCGCTGTAACCGTCACCTCCAAATCTAGACCGGCTATTTTCAGCTAGATCCATTCGAGGAAAAACAGCTCTGGATGAGCAGAAAAGCAACCGGGCCTTATTCATGTCGAATACAATTTCTCAATCAATTAACGAGCCTCTGATTAACCATTGATCGTATGAAAAAACTAGTACTTGCTTATAAGGAATGGGCTGGCCTGACCACTCGATGCGTCGTGGTGTTGATGCTACTGGTGATGAGTGCTCCCGGCCTGAAGGCGCAGTTCTGCCCCAATGGTACCACCGTAGCGGGGGGCAATGGCAGAGGTAGCGCCAACAACCAATTCAACTCGCCTGATCGTATCGTCATCGATGGGAGCGGCAACCTGTACGTATCGGATAAGAGTAATAACCGGGTTCAGAAGTTTGCGCCGGGATCCACCATCGGTGTTACCGTTGCCGGGGGCAATGGATCTGGAAATGGCACGACTCAATTGGATCAACCGCGAGGCATAGCCATCGATGGGGCTGGTAATCTGTATGTGGCAGACAGGAACAACCATCGAATACAGAAATTTCCGCCCAACTCCACCTCGGCGACTTCAGGCATCACGGTGGCGGGCGGTAATGGAAATGGCAGCGCGGCTAACCAGCTTACTACACCACTCGATGTGTTTATCGCTGGTAGTGAGAATCTATATGTGGTCGATAATGGGAATGTCCGGGTACAGAAATTTCCGCCCAACTCGACCTCAGCCACCTCGGGAACCACCGTGGCGGGGGGCAATGGAGGGGGCAGTGCACCCAACCAGTTGTTCGGCCCAGCCGGATTGGCCTTTGATGGCAGTGGCAATCTGTACGTGGTCAGTACGAGTAATCAACGAATACAGAAATTTCCGCCCAACTCCACCTCGGCCACCGCCAGTACCCTGGTAGTCGGCGGCAATGGGCCTGGTGATGCGCCGACTCAACTATTTAACCCTCAGGCTATTGTCGTCGATGGCAGTGGCAATCTGTACGTGGCCGATGCGAATAACCATCGAATACAGAAATTTCCGCCTAATTCCACCTCGGCCACGGCAGGCATCACCGTGGCGGGGGAGAATGGAGGGGGCAGTGCACCTAACCAGTTTATTGGCCCATCCGGATTGGCCTTTGATGGCAGTGGAAATCTGTACGTGGTCGATTCATCGAACGATCGGGTACAGCGGTTTACGCCAGGCATACCCACTGATATAACGACCCAGCCGCCCGCCGGACAGAGTGTCTGTGCCGGACAGACTGTCACGGCCGCCGTCAGTGTGAGCGGAACGGTCAGTGGATACCAGTGGTATAGAGATGGGACTCTTGTCAATGGTCAGACATCAGCGACGCTCAGCCTATCCAATGTCACCACAGCTCAGAGTGGCAGCTATTCCGTCGTAGTGACCGGTTCGTGCAACTCCGTCACCTCCACCGCCTTTTCGTTAACGGTGAACCCCCTGCCAACGGTGAGCATTACCGCCAATCCGTCCCTGACCATTACCCAGGGCAATAGTACCACCCTGACGGCTTCGGGAGCCAGCTCTTATCGCTGGTCAGGTGGGCAAACGACGGCGGCTATATCAGCCAGTGTCACTGGGACCTACTCCGTGACAGGTACCACCGGGAGCTGTTCCTCGATGACCAGTGCCGTTGTCAGTGTAGAAGCGTTGCCCTGTGGTTCGGTGGTGTACGTAACCCCTACGGGGGCGGGCCTTCAGAACGGCAGTAGCTGGACGAATGCACTTTCGGGAACGGCCCTGCAAACGGCCATCAATACGGCGGCTGGTTGTGGGGCCCAGGTCTGGGTCGGAGCTGGTTTGTATAAGCCCACAACAGGCACCGACCGCACGATCAGCTTTTCTATTCCCTCAGGGCTGAAAGTATATGGGGGTTATGCAGGTAGTGGCCCTTCGCCAGATGCCCGAACCACATTTCCCTCCAGCACCACCTTCTCCGGGGATATTGGTACCCTGAATAACATCACCGATAACACCTACAATGTCGTGCGATTTAAGAATGCCAGTGCGGATACTCGCCTGGATGGGATAGTGATCACGGGCGGCAACGCAAATGGTAATAATGCCTTTTCGTATAACACTGGCGGAGGTATATTAAATGATGGCGGTGGAGCGGGCAACAGCAGTAATCCCATGCTGGTCAATCTGAGCCTGGTCGCTAACTCAGCTGGTGCTGGAGGAGGCCTGTTTAATAATGGAAATAATGGCGGGAACAGTAGTCCTAGGCTACAAAATGTCAGCATCATTAGCAACTCGGCTTCCTTTGGTGGGGGGCTGTATAACAACGGAACTATTCAAGGCAACAGCAGCCCTGTGCTGATCAATGTCAGCTTTATTGGCAACTCGGCTACCCTTGGTGGCGGTCTGCTAAATGACGCATCTCAAGGTAGCAGCAGTCCGGTCCTGACCAATGTCAGTTTTAGGGCTAATTCTGGTTCGAATGGTGGTAGCGCTTTTTGTAACGTTGACGCCAGTATAAGCGTGACCAATGGGGTCTTCTTTGATAATGGAGGAGCCAATTCCTTCAATGGAGACAACATAACCATTCGTTCTTCGCTGCTGGAACCTACCGTAACGGGTTACACCACCGATCCCTCCAACCTGACCACCAGCACTTCGCCCTTTGTAAGTGAGACCGATCTGCAACTAACCGCCTGCTCTGCGGCCATCAATGCGGGGGATAACACAGCCTACAACAATGCCGCTGGACCGGCCACCGATCTGGCAGGCAATCCCCGCTTTTATGCCAGTGGTCAGATCGATATAGGGGCTTATGAGTTTCAGGGCACCTCCGCTATCCTGGCCATCACCCAGCAGCCCGTCAGCAGTTCTTCGGTAGCCGCCGGAGCCAATGTGCGCGTACCGGTCGGCATCAGCGGCATACCCACCAGCTTGCAGTGGTACAATGGGGCCGGAATGGTCAGTGGTCAGAGCTCCGCCACCCTGACGCTGACCAATGTGCAGCCCAGTCAGGCTGGCAGCTATTCACTGGTAGTCACTAGTGCCTGCAACTCCCTGACCACCAACGCCTTTGGTCTGAGTGTGCTCAACGGGCCCATGATCAGTGCTACCAAGACTGTATCGGGTAGTTTTATCCCCGGCGGTGCCATAACTTATACTCTGGTACTCACCAACACAGGCCAAACCACGCAAGCCAATAATCCGGGGGATGAACTGGTGGATATCCTGCCCGCTTCCCTGAATCTGGTTTCGGCCCAGGCCGACGGCGGTACCGCCCTGGCAACAGTGGGCACCAATACCGTGACCTGGAATGGTAGCATTTCACCTGCCGGTAGCATAACCATAACCATTCAGGCTACGATCCAGAATGGCACGGCTGGCCAGACCCTGTCCAATCAGGCCACCCTTTCCTATGACAGTGACGGCAATGAGACCAATGATGCCTCGGCGCTCACCGATGATCCGAGCGTTGGGGGCGCTGCGAATCCCACCTCGTTGGTAGTGGGCTGTCCGGTCGAGTCGGTTAGTCTGACCCCTGGTTCATCGGTTGTCTGTTCTCCGGCCAGTATCACGCTGACGGCTAGTCCAGGGGGTAGCAGTTATCTGTTTAGTCAGGGAGCGTCACAGATTGGGGGGAGTGCAGGCAATACAGCTACGGTAAGCAGTAGTGGCGCGTATTCGGTGACCATTACCTATGCCAGTGGCTGTACGGCCACCGCGGCCACCAGTGTGACGGTGAATAGCCTGCCTTCGGCCAGCCTGCAAAATAATGGTCCCCTAACCTGTGTCCAGACTAGTGTGACCCTGACAGCGGGCGGGGGCAGTAGCTACAGCTTCAGTGGCCCCAATGGTCCCATCACCAGCAGTGGCAATACGGCTATGGTTAGCCAGGAAGGGGTTTACTCCGTGACGGTACTGTCGGGCAGTGGTTGCTCTTCGGTAGCCAGCACGACCGTCACCAGCAACGCGGATCTGGCTGCGCCAACCTTACAAGCCTCGGCTAGCTCGACTTCCAACCAGCCCATCTCGGTGACGGCCACTGGCTGCGGGGGTAGTATCAACTGGCTCCCTCAGGGCGGAACGGGTCAGGCCATCGGTAGTATTTATACCTTCACCCAGCCGGGCAACTACACGCTCACGGCTACCTGTTCGGTGGGTAACTGCACCAGTCCGCAAGCTGCTCCGGTCAGTTTGCAGATCCTGCCGGGTAGCTTTGCCATTACCAAGGTGACAATGGTGAACTGTCAGCTCATCGATGAAGCCAAGGGTGGCTATCAGGTTCAGTTTACACCCCAGTATAGTGGGGCCAATGGCAATCCTATCAGTTTCTCGGTGGTCAATGAGATGCCCACTACCACGGCTCCTCCACCGTATTCGCTCAAGCTCTACACCGACAACCCAGTGATTACACTGGTAGCCAATCAAGCCGGTCATGCTGAAGCCCGCTTCGCCTACAACTGGTTTGCCTCCTGCCAGAGTGGTACCGATCCCAATCAGGCTCCTACAACCTCAGGCATTCCCAATCAGATCATTTTAGTGGGACAAGCCTATCAGTTGAATCTAAACAACTACTTCTCAGATCCTGATGGGCAAGCCTTAACGTATTCCGCTACGGGTTTACCGGCGGGGTTAAGTGTCAATGGGAGCTTGGTCAGCGGCACACCCTCAACGACCGGAGTGAGTAGTGTTCAGGTCACGGCTCTGGATCCAGCTGGTTTGTCGGCCCAAACCAGCTTTCAGTTGACGGTCAATCCAGCACCGACTACGCCTTCTGGCTTTACCATTGTGGGTGTCTCGACAGTGAGCTGTGAGGTAGTGAGTCCTGGGCTTCGGCGGGTAACATTTACGCCCCAGTACGGTGGTACCGACAGCTCACCGATTAGTTTCTCGGTGGTTAATGAGATGCCGACTACCACCAATCCGGGACCTTATAGTCTGAATCTGTACACGGATAACCCCAGGATAACCCTGAATGCTAAACAGGGTAGTTCGATAGCCAGCTATGTCTATAACTGGCTGGCGGTCTGCACGGCACCCACCCGAGTGGGCGCGTCAGATGCCGAAAGGGGTTTACAGGTGAAGGTACTGGGTAACCCAATCGAAGATAAATCTGTGGAAGTAGAAATTCGTGGGGTAGCGGGTCAGGCCGTTCAGTTGAACCTGACGGACCTTCAGGGCAAAGTACTGCATCAGCAACGGCTTGAGGAAGTTGGTTCAGTAGAACGGGTGAGTGTGCCAGTTGGTGCGGGCAAGGGAATCCTGCTCTTACGGGTCAATACCACTCAGGAACACCAGCAACTGAAGCTGCTGAAACCTTAGTTTGTATTTAATTCTTGAAACGCCCGGTTTCGATGAGATCGGGCGTTTATCTATCCGTTCGTTTTTTAGTCCATGCTTCCTGAGTTTCATTACGCAGCTCACTAATCGAGCTCGTTTTGTTTAGGTATTATCACTTTCCCGACATTCATCCTAAGTACAGGAGAGTTCATCAAAGAATCAACCATCAAGCAGAGGATCACTGTTTTATATACATTTACGGTAGGTTTAATCGGTTTGTAGTTGCTCACCAATACACATCATTTAACGACGACGAGCCTGGGGTTTGTGGTTGCCAGTCAAGCCATTAACCCGTATGTCGAACCCTTAGACTTTTGCCCCAAAACCGGTTACACGAATACAGTATGAAACAATATCGATTTTTAGTGCCGATCGGCCTTGGCCTTCTTCTGATGTTGAGTAGCGGCTGGCTGCATCCAAATGTCGTTGATGGAAAAGAACCTCGCAAGATGATGTATGGCGATCGCTCCCGACTGGGCCGACCGTATGCCAAAGATCCGCACGTGGTTAAATTCAAGGGCCGTTATCTGATGTATTTTTCCGTGCCGGCCTATACCGATTCGAGCGGGGTAAAACAGGGTTGGGGTATTGGTATTGCGGAAAGCCGGAATCTGATCGACTGGCAAAAAATTGCGGAAATTCCGCCCGTTGCCGACTATGAAAGAGCTGGCATCTGCGCGCCCGGTGCTTTGCTGAAAGATGGCAAAGTGCACCTGTTTTACCAGACGTATGGGGGAGGGCCTAAAGATGCCATCTGCCATGCGTGGTCGGTGGATGGCATCCACTTCCAGCGCAATGAAACAAACCCAATTTTTCACCCCACGGGTTCGTGGAACTGCGGTCGGGCCATCGATGCCGAAGTGTATCGATTTAAAAACCAGTATTTTCTCTATTTTGCTACCCGTGATCCAGCCTATAAAACCCAGATTCTGGGCGTAGCCGCAACCCCGCTGACAACCTCCTTTAATCGGAACGAATGGAAACAACTCTCTACCGACGGCCCGATTCTAAAGCCGGAATTAGCCTGGGAAGGCGAGTGTATTGAAGGCGCTTCGGTGATCGAGCGCAAAGGAGAGCTAGTGATGTTTTACGCGGGTGCCTATAACAACTGGCCGCAGCAGATCGGCATCGCACACAGTAAAGATGGCGTGCACTGGGAGCGGATGCAGACAGAACCTTTTCTGAAAAATGGTATGCCGGGTAGTTGGAATGCCAGTGAGTCGGGCCATCCGCACATTTTTGAAGACCGTAACCGACAAACCTATTTATTTTATCAGGGCAATAATGATAAAGGCCACACCTGGCTATTATCCAACGAGAAACTGACGTGGCGGGGAACCCTACCGCTTCTACAGTAGAGTAATGTGAATGGTGGTTATAGATGTTGTTACGACAATCGGACCGGGTTTCGGTGCCTTTTGCGGGTCGGCCATTGCCATGAAAGAGATCGCAATGGTCTAGTTGCTAAGGGAACGTCAATGGCAGCCTGGGCTGGGCGATCCTCAATCAGTAAAGTAGACTTAGTCTAACCTGTAAAACTAACTTCATTTTTGTCAAAATTTATGAATCGAATCGTTACCGGTATTCTCAGTTGGTCGCTCTTTTTTGTCTTTAGTAGCCAATTGCTGGCTCAACCGTCTCCAGGTTTACAACCACAATGCGGTACGGAAGACCTCACTCCACAACAGATACGCGCACTGGTGCAACAGGGTAACCTGGCTCTGGAACGCAAACGAGCCTCGGGAGCGGCCTTCACCGCCATCACTTATGTGCCTATTCGACCTCACATTCTTCGCCAAAGTGATGGGTCTGGTGGCTTTTCGCTGGCCAATTTAAATCAGGCAATGGCGATCACCAATAGTTACTACCTCTCAAATGGCTATGGTATTCAATTCTACTTCGCCGGTACCACACCTGATTATATCGACAATGATGCGTTGTTCAGCAGCTTCCCTTATCCTGAAGGGCCAGTGGTAGACGGTCGGGATGCGACCAATGCAATGAACCAGTACTATGTAAACCGATTTACAAACTCAACTGTAGGGGGATTCGCTTATTATCCCGCAAATGCCAGCTACTCAACCCGTTCATTTATCATGACCGGAGTCGTTGGCCCAATAGAGGATGTGGGCAACCGGCTGATTCCGCATGAATTAGGCCATAACTTTAACCTCTACCATACGTTTGGCAATAACAATGGTAATGCAACGACAACTGAGCTAGTTACGCGGGGGGCCGGGGCCAACTGCACGACCGATGGTGATTTGATCTGTGATACTCCCGCCGATCCCTACAATATGGGAGGCGCTTACTTGACCAATACAACGTGTCCCCAATACGACCCAAACAGCACCGCCCGCGATGCCAATGGAGAACCCTACTCGCCCTCGATCACCAACATCATGTCCTATTACTATCCCTGTACGCATGACTTTACTCCCGGCCAGTATGATCGGATGCAGGCAGGCTTAGCCCTCCGCCAGACACATACCGCTTACTCGCTCGATGCCCCACCCACCGATGCCCCGGCGCCCAGTAACTTACGTGTCAGTCTGAATGGCTCTTTGGTGACCTTGACCTGGCAGGACAATGCGACGAATGAAATGGGCTATTTCATCGAACGCTCGACATCGCCCACTACGGGCTTTGTTCCCATTGGTGGTGTAGAGCCGAATGCTACCACCTTTACCGATAGTCGCGCAACTGCACCAAACCACTATTATTATCGGGTACGTCCTTCAAATACTACGACGGGAAGTCTTAGTTCACTAATTGATGTCACCCTGTCAGGGTTAACCACATCCATCACCGGAACTACTGCCATCTTAAACTGGCCTGCCGCCGGCACGGGTGCTACCTATGAAGTACAATGGCGGGCTGTAGATAGCCCGACCTGGAATACAATCCCCAATCTGACGGAAAACAGGGTGACTATTTACGGATTAGCCCCCAACACAACCTATGAGTGGCGGGTCAGAACGACGGGTAGTGATCACTATGAGGGGCCTATTAGTTTCACCATACCCTGTCAGGTACCCGCCTATCCGTATTCGTATCCGGCCCGTGCATCGGCCAATCTCAGTTGGAGCACGTCAGTTCCCGGCCAGACCTATAGTCTGCGCTGGCGTGCGGTAGGCGATCCAAACTGGACTGTCGTCCCTAACCTGGGATCGACCACAGGATACTATTCGTTAACGGGCTTACAGCCTTCAACTGCCTACGAATGGCAGGTGCAGGGAGTCTGTTCGCCAACGGTGAGTTCCGACTTTACGACACTCCAGACCTTTTCGACCTTATCCTGTCTGGTGCCTTCCTCCTTACAGGTATCCAATGTATTGTCTTCCTCAGCATACCTCTACTGGTCACTCAACTATTACGAAACGGGTCGTACGACTGAACTTCGGTATCGCGCAGTGGGAGCTGCCGACTGGACGGTAGTCAGTAGCTTAACCGCGACGGCTTATTCGGTGAGTGGGCTGACCAACAACACCCTATACGAATGGCAGGCGAGGAGCTTTTGTCCAGGCGGGCAACAGTCTGATTTTTCGGCATCCAGTTACTTTACCACTGTATGTGCCATTCCTCAAGGTCTCAACAACACGACAACGGCTACGGCTACCCGCTTATCCTGGTACGTCAATGGGAGTGCCGAGCCAGGCAATACCTACGAGCTTCAGTATCGATCCGTGGGTAGCGGGGTGTGGAGCACGATCAGTAATCTGGGTGTTACCAATTATAACTTAACAGGTCTTCCCACCAATGTGACCTACGAGTGGCGGGTCCGCCAGGCGTGTTCAGCAAGTGCTCAGTCGGAGTACTCGGCAACGGCTATCTTCACCACCCGTTGTAATCCGGTCACGACGAATAATGCCTATGTCTCCTATGTTACCTCGTCATCGGTCCAGTTCTTCTGGTATGTAGGCAATGAAGCGGGTACTACCTACGAAATCAGGTATCGTCCTCTGGGTTCTTCCAATTGGACAACCACCGTCAGCAACCTGACGGCTACCACGACAGACGGTAGTTTTAATGCCACCGGTTTACCCAACAATACAACCTTTGAGTGGCAAATCAGAACGACCTGTTCGCCTTCGGTCAGCTCGGAGTTCACTAGTGGGCCGAACTTTACGACCCAATGCCGAACGCCGGTAGGTCTCAGCCTTTATTCCGCCACCATTTCAGGAGCATCCCTGAGCTGGAGCCCCATGGGTATTGGCGTTACCTATGATTTGCGGTACCGGCGGACAGGTACCACCGACTGGACAGAGATGAACAATCTATCTGCGAACAATAGTGCACTCAGTGGCCTCTTAAGTGGTACTGGCTATGAATGGCAGGTGCGGACAAAATGTCCAGATGGGCCATATTCGGACTACTCGGCGATCGCTAGTTTTGTAACGTATCCATGTGGTATTCCTAGTCCGGGTACGTACGATATAACCGAAAATTCAGCGACGCTGGGTTGGTATTTTTTTAATGGAGCCAGTGATACGCGCGCCGAAATCCGCTGGCGTGCCGTGGGAATTGCCGACTGGACGACAGTTAGTAGCCTTACCATTAGTGCCCATAATCTGAGTACCTACAGCTTAACGAATTTAGCTAGCTCAACACAATACGAATGGCAAGTGAGAGCACTTTGTTCGCCGACTGAAAGCTCCGCCTTTTCAAATTCAATAATCTTTCAGACGAAAGCGGCCTGTGAACAGATGTACACCGTTAAAAGTGGTTACTGGAACGATTCGAGCGTTTGGTCCTGTAGCCGTGTGCCAATTGCTACAGATAGCGTGCATCTGAAGCATGCGGTTATCATTCCTCAAAGCTATCTGGCCACGGCCCGCCGTATTGTTTACGATGTTTCGGTTCCTGTAACCTGGATGAGTGGGGCTCGTTTACTACTGAATCAGTAAGGTTTGGAGCCAGGAAAGTCATTGATCGTAAGAAGACTTAAGGGTAGGCCACCAGCTAATTCGGTTCGAATGCTTAACGTGGCTGATAGTTGAGGTCTGCAGCTAACCGGCTAGACAGGCAAATACACGATGAATGTTGCTCCCTGGCCAGGTTGACTACTGGCTGTGATGGCTCCGCCATGATTCGTAACCACCTTCTCACAGATGGCCAGGCCGATACCTGAACCGGCAAACTGACTCTTTCCATGTAGGCGTTGAAAGACCTGAAAGATGCGGTCCAGATACTTCTCATCAAAGCCTACACCGTTGTCGATCACCTCAATGCGGTGATAAGCAATTGACTTTCGAGCCGGTTTAATACCAATTGGCAGATGGTCAGCCGCCAGCCAGCCCGCCTTTACCTGAATCCTGGGGGTGACTTCCGGTTGACGAAATTTCAGCGCGTTAGCCAGCAGGTTCTGGAAGAGCTGCTCCAACTGGGAACGGTCACCGTCAATGGTTGGTAAGGGGCTGACCTCCACCTGAGCCCCGGTTTCTTCAATCACCAGGTCCAAATCCGTCAATACGGTCTGCACAATGGACGCTAATGACACCGGGCCCCTACTATCACGCTGAGTCGAAATGCGCGAGTAGGCCAGTAAATCTTTAATCAAGCCTGACATTCGAGAGGCCGCTGCCTGCATCCGTTCCAGATACGTCACGCCCTCGCCGAGTTGGTCGCTGTATTGCTGGGTTAGCAGATCACCAAAGGACTGCACTTTGCGAAGCGGCTCCTGCAGGTCATGGCTGGCCACGTAGGCAAATTGCTGGAGGTTGTCGTTGGAGCGGTTCAGCAGGAAGTTGGCTTCTTCCAGTTCCTCATTGATGGCCGCATACTCTTCGTTACTGCCAGCCAGTTCTTCATTGGTAGCCGCCAATTCTTCATTGGCTGCGGCTAGTTCCTCGGTGCGTTGCTGGACCTGCTCTTCGATTTTTCGTCGCTGGGTTACCTGATGGGTGTTTTCCAATACCCAAACGGCCACTTTCTGTACCCGGCCTGCCGTATCTTTTATCGGCATATAGACAAACGTGACATAGATCAACTCTTCCTGGCCATGCCGAATCAACCTCATTTCTACCTCGTTGATTGAAAACGTTTCTCCTTCCTGGGCCACCCTGCTTAAGGCGTCTGCATAGTAAGGCGCTACTTCCGCAAAGGGCACCCAGTAATGCTGCCCTATCAATTGCTCATACGTTTTGCCGGCTACTTCTATGAACGCATCATTAACTGTTTCGATCACCAAATCGGCCGCATTCAGGATACTAATACCAATAGGGGCTGATAGCACCAGATCCCGCAAGAGTTGTTGACTCGCTTCAATTTCTTTTCGGCTTCTGACCTGCTGAGTCACATCGGTGGCCAACACCAGGATACCTTCTACCTCACTCTGAGTTCCCTTTCGAGGCTGGTAGGCTAGATCTACATAGATGGTGGCCAGCCGGCCATCCCGAAGGATATTCACCGCTACCTCAAGGGCAATATACGGCGTTCCCGTTGCAATGACCTCTTTCAGTATACCATCGAAGCCCTGGCCTTTGATTTCGGGCAATGCTTCCAGTAATGGTTTGCCCACAAGGTCTTGGTTCGGACGAGCCACCAACTCCCCGTAAAACGTATTGGCCCACTGAAAAACCAGTTCGTCATCAGCGCTGAGGGTGGCTAAGCCCACCGGTGACTGCTCGAATAAAGTTAGCAGCTGACGCAGGCTTTCTTCTTTTTGTTGCAGCGCCTGCACCTGCTCAGTTACGTCACTGGCAGTACCCAACCATTCCAGAATCTGGCCCTGCTCATCCAGAATGGGTACGGCCCGCGAGAAAGTCCAGCCAATCTGACCATCGGCCTGAATCACCCGATGCTCCAGCTCGTACACCCGCTTGCCCGCAATGGCCGCTTCGATGGCGCTTTCTACCTGTGCCTGATCTGTTGCCGGGATATATTTCAGCAGCCAGTCGCGGTTGGGCTGTTGGGTATCGGTCAAAAACGTTTTGCCTACCAATTGATTCATTTGCCGCCAGTCGGCGCTCATGGTATAGACCACGTCTGAACTCGCCATCACGAACGAACGGAAACGTTCTTCACTGACCTTTAAAGCGGCTTCGGCCCGCTTCCGATCGGTAATGTCCCGGGTCGTGCCGGCGATGGCCTCGACTTCCCCTTTCTCATTAACTATAGGGGCAAATACGTAGTCGTAAATGCGTCTGCCCAACGTGGCGTGAGGGAAGGCTACCTCACCCCGGATTGGTTGTTTCGTGGCTACTACCTGGTCGATTTCCCGTTCGTGCATCTGAGCATGCCAGGGTTCATAGCCGTTTTCCAGTAGCCCTTTGCCAATGGCTTTTTCCCAGGTACTGCCCCACATCGCTAATAATGCCTGATTAGCATAAGTGAACCGATAGCTCAGATCAAAAGCATAGACCAGGTCGGGTGTGCTGGCCGTAATGGCTTCGTAGATTCGCTGCTGGCGGTGGGCTGGTATCGGCTGGGGCTGAGTAACCTCCTGAGCGATGCCGGCGAATCGGGACAACTTACCGGCCTCGCTAAAATAGGCGCGTCCCTGAAAGCGTACCCAGCGCAGTTGGCCATCATCGGCTCCCAGGGTGCGGAAAGTCTGATCATAGAATCCATCTGACTCAGGGTTCATCGCCCAGTTTATAGCCTTATTAACTTGGTCAATATCCTCGGGATGGATATGCTGAACGGCCTGTTGATAGGCCACTATATGGTCTTTGGCCAGACCGAACAGCTCGCGGCAGCGGTCATCCCATTGGACGTGGTTGGTTTGGGGGTCCATTTCCCAAGCCCCTAGCCCGGCCGCTTGTAGGGCGAAATGTACATCCAGACGCTCACCAAGCGTCTTCTTGTCAAAAGGCTTATCGGAGCCAGTCATTGCTTGCAAGTAAATAGATCGATAAGGAGCGTACGCAGGGGCAACATACAAAAAAGACTAACTAAGTAGGAGAAATGTTCTTCTCAAGTAGCTATTTCTACCCGCTGCCACTTAATTAACCGTATGACCTGATTAGCCTGGAACTCACCATCCATTGGCGTCCGAAACCCGTTCCGGTTTAGCTCATCGGCGATCTGGGTATAGTTCTTTCATACAAAATCCATCACCGACGTTATATCTGATCACTTCAGCGCTTCTTAACTGAACGGTTGCGTATTCAACAGAATTTAATCCCTAACGACTATGAAAATTTGGACTTGCATCGGCTTTTGCGGACTCTTTCTTCTTGGAAGCCTTACCTTGACCTTTGGACAAAGTAGATTCGCTGTGGCCGTCAACCTGGCACCCATTTATGCCCATACGGATTATAAGTTAGACCTGCCTTTTCCTGACCTGAACACTCAATTACCAACAACAGTCGTTACCTCAGCTTCGCATGCACTCAATTATATGCTTGGCCTGTCTGCCCGTTATAGCTTCTCCCCAAAATGGTCGGCTTCGACAGGCATTTGGGCCACTCATGGCTTAGATGGCACCTCTCATATCGATATAAACGGCATTTCCACTCAACTCCCCTATCGCTATAGTCATCCCTTTACCAATGCTTATAAGGTGCCTTTATTGGTGAATTATCAATCATCCACCAAACGGCTTTCTCCCTATTTTTCGCTGGGTGCTTCCCTGGACTTCAGAAGTATTAGTTATGTTGATTTGGATGGCACCGGCGAGGAAGTGCCAGTCAAGTTTGGCAAAGCTTTAGCCATCACTCCGCTGATTGGAATCGGAGCCATCTACCAGCTGAACAATCACCTGCTGCTTATTGCTCAACCGACGATGCAGTATAATCTCCAAGATCATTCTGGATATTCATACTATCATTCCTATCAAATAGGCTTACAAATGCAGTTAATGCATCTGTTTTAAGGGATTAAGGCAATTCATGACTAAACTACTATTGTCTAACCAGTTCGATCCGTTCAATCCCTCTGTTCAAGCCCCGCCAGATCATGGTTGGTTGCCCAACTGTAGTTTCTAACGAGAAATTGTCTCCAATTAAACCGACATGCTGCAAAAATGCTTCCTCCGGCTCGGTCAGGTGTGATCCGTCTGGAAAGTGATACTCAAATAAGAAAAATGTCTGAGGTCCTTTTTTCGAGACGATCCATTCTGCATTGGCTAACATATCAAAGGAAACCGGATAGGTTTTACTGCCATAGGTAATCGTCCCATCATATTCGCCACGACGGGTATCAACTGGCGAACTACGAGGAATTTTTGCCGGTATAATCGTCAGAGTAGCCAGGTTTTGAAATGTACTATCCTTGGTTAGCTTAATTTCGCGTTGGCCATACTCATTTTTGTACTTAACCTGGACTTGGCGGAGTGACTATCGACCCACAATTTGAGGAGCTAAATCGTTCATCAATTGACGGCTAGCCTGATCATAATCCAGTTTAGGAGGTGCTGCCTCCTCACTAGATGAACATTGCCAGCTGAGCAAACTAAGCAGCATGCAAACGAGTAAATAGGTAGCTTTCATAAGGAGTATGTGGTTTACTAATTCGACTGCTATCAGGAAAGTCCTACAAAGAAGACTCCATCAGCATTGTTGTAGGATTGGCATATTGCAAAAGACCTTTCCATTTGCCGGTCAATGGGTAGCGTTGGCCCGTCGTTCTATTTTCCAGAACGGCCTGGAACGAACATTCCAGGTGATAAGCATCGATTTGGCGGCTGATGTCAACGTTGGACTTGGGGGGAATCCGGATCGTTACTAGTTCCTTTTGCTCAAATCCATAAGGCTTTTGCTGCTGGGTAACGCTAAGAGGATACGTTTCGACAGAAAAATCGAATGACCCATTGCCATACCAGTGTTGTGGCACCCTGAGTTCGAATCGGCTTAGTTCTGTTTCCTTTGGCAGAAAGTTAGTCTGATCGATGACGAACTGAGATGTTTTAACTAATTCACTAAAGCCATCTTCGACTTGCTGGGTAGATAGGGTACTGCCTGGATTCTGCACACGCAGGCCCTTTAGGTGGAGCGTTGTCGTATCAACGCCATCTCCTATATTGAAGAAATAGCGAACGTCCTTGAGTTCATACTGAGCTGGGATAGCTACGGGAGGATCAACAGATCCAGGTTTGGAACAAGCGCTTAGAAGAGCGGCTATCGTTATGCTTAGTGTTAGGATACGGAAAGAAATTTTTCTGGCTAGTTGAGTGGTCATATCTATCAATTGAGTTTAATGATGTTAATAGCTGAGCCATTAGTTATTAACATATAATCAGGCTTAAATTTAGTTAAGAGCGTGAGGTTAGCTTTATACTCAATTAATTTCAACGTTCATAGCTTGTCGTATACGTGCCGTGCGATGGCTGCTGCAAAAGCTAATGTATGCTTGTTTTGGGGCAGTCTGCAAGAGTTTTCTGACCTGAACTAGTCCTATACCGGCAAACTGCCCGACTCACTGAACAGCTACTTTATTTTTGCAACAGCACTGCCGGAGCGGGATCATAACCGCTGAACTTATGTGAAAAGATTGGCAGTCTCTCCATTGGCTACACCTGACTTTAGAAAATATACCCGACTATCAATGACAAATTTCTGTTTCGATAATCTACAGGTAGAGGAGCTGTATCTCGCTCGTTCGCTTCAGCGACATTTAACAAGCCCACCTGGTAGTCAAAACTTAAAACAACTTTCTTGTAGTCAATGCCAAGGCCTAAACTTATCCCGTAGTCTTGTCTTTTCAGGTTGTAGGGAGAATACCTACGGTAGTCTTTACCAAACGTATCGCTTGTGAATCGTTTGTCATCTCTAACGGATGCGGGAATAGTTTTCTCTTTTATAATTTCCTTTCCTCCAATCCCATAGGCTATATAAGGGCCCGCATTGACACGCATTTTTGCCAAGTTTGACAAGTTAATTTTGTAACCCAACAGCAGAGGCAGTTGAAGATAAACCTGGTTCGTTGTGCTTTCCCAAAACGTAGTGGGAGGAGTAGTGCTACCAATCCAAATCTCGGCGCCCTGGTGTCTGGTTCCTTTCGTAGTCAGCGAAAGCCCTGACTGGAAGTAAACAGAGTTTGTTACCGAGTAGTCAGTACTAAAGCCAACTTGATATCCCCATTTAGCTTTCGGGTTACCTCCATGCGTATAGTCATTGGTAAATTCTTTGGCATTTGAAAAATTGACACCTGCTTTGACGCCAAATGAAAATCGCTTTTGCTGGCCAAATAATTCGCTACCCATAAACAACAAAGACAAAGTGATTGATAAAAAAAGCTTCATATAGCTTTGATTAGTAGTTAATTATGTAAGATAAGCGGAGAAGCACTTTTTTATGAGGCAACCAAGTTTATGCCGCCTGTTTTAGGAAGAGCCCGTTCCGGAGAAGAGGGTTGTAGGTAGACGCATCAATAAGGTGATTCTGTTGTATTAGGGCATGGCTACGGCACAGCTGGAGCTATTTATTTCCTATTCTAATTAATCAGTAACTACTAGATGTTGAGGAAAACCTATACCAGTTACACTAATTGTGTAAGTGCCGGGAAGTAACTCTTGCTCGATGGGGGAGCCCAGTGAAAAGACGAGCTCGTTAGGGGCATTGCTGATACAGCCATTCAAGCAGGCTGCGTCCGCACTAATCCGGGTCACATGCCCCGTAACCACATCCGTAAACAGGAGCATATCGACATGCGGATTGCTGTATAAGTTTTCGACCGGTAGGCGTAGGTCCAAGCGTTTTGTCTTTCGCGAAAATATAAATTGATCCGCAGTATTGCGGGCCTTCAACGGACCAGTAGCGACCACTACTAATTCATAAACAGCGGTTGTTTTCTGATTCCCTACTCGTAAGATTATTTTTTTTGGGTGATTAGAGGGGTTACAGGCACAGAAAGCTGACAAGTCTATGGTCTTATCGGCCATGACCCCATCCAGTACTTGCGTTCCCTGAGTTAACTCAAAAACAGGTTGCAATCCTCCGTTCACAATGGCTGGCAACTGGACCGTGATTCGAGCGTTCGAGGCATCGAAACGGACATTTTGCGTGGGTATGCCGACGAATGATATGGCTTTAATTGCGGGCTTCTCATCCGCCAGATTATCCTGTTGCTGGCAGGCCAGACTAAAAGTCCCCAGGCTAGCCATCAATAGCGTTGTTATTCTTTTCATAGGAATCAGGGATTGAGGTAAGAGACATACTAGACCACTTCTACTGGATAAAGGTTGTATTGTCTGTTGTATAATCCCTCAACGCTAAGTTAGCCTACTTTGTCGAGGCCTTCAGGCGATGAAATCAATGCACGTTGATCACCACCGTTGCCCTGGATTCAGTCCATAATGTATAGCTCATTTCCCTGAGCAATCAGGCTCCGGCAGTAGCCTTCCAGCCGTCTATCAACTACGCCCTAACCGTAAAGATCAATTTTGATTAGCAGTTAAGTTTAATTTACTGTTGGGGCTAAACAGTAGCCGGCCAGCAGCTCCATAATTAATCCGAAGGACCTGCCCCGTGTAATCAACAGGCAATGTAACAGCATGATTTAATGTGACCCTGTCTGCGGCAAGAGGGATTCGACTACACGACCAGACAGCCCCATCATTCCACTCGCCAGCCTTTACCGTGTACATACTCGAACAAAGACCGCTTGTCTGAAAGTTAACCGAGGCAGAGAAATTCGATCGCTCAGTAGCCGAACAGATTGCCTGAATCTGCCATTCATAAGCCGTCTCAGGTGTTAGTCCACTCAGATCCGTATAGCCATTCCCGTTGTAACTGGTCAAATTAGGCAACATTGTCCAGGTAGCCGTTCCCACTATCCGGTAGCGAGCTTCGTAACGGGTATCGACAGTTGCCCACGAAAAACTCCAGTTAATACGGGCCGAAGTAGTCGTTAGGGCGCTGGTAGTTAGGTTAAATGGAATAGTACAGGCCATTGTCGTGAATTGACTGGTCGCCCATACATCCGAGGTCATTGCTTCGCTACAAAGGGTTCGAACTTGCCAATCGTAGGCAGTATTAATCTGTAGGCTCGACAGTTCAAGCCTGGTAGCAGCCAAATTGCTGGTTGTAATCCAGTCTGTAGCTCCTACCAATCGATACCGCACGTCATACAGTTCACTGCCTAAACCAGCCGAAGCCCAAACCAGGGTAGCTGACGTCATTTGAGTGGAAGCACCTAAACCTGTAGGCGTTGCACATCGGGTGATAAAATCGGGTCCGATAACAAAATCTGAATTTTCACCGGGTGCGCAATTGGTCTGAATCTGCCATTCATACTGCTTGCGGGGCAGCAAGCCCGCCAAATCAATATACCCCGCCCCACTCGAACTGGTCAGATTGTCGAGAAAGATCCAGTTATTGGCGCCGATCTCCCGGTATAAAAGCCGATAGCGGGTATCGGCATTCGCATAGGCAAAGCCCCAGTATAGCCGGGCCGAGGTAGGATTGCTCTTCACCGATAAGCCAGTGGGTGATCCGCAGCTGGCTGTACGAAAGGTAGAGAGGCTGGAATAATCGCCGTAGGAGCCATTCGAACAGCGTGCCCGGACTTGCCACTCGTACTGGGTGTTTATCGTTAGGCCTGTGACCAGAGTATTGGGGTTAACTAACCCGCTGACTGTTAGCCAGTCTGAGCTGCCGCTCTGTCGATAGCGTACCTCATAACTGGCTCCGGTTTCGGTCGCAGACCAGGTCAATGAAGCTGAGGTAACCTGAACAGCTGGAAAATAAGCTGGCGTTGGTATCAGACACCGGAGTGAAATAGTAGGCCCTGCCGTGAACGTTGTACTTTCCGTTGCCGAACAGTTGGCCCGGACCTGCCACTCGTACTGAAATTGGCTATTTAGTCCAGTCAGGGTATAGCTGTTGACCCCAGGTAATGGTAAGTTGCTAATCGTTGTCCAATCAGGTGAGCCTACTGACCGATACTGCAAATCAAAACGTATCCCTTCATCGGAAGCTTGTCCCCAATTGAGCTTCGCCGTCGTTGATGAAACATCTTGTATTATTAACCGATCCGGGGCATTGCAGCCGGTGGAAAAGGTAGTAACCGGCGAATAACCGGAGTAGGCATTGACGGCGCATCGGGTTCGCAGGCGGGCCTCGTAGGTCGTTTGGGGCGACAAACCTGCTAACAGACGAGAATTATAGGAGCTGAAGTTGTTGATCCCCGAGACGATACTCCAGGTTGTAGTGCCCACCGGGCGATACTCCAGCTCGTAGAAACTACCTGGTTCGGGTACCCCCGCAAAGCCCCAGGACATGTCTGCGGCCGTAGCAGACGCCCTGGCTGTGAGACCTAAGGGCGTCAACCCACAAAAGGTAGTAAAGGTATTCGGGGTAGTAAAGTCTGTCATCTCTGTTGATGAGCAGACACTTCTAACCTGAACTTCATACGTAGTGTTGTTGGCCAGTCCGGTGAGCGAGTAGCTGGAAGTTGTTAAACTACTAACACTATTCCAGACTGGTGTTCCAACTGGACGATACCGTAACTCGAAAGTCCGGGCTGGGTCAGAAAAGGAGGTAAACCAGCTCACCAGCGCTGAGGTTGATCGCACAGAGGAGGTAAAGGCTGAATTAGGTGCCTGACAGGAATAGGTGGTAAAGGTGAGCGGGCTGGTGAAGGTGGATTGATCCGTTGCCGAACAAACGCCCTGAACTCTTAATTCGTACGGAGTAGAAGCACTCAGGCCAGTGAGGGAATACGGACCAATTGTTAAGCCGGTTATGGCAGCCCAATCAGCAGATCCCACGGCCCTCCACTGAAGGGTAACCGTTTGGGCATCAGTCTCTCTGTTCCAATTTGCGGAAGCTGATATACGGGCTGGAGCAGCATTGACAAATTGAGGTACGGGACATAAGGGCTTGAAGGTTACCGATTCAGTATAAGTATTCGAATCCGTTGCCTTGACGCGCCATTCGTAAGTTGTATACTCAAACAAAGTAGAAAGACGTGTGTTGGTTACGCCTACATTCGGGATAAGCTCCCACGTCGGGCTCCCTATGGTTCGCCACTGGACGTCGTAGGTTATATTTTCTCCCAGGCTAGTCCAGTTGAGCTGGGCGCTTGTCTCCGTAATCTGAGTAGTTGTCAGGCCTGTCACCATGCCGCTCGATGAAGGAGTTCGAATACTGACTGTAGGGCTCAGACTACCCGTTGTGGTGTTGGATGGACGGATACGATAATAATACTGAACACCCAGTTGGGTCGTATAGTCACTATAGGAGGTCTCATCGGGTCCGACTCCGCCAATCGCTACAAAACCGCTCGTCGGCGAGGTTGAGCGTTCAATGAAATACCCCATTTCGTTACTCGAATTATCCTGCCAGGTTACCGTAACGAATCCATTGGTCAACTGGGCCACCACCAAACTAGGCGCAACCATCTCCGTGGGCGGGGCCGTCAGGGAGTAGCTGGTATGCGACTGGCGTAAGGCCAACCCTTCCTGCATCCGATCAAACTGCCCTGAGGTAAAGCTATAGGTGAGCGGGAAATAATACGACATGAGATTTGTAATCTGGGGTGCATACGGCTCTCCATTGGCATCACGGGCGGTGCTGTTGGGATCATAACCAATATCTACACCTCTACTTCGAATCACACTCGCTCCCGGTATCAGGTAGGGGTCAGCGGGAGTATCGCAGATCAAATCGCCCTGCGTGGTACAATTGGCTCCGGTTCCTCGTGTTACCAGTTCAGCCGTCGTCCCGGTACCCGGCCGTTGCCCGAATGTATGAATCAGGCTAAAATTGTGGCCTAATTCATGGGGCATTATACGGTGTCCATCCGCATAGACAAATGAGCGCGTTGACCGGAGATCATCATTGGGGTAGTAAGCATAGCCTCCTAAATTAGGGCTAGCAAATCGGTTTACGTAATATTGGTTCATAGCATTAGGCACATCATGACCATCCACGGATGCCCCATCTGGATAGGGGAAATACGAAAAGAGCTGATCATCATCAATAAAATCGGGCGTTGTTCCGGCAAAATAGAACTGAATACCTGCACCATTTAGGAGAAAATACTGATTCGTTTTGGCCAGAGCATCATTGATGGTCGATAGCAATGTCCCTAATGTCCCGCTGCTGTTACGAATGATATGAGGTCGAATAGGCACATAGGTAATGGCGGTAAAAGCTACTCCTGATGCCCGCTTGCGTTCTAAAGCCAATTTACCCTGATTGATCAAAGACAATGCCTGGGCAGGAGTTAAGTCAAGTGTGCCACATAGTGTCGAATCGGATGGTTGGCTGGTCTGGGCGACCAGGGATATGGCCGAAAAACTATAAAACAGCCAACCAATTAACAAGACACGTAAATACAGGTAGCTCATGGGTAGACAGAAGGTGTAGAGGTATTCCGATAAGTCGTTGGGAGAAAAGGAAGCTATGACTAAGCTAATTTTAACCCCTTAAAAATAGTTTAGCCAACTAATAGTATGGGGACGAAAGCTATCAATATGGGGACATTTTCAAACACATCAGACGCTTATATAAGCTGTAGTGTAAGCTGAGGAGTTGTTGCCCTGCCTTGCAGCTTCTGATTGAAGAAACGACCAACGTATGCAGGATACGTTCGGTGATGGCTGAATGAACCCTCGATGGCTATAAGCCGATTGGTAAACAACTGGTAGCGCGTCTCTAGCCTGTATAGATACGCTCCTTTCTGATCTAGATAGCCTGCAAAGTGAGGATAGAAGGAAACGCCCGATTTTTGCAGAAATCGCGCATTCTGATATGCCAGGCAGTAAATGCAAGAATTCAAGCCCGTAATTTCTCTCGGCGAACTGCTGAGTATATTTACTAGGTAATGAAAAAAGTTGATATGTAGTACATCTAATAAGATCGTATTTACGTATATACCCCTGATTTTTTGTCTGATTGGCTAAAATCATGCCCTTTCTGTTTATCCTCGACCAACTTTCTCTTCGGCTTATGACTACACCAGTACATCTCTTTGCCCCTCTGGCAGGATTTTCAGTAAGTCCTTCACCTGCTGGGCATTAGGCTCCTTTTATTTATCCGCCAATCAATTCATAGCAAGTCAGTTGTTCACTCCCTTTAACTCAACTCCTTCTGTATGTCCTCTTTTCTACCGTTCGTTTTTCCTCAGTGGCTGGCGATCTATTGCCGCGCTCAAATGTTCTGGCTGGTTTATTTACTAGTGGGTGGACTGTTGATAATCCCGTCCAGGCTTGTAGCCCAATGCTTTCTACCCGCTACCAATTATGGGGTAGGCACTGAACCCCGATCGGTGACGGTGAGTGATGTCAACGCCGATGGTCATGTGGATATCATTTCAGCGAATAATACCAGTAACAATGTCTCCGTGCTGTTGGGGAAAGCGGAAGGAGGGTTTGCCTCAGCGATCAACTACCCGACAGGGATTAATCCTCGATCAGTAGTGGCCGGGGATGTGAATGGAGATGGACGACCAGATCTCATCACGGCCAATGCTACCAGTAACACTGTGTCAATATTACTGGGAGATGGAGCCGGAGGCTTTGCGTCCCCTGTCAATTTCCCAGTAGGGTCTGCACCTGTTTCGGTAGCGATAAGTGATATCAACGCCGATAGTCATCTGGATCTCATCACCGCCAATTATAACAGTAACACTGTGTCAATATTACTGGGAGATGGAGCCGGAAGCTTTGCTACTCCTATGGACTATCCAATAGTGGATTCTCCATTTTCGGTGTGGGCGGCCGATGTTTATGGAGATGGTAAAATCAGTATTGTCACGGCGAATGGTTTTAGTGACAACGTATCGATACTCCCCGGCGTGGGGGATGGCAGCTTCCGCCCGGCAGTAAACTGGGCCGTTGGAGACGGGCCTTCCGGCGTAGTAGTGAGCAATATCAACGGCGATTTAAGTCCCGATATCATCACCGCCAATTCATCGGATAATTCTGTGACGGTACTTCGTGGGCAACTTGGAGGAGTCTTTTCGGCGACCAGCTATCCCGTTGGGGCAGTGCCTTTTAATATGACAGTAAGTGATGTCAATGCCGATGGGCATCTGGATATTATTTCAGCTAATAATTTTAGTGACAATGTCTCCGTGCTGCTGGGAAATGGAGCCGGAAGCTTTGCGGCTGCGATCAATTACCCTGTAGATGATCAACCTTACTTTGTCGTGGTCAGTGATCTTAACGCTGACGGTCGTCCCGATATCATTACCGCCAATGCTGGCAGTAACAATATCTCGGTGCTATATGGCAGTACGCCAGTAGTCATCACCCAGCAGCCCGTCAGCAGTTCTTCGGTAGCCGCCGGAGCCAATGTGCGGGTACAGGTGGGTATCAGTGGCACAACCACCAGCTTGCAGTGGTATAACCAGGCCGGTATTGTCAGCGGGCAAACATCAGCTACCTTGACGCTCAATGGAGTCACTGTCAGTCAGTCAGGCAGCTACTCACTGGTGGCAACCAGTGCCTGCAACTCCCTGACCACGAATGCCTTCACGCTCACCGTGAATAACCCACCGGCTGCCCCGTCTGTCATCACACCGGCTAATGGGGGGATTTTCAACGACAACACACCGGAGTGTAGCGGAACCGCTCCAGCCAACAGTACGGTCTTGGTGTATATCGATAACGTGCTGAGCGGCACGACTACCGCAGGCCAGACAGGCAACTGGAGCTATTCTCCAGCTACTCCGCTGACCGATGCGCCCCATACGGTTCATGCCATCGCCCGACTCAATGGCCTCGATAGCCCTCTCAGCAATACCAACTCCTTCCAGCTGGATACCTCCCCTCCCGAAACGTCCTTTTCGACGACTCCTCCGCTGATTACCAGCAGCACCTCGGCACTGTTTAGATTCTCCAACTCTGAAGGCGGCTCCACTTTCCAGTTTAGTCTGGATGGGAGTGAATATCAACAGAGATCGTTTAGTAACCAGTCCTATTCGGGGCTGGTGGAGGGCGACCATACGTTCCGGGTAAGGGCTGTCGACCAGGCGGGTAACGTGGACCCTACACCGGCCACCTACACCTGGACAATTGACACCACCCCGCCCAGCGTTACCATCAGCTCCTCGGCGGGGCCATCGGGCAGTACCATCACCGGCCCTATTACCCTGACCCTTGCCTTCTCGGAAGCCGTCACAGGGGTTGAGACCGGCGATCTCAGCCTTACCAACGCCACGGTGACGGACCTGGCGACCCTGGATAATATTCGCTATACGGGGAGTCTCACCCCGACCAGTCCGGGGGCACTCTCCGTGAGTGTGCCCAGCGAAGTGGCCCAGGATGCGGCCGGCAACCTCAATAATCCGTCTAACACCTACAGCCTGAATTACCAGCCTGGTCCCAGTCTGAGTGGCTTTGCTCCACTGAGTGGGACCGTTTGCGCGGGTAGTCCCCTTACGTTCACCGCGACAGTGGGCAACCTGACGGGAGCCTATAGCTTCACGCTGACCAACGGGCAGGACACCCCCACGACAGGGAGCTCCTCAACCGGTGCTTTTCAGCAAACACTGACGGCTTCTGATTCGGGATCACAAAGCTATACGCTGACGGTGAGTGCCAATGGGATGAATGCCTCGGCAACAGCATCGGTACAGGTCAATGCGCTACCGGTAGCTACCCTGCAAAACAATGGACCCCTGACCTGCGCCCAGACCAGTGTGACCCTAACCGCCAGTGGAGGAGGGACATACAGTTTTGGTGGACCCACTGGCCCCATTACCGGCAGCGGCAACTCGGCCACTGTGAGTCAGGAAGGGGTTTACTCGGTTACCGTACTCTCGGGCAGTGGCTGCTCAGCGGTGGCATCAACCACCGTTACCAGTAACACCGCTGTGGCTGCGCCCGGTCTGCAAGCCTCGGCAACCTCGACTTCCAACCAACCCGTCTCCGTGACCGCTACGGGTTGTGCGGGAACAGTGAACTGGTCACCACAAGGAGGAGGTACAGGTCAGGCAAACGGTACTATTTATACCTTTAGCCAGCCGGGCAATTATACGCTCACGGCTACCTGCTCGGTAGGCAACTGCACCAGCCCGCAAGCTAGTCCGGTCAGTTTGCAGATCCTGCCGGGTGGCTTTGCCATTACCAAGGTGACAATGGTCAACTGCCAGCTCATCGATGAAGCCAAGGGTGGCTATCAGGTCCAGTTTACACCCCAATACAGCGGTCAGAATGGGAATCCCATCAGCTTCTCGGTGGTCAACGAGATGCCCACCACAACAGCCCCGGCACCTTATTCGCTTAGGCTGTACAATGACAATCCGGTGATCACGCTGGTGGCTAATCAGGCGGGTAATCCAGAAGCGCGGTTTGCTTACAACTGGCTGGCTTCCTGTCAGACGGGCAATGATCCGAATAATCCACCCACGACGAATGGTATTGCCAACCAGACCATTCTGGTGGGTCAAGCTTATCAACTCCAGTTAACCAACTACTTCTCTGACCCCGATGGGCAATCGCTGACCTATTCCGCAACAGGCTTACCGAGTGGACTCTCGGTCAATGGCGGCTTGATCAGTGGCACGCCTTCCAGCACAGGCGTTAGCAGCGTTCAGGTTACCGCTCTGGATCCGGGTGGTTTGTCCGCCCAAACCAGCTTCCAACTCACGGTGAACCCCATGCCAACTTCGCCAGCGGGCTTTACGATTGTGGGTGTTTCGACGGTGAACTGTGAGGTGGTGAGCTCTGGCCAGCGACGGGTAACGTTTACGCCCCAGTATGGCGGGGTAGACAGCTCACCCATTAGTTTCTCGGTCATCAATGAGATGCCGGCTACCACTAATCCAGGGCCGTATAGTCTGAATCTGTACACGGATAATCCGAGTATTATCCTGACGGCTAAACAGGGGGCATCGGTAGCCAGCTATGTTTACAACTGGCTTTCGATCTGCACGGCACCTACCCGAGTGGGCGCAGCAGAAGTTGGTACTGGCTTACAAGTGCAGGTGTTGGGCAATCCGGTGGAGGGTAAATCTGTTGAGGTCGAGATTCGTGGTGTGTCAGGCCAATCAGTGCAGTTAAACCTGACGGATCTTCAGGGTCGGGTCCTGCATCAGCAACGGCTTGATGAAGCGGATTCACTGGAGCGGGTGAGTGTGCCCATTGGTACGGGCAAGGGGCTCTTGCTCTTACAGGTCAATACGGCTACCGAGCACCAGCAAGTGAAGCTCCTGAAGCCATAGTGTGTATTCATTTACTATCGAAAAATGCCCGGCCAGCTTGTGACCGGGCATTTTTATTAGAGCCTACCCAATGGGCATTCATCCTGTAAAGTCAAAATGGAGCTTCTGCCTGAACGCCTATCTTTCCCTGTCCCTTCAGGATGTATTACGCACCTGGCGCTGCCGAAGTGGGCGGGTTAGACTCAAAAATGCGGTTTAGCAACCGACGTGCTTTAACGGCTTCAAAGGCGAAGCCACCCGTGAATAGCAGGTAGAGAAAAGCCATCACCTGAAAAGGTATTTTAAGGGCTTCATCGAAATGGCCAATGGTCATGAAGCGATAGACAAATGAAACCAGAAAAAGAAGTGCACAGAAACACAACACAATGCCAATGATCAGTATAATCGGATGTAGACTCATAACGATACGAATCTGTAAGCCCGTTTTAGTAGGTAGAAAATGACCATAAGTTGTGGGTAAAAATGAGTTTCTGTAGTGAATGATGCGCTCGATACAGAAGTCATTGTTCGAAACGATTCCTCTAAATTCCTGTGAGCTTGTATCCCAGGAGAAAAAAAACTGTCGTTGGGCCGACGAGACCTCGCTCGAAAGCCTGGTCAGCGCTTCCTGCTGACTTAAGGGAGTGTGGATTATAAATTTCCAGTAGGGGAAAAGTGGAATCATAGTTGTGTAAAAAAGCAATCAATGCGAGGCCGATTCGTAATTGCTTAGTCGTGATGGCTGACATCTTAAGAAACGCAAGGCTTTATTGTTCGAAAAGGTTATACAGATCGTTTGGCAGTTGCTCGCAATAGAAAGCAGCTAACAAAGGCCCATTTTAAATGAAATAGAACCAGTTCTTTCGCTTCGAGCCGTGCCACCGCAGCCGCGGACGGTCGCAGCCGCGGACGGTCGCAACCGCGGACGGTCGCAACCGCGGATGGTGGTTTATTAATCGTCATCAGTAACCGTGGCACGGCTCGAAGCGAAAGGTAGATGTGATTCCATTACCACTATCCACAACTTTTAGGCTTGTTTTTTGCTTTATCTATAAACAGTAAATAACAACGGATATGAAAAAGCAAAAAGCACAGAAAAAAAAGGCAGAACAATTTAGCCAACATTATTCTGGCCCTGGTACAGCCAATAAGCACCGAGGAGCCGACTCAACTCCCAGAAATGGTATTCTCATGCACATTGACGAACTAAGAAACCGGCTCAAGAGGCTCCAGACAAGATTTGGTGTCGATCCCAGTTTACTCCCGGAGATTGTTCATGGATAACTTCAGAAATATAAAAGGGGCTTGATCGTATAGATCAGGCCCCTCAACGTAAAAAGACTGGGTAATTAACCCGGTGAATTAAATCGAAGTAAGCATTTGTGGGCCAGGCTGTTTGTCGCCCGGAAGAGATTCCTTATTTTTTTGCCGATATTGAAAAACTACTATTGATATCGGAATAACTCAACGAAAAATTAGTGCCGTCAATTGATCCGATTCGCGTCCCGCTTTCTACGATATCATACGAAGACCCACTTGACTTACTGATGGATACTATTCCTCCATCAACATTAGAGGTCTGTCCATTATTGGTAATGGAAAACGATATCGCTAGTTGATTATCACTGTCTTTCGTCACATTTACCCGGCCACTAACACCTGACCTCGGAATCAAGGTTACACCATCATTTACAAAATTGGTAATTTGATAGGTACCGGCCAGGTCCGGTTCAGGGTCTTTCTTGCCAATTTTTTCAGGCAGACAGGCGATCACTAGCCACAATAAGCAAAGGGCAATCCAAACGTTTTTCATGTGCTGGATGGTTAATGGATTAAGTTAATTCCGTATCTGGATCAGACCAGATAGCAACTAATGCGCCTATAGAAGCATATATAGCAGGATAACACCGGCCGCTACGATACCCGCAATCATTCCGCCGAGCGCTAATCCTTTCCCTTTAAACCGGGCTGGTTCTTTGCGAATGCGCGTTAAACTGAGCGCACCAAACACAATGGCTGCTGCTCCTAACAAAAAAGCACCGTAGCCCGTCAGAATGGCGAGTCCCCCGGTTGCAATGGCCACAATAGCGAAGGGGTCCGTTTTTGGGCCGTCATTCTGGGAGTTAGTGGGGCTGTCGTAAGAGGCCCGACTTCCTCCTGATGAGCTGGTATTGTATGAATTAGCGTTTGTACTGAAGCGTTCGACATCGCCATTGGTATATTTTATACTCAGCACATCGCGTTTGGAAATGGTATAATCAGGACCATCCGGCCGATCACATTTCTTGTATTTAATCTCATTGACCCCTATTTCCTTGATCCTGGCCTCAATGACATCGCCACTGCGCAGTACAATCTGGTCGCACTGGGGCGGCACGGTTTTGTTGCGGTGCGGCTGCTTACGTTGACCCTGGGAAGGAGTCTGGTCGACTGCGGTTACGTCTGGATGTGAAAACGTGTTGTCTGCTGGTTGTTCCCAGATGGGTTTTGTAGAAACAGGAACTTCCTCTTTCAACGAAGCCGTTATCTGAGGCTCAACGGGTGGGTTTACCGTGGAATTAGTGACTGCTATCCGCTGATGGGGTACGCGGGGTGTCGGCGTGAAATAGGCATAAGGGGCGCGCTGGCAGGATGAAAAGCTACCCAGTGCAGTAAGTGCTATTAGAAGAACGCTTAGCTTATACAGGGATGAAATCCTAACTGGTAGCGATGTAGCCCTTGTTAGAAAGAGTGTTTTCATAACCGATGGAAGTTTTTTGGAGTGATTAGCGTCAATCACCAGGGCAAAACTATCGGCCAGCTCCAGGGCTAACAATACTGCATTTGTATGATTTTTTAGAGCGAACCGCTGATAGAACGAAGCCGAATTATCACGTTTACTGCGGGATATTGACGTGCACTCGCTCTTTATCTTTGCCTTAGGTGCCTGTTAACGGTATCTGCCTGAGATTGTAACTGAAGCTTCTGGTAGATCGTGAAAATGTGTTTCCGCACCATTGGTGAGCTAATGAAAAGGGCATTCGCTACTTCTTTATGGCTGTAACCCTTCGATAGGCGATCCAGGATTTCACGCTCACGGGGCGTCAGTACGTCCGGTGTGTTGGGCGTGATCGTGTTGCCGGAAAACGAATCGGCGGTTTTTCGGGCAATAGTACTGCTCATGGGTGCCCCGCCTTCGTCCAGTTCGATGATGGCGTCGAGAAGTTTGTGAAGAGGACTCCGTTTGAGAATATATGAGTTAGCCCCTGCTTTAAGCGCGTCAAAAACAGTTTCGTCTTCGTCATACATGGTGCACATCATAACCCGGATGTTCGGGCACAGGTCTTTCAGCTTCTGAACGCAGTCGATACCATTCATGCCCGGCAGGTCAATATCCATCAGGACAACGTCGACACAATGGGGCGGTAAATAGGCGAGTGCCGACTCCGCATCCTCGAATGTAGCCTGAACCCTAAAGCCTTCCGCCCCATCGACCAAAATAGCTAATGACTGTCGTATCGGCTCATTACCATCTACGATAGCCACAGTAATGGGTATTTTCATCCGGCAATAATGGCCCTTTTCCCGCGTCGATGAAATACTGCATTTGTAGTATTTTGTCGGCCTTCTCCGGTCAGTATGGGTACATGATTTGTACGCACGTACCCTCCGGCGAAGACTTAATCGCGAAACTACCACCCGATTCGCTCATTCGATTTTTCATATTCCCCAGCCCGTTTCTGAATCGGGTACGCTCGTTCTGAACAAACCCCTGCCCATTGTCGATTACCTCAATGACTAACTGATCCGCTTCTGGCCGAATAATGAGCGATACCTGGGTAGCCTGCGCATGTTTGACTACGTTATTAAGGGCTTCCTTAACGGTCAAAAATATATTTCGACGATCTCCTCCCCGTATGATAATCTCCTGAGGTGATTCGTTAACCTGTGCCTGTAGCAGCAAATTCGTGTTGTCGAAAAACTCACTGGCATAAGACCGAATATAAGCGATCAAGCCATTGAGGTTATCGTTTTTGGTGTTTAACGACCAGATGATCTCATTCATGGACGTGACCATATCAGATGAGATGCTCGAAATTTTCTCTATTTCGGGCGTGGTGTTGGGGCCCATTCGGGTTTTAATTACTTCACTCAGTAACCCAATGGCCGTGAGAGATGCCCCCAGATCATCGTGCATTTCTTTGGAAATCCGGAGTCGTTCTTTCTGCTGGCCCTGCAACTCTGATTGCGCCACAGCCAGGGCATGAGCGCGTTCGGCCGCCAGCAGGGCATTGGCAGCTGTGCGCTGACGCTGACGAAAGTAGAGATAGGCAAATCCCAGAACAATTACGACTACGATCCCGGCCAAAGCCGCAATTAATAGCCATAAGTTCTGGCGTTGCCTTGCCTGCTCTAACTGGTCGATCCGGCGCTGTTTCTCGGCTAGCTTCTGCTTAGCTTCTGCCTGACGAAGTTTTAGTTCATAGTTTTCCAACAGCTCTTTAGCCTCAATCGACGAGAGCGAATCCTTTGTTTGCATGTACTTATCATACCAGGGAATCGCGCCTTTATAGTCACCCAACCCCATACTGGTATTGGCATATTCGCGGTAAATATTTCGAAATTCGGATAGGCCCACCTTGTGTTGCTTTGCCAACCCATAGGCTTTGTCGAGCAACGGCCTTGCCAGACTAAATTGCTTCATCTCGTTGTAGGTCTCTGCTTTTCCGGCTAATAAATGCAGCTCCTGAAGGGGGTTGTCCAGCTTACGATTCATCTGCAGTGCCCGCTGATAGTAGTAAAGTGATGAATCGAAGTGGGCTTGTTCTTTGTGCAGATTCGCCATGTTTCCGTACAGGCTTATCAAAAAATGCATGTCCCTGGTTGGATCGAGCAACGCCTTCGATTTCCGAAAGTAGACCAACGCCATATTCAGCTGGTTTTGTTTCATGTAAACGGTTGCCATGCTATGATAATCCAATGCCAGGTCCAGGTCGCTACTTTTTGCTATTAAATCGTACTTGAGTGCGCGACCGAAATAGTCTAATGCCTGCGGATAGAGCCTCTCACTTTCGTAAATAAGCCCTAGATTTTGGTAAAGAACCGATGCTTTCCGGCGGTTCTTATGGGCCAGCATGAACGGAGCCGCCTTTTCGAAGAACTTAATCGCTTCTTTGTTCCTGCCCTGGGATTTAGCCGACTGCGCCAGGGCAAAGTAGCATGTACTACGATACTGCTCAGACGTATCCCGTAACGCTTTTTTTAGCGCATCCCCGGCCAGTTTATAGGATTCATCATGGCGTCCTAGTAAGTCGAGCAGGTAGGCTATCAATCGAATACTTTCAAAATACCCCTTTGTGTACCCGATCTTATTCGCAAATACAGAAGCCTTCTGGTAATCGCGGAGGGCCACGGCGGGTTGCTGCAACTCAATCGCTTCTGCTTTTTTTAACAGAGCCATGATGTAGCTGGTATCGGAAGGGTTGGGCACCGACTGACCGAAACTAGTTACATGATCTAGAGTCAGGAAAAGGCTTACGATCAGAAGACATTTGACCAACATACGTATGGTTATTCAGCTAACATTGGATTGCAAATATAGAAGGCAGGTTGTTTACTGGGGTAAGCTGAAGCGGCTAAAGTCCGGGCTAACTATCGCTGACATCGCCAGCTTCCAGAGGTAGTAAAAATGGAAAATCTGTTAAAGAAGCAGTAAACTCATTCGTTGTTCTCCCGGCTATTGTTCGGGCATAAAAACGGTTCGATACGAACAGCCCTGTTTTAATCGGGATATTATTAAGCTGTTATGGCTGTTATACAACACTGCCAAGGTCCAAATCTATGGGGCATACTCCGGGAACAACTTCACCAACAAGACCAATAGCAGCATGACCACTAAAAACAAATGCTTAGTTTTACGTTGATGGATGCCCGTTCGTATCGATATCACCTTCCTCCCAAAGCAATAAAGTCCGATTGTCCTGCCTGTGGGCCCAGGCATCGTCGGACGCTGAGCCGTTATGTCGATCGGTTAACTGGTGAACCCTTGCCCGATATCTACGGACGATGCGATCGGGAAACCAACTGTGGTTATCATTTGAATCCCTACCACAAAGAAGCTTCCGGGCTGTCCTATTTTGAGCAGATGAAGGCCCGGAATAGTCTTAGCCCGTTACCAAAAATATGGTTTAAGCAGGCGGCTAAAAAGAAGTTTGAGGGCGAATCGAAGCAGAACATTGTTACCTGGCTTATTCAGCAACAGGGCGCTACCCTTGACCAGGCCGAACGAGTGGCGGCCTTCCTGTTCGATCAACCCGAAACACGCCCCATACCGCAGGTAACTTCTCAAACTCAACTCTGTACCATTCCTGAAGAGGTATTGGAGCAATCATTAACGAAGTACGAACGAAATCAGTTTGCCTGGCTTCTGCGTCGTCATTTTGGAGACCAGGTAGCTGATGATCTACTAAAACGGTTCAAGATTGGTACGTCATCCCGTTGGCCGGGAGCCTGTGTGTTCTGGTTCATTGATGAGCTAAACCGCATACGCGGGGGGCAGATCAAGCTCTTTGATGAAACGTTTCATACCGTCAAATATGTCATCAAAGAGGGCGAGAAACGCAGCCGAACGAGTTGGGTTCATTCGGCCTATGCCCGGCGCTGCGATCGGCAGAACCAGCCTTACCCGGCCTGGCTGACGGCTTATCTGGATGAGCGGAACCAGGTGCAGAAGTCGCCCTGTCTGTTTGGCTTACCGCAATTGCTGACAGCGCCCCTTCATCAGCCGGTAGCGATTGTCGAGGCACCCAAAACGGCTGTAATCTGTACACCGTATTTCCCCGGCTTTATCTGGCTGGCTGTTGGCGCGTTGTCCTATCTTAATGCGGAACGGCTGGCGCCCCTACGAGACCGAAAAATAGAATTATTTCCTGACCTCTCGCCAGACGGGAGTGCCTTTGAGCGTTGGAACCGGGTCGCGGGTGAACTTTTGGCTCAGGGCTTTCACATCACGGTATCCACTTATCTGGAAGACAATGCTACTGATGATGAAAAAATGGCTGGGGCTGACCTGGCGGATTTCCTGCTCGAACCGTGGCAGGGCGATACCCCTAACTGAATTCTTGTCGCAGAAATAAAAATCCCTGTCCAGCCAGTAGCCGAACAGGGATGAGAAAAGTTTTCATGATGTTATATCCAACTCTATAGAGTAGGCAATAATTGTGCCATAATGATTGGTGTAACTCGCTCATTGACAGATAAAAGAGGAAAGCTCTGTTTCGCGATAGCCACAAATGCCTTGGCTCACATTCCAGAGTTATCCACATACGCACTATAGTATGTGGATAACTCTGGAAAAGACTTACAGGAGGACTTTAGCTGATTCAGGTACGGTACTCTTTTAACCTGAAACCAGTTGTTTATTAGTATTTTACGCCCCAGGTGAGGAGAATCTACAGTATTTTGTTAAAACCAAGTGTGATGATCTGAGACAACTGTAGAACGCTGAAAAGGTAGACCAGTTCCTGAACGCCTATATTGGATCTTTTTGATATTTATACATTATTGCCCCTTGTAGGGCTGATTGTAGTTTTCTGGCTAGATCGTCCATATACAAAAAGCCCATTCGCTGTAGCGAGGTGTGGCCTTTGGTGTAAGAAATGAGAACGCTTTTCTCTGAAACTGATTCGTTTCCTTGATAACTAGTATCCAGAATCCGGCCAGTCAGTTTTACAATTCCCGTATTAACCGACAACTGCCCTTTAAATACATATCCTTTGCCAGCTAGTGTTGAATTGCTCTCCGAACGCATTAACAAAACGTCACCGTCGGCTGTAAAGGAAATATGCTGTGACCGCAACACTTCAGTAATGCTTTGGTAGGCATCCTTATCTGCCAGATTCGTAGATAAGACAATTGCATTGGCTCCCTTAAAAGGTCCTGACTGTGCCCATGAGCCGATCGAAATAGAGCAAACCAGTAAAGCAAGCCAGTGGCTTGATCGTAAATAGAAGAAGTGTTTCATAGAGTTGGGTTACTTGGATTAAAAGGTTACTCTTCAAAAGCTTTGGTACTTAAAATCAAGCCAACCGGGCAAACGATGCCGCGCTTTCCTGCTGGTTTTGAAGCTGTGCCAGTTTCGCCCGAATTCCCTGCACCCGTCGCCGGGCAACCATTACAGGACCATCATTGGCTAACATGAATTCTAATGACCGACCATCGAGTCTTTCTATTGACATAATATGACGATGATTGATCAAGGTGGATTTATTGGCTCTTAGAAAGCTGGGTAATTGCTTTTCAAACAGCTTTAGCGTCCAACTGGAAACAATGGGGTACTTTTCTCCAAGGCGATAAATTAATGTATAATTGCCATAGCCCTTACAATGCGTTATAAGTCCAATAGAAATTGGCTTAACGATTCCTGGAATTTTAATTGTCTGATCGGTTTGGTGTGTTTGCTTGTTCATGGATGGTAGTGAATGATAGGAAACTGAGTACTATTAACTAGTAATAAAGGTCCCGCTTATGGGAAACATGAGGAAGATAAGCTGATCATGGACAAGCTTAGCTTCAACATTCATAGTAACTGATTGACCAGTAATTGTATCGATTACTGAGCAAGTCTTTTTTTGAAAAAGTCAAATCCAGCATAGGCGTAAACTAAGACAGCGCTTGTTTTCAGCAGGGTTTCGACATGGTTGGTCGTATAAACTATTGTATTGCAATAGCTTAGGTATTGTGCTGGTGCGAAAAAGTACCCAAACAGACATATAGTGAAGCTTGTAGCTACACCCAGGATAATCAGTCTCTGTCGCATAAAACGGTTAATAGTTGAGGCTTAACTCATTTCTCTATGATGAGAGAAGGTAGGCTGGACAAAATTTCAATACACAAAATGTTTGCCAGTGGTTTTTACTCAAATGTGCCTGTGTTTGCCAATTCCATTGACAAACACATAAAAAATGTTGTGGAAAGCCAATCCAGCCCCATTAATTAGTACGTATATAGCATGAAATTCATGGTTTATCTATAGTTTATATGTATTGGTGACGGATTGTCAATTTGGGACTTGAGGAGTATTTTCTACACCGGCGACGAACTGTATCTACATACTAAAAATGTATAATTATTTAATTAGTCTAAATTAACGGGTAGTCCTATACGTTTTCGATTAAAATATCTATTTCCAATCAGCAAATCCGGAAAATCATAGCCCTATACGATAGCTAATTTTGTACCTGTTGATTGCTTTTTTGACCGCAGGTACAAGGGCTTAATTTGTTTTTACTGATGCTTGATCAGGTCCGTTAAGGCCGGGCTATACAATTACGTTACGACTCAAGCTGGAAAATCCAAAAGATCCAGGCGTCAATATAGTGTGTTTGTGTAAGTTTTTGATAATTAACCACTTGTATTGAGTGTAGTTTCTCCATAAGAAATTAGAATACCAAAACCCGCTGGTATTTAGGCTTGATGGCAAAAGCATTTAAATTGACTCTGGCTACATGGGCTGTCAACTGGTGTGAAGTGTAGTCAATTCAGCTTTTTATCTCCTTTTTGCTAATTGCCTGACCAACTGTTTTAGTTCGCGAATCTCTGCCTGCTGCTGCTGGCTGATTTTTTTCAATTGAATACTATACAAAGTCAACTCCTCGACCTTCTCTAATAGTTTGGCCTGCATCTTACCGATGTCGACGCCCTGTTTAACGACTTCTTCTGCCGATGGAACACCCGGCAAGTGCTTGTGTCGGTGAATATAGTGTGCTACTTCATTTAACGATTTTAACTTATAATCGGCAGCAAAGACTTTATCCGACCAGTCGGCCTCTGTCTTCACGGAGAATCGCCCGGCCTGAGCCAATACAAGCTGTCCTGACTTATTAACAGTCAGGACCTTCTCGGTTGTCGTTAGTTGAGCTGGGCTGTCGGCGGTTATTCGGCTTAAACGAACCCCTGATTCGTGGTCCGTTCCACTATTCACCTCCAGACGAGTTGTTGGCGCAGCGGTACCAATACCAACGTTGGCATCTTTACCCAGTGAAACCGCATTGCTGACAGCTACCTGCGCACCCGCACCTATGGCCGTAGCATTGTGCAGATTTTGGGCAATGGCGTCGGCATTAGCCCCTAAAAACGTATTGCGGGAACCGTTGGCATGATTGCCTGTATTATACCCGATATAAACGTTGTCGTCTGCATTAGCACTTCCCGGCCCGGCTCCATTGCCAACAAATGTATTATGGTTCCCCGTGCTATTGCCCTTTCCGGATGCAGTGCCAAAGAATGTGTTTCCTGTGCCGGTTGTAGTTGTATAACCGGCCTGATAACCAACAAACGTGTTGGAATCCGCTAGGGCATTATAGCCGGCCTGATAACCCAGGAAGGTGCTTTTCTGACCAGTCTGATTCTTGTAGCCTGCCTTGGAACCGAGCATTACATTGCCTGGAACAATATTGTTGTAACCTGCCGAATCACCAATCAGTACATTATAATTCGAATTGTTGGTATATCCTTTGTAGCCCGCAGATGCGCCCATATAGATGTTGTAAGAACCTTTTGACCGCTCAAGGTCTGAACCAAGCCCACCACCAAAACCAGCATTGACACCAATGGCTATATTTTGATTACCGCTTAACGAGTATCCCGCATAGTACCCCAGGTAAGTGTTCTCGTTACCCGTTGTGCGTAAGCCAGCAACGGCACCGATAAGCGTATTGGCAGCACCTCCATTGAGCGTACCTGCGTTTTGCCCAATGAACACATTGTTTCTTGCCGATGAAACCTGAGCGCCAGCCGCTGAACCAATATAGGTGTTGTTTGAGCCTGGTGTAGCTGATAAGGGTGCCGCAATGATTAAATTATTTTGCGCCCGAATACCGCCAGAAATGATCAGGCTTAGACTTGCAGCGAAGAGGCTACCGTAAAGGTGTTTCATGAAGTGTTGACAGAATGTGGGAAGAAAGATAAGCTAACTGCAAAATAGCTAACCGAACCGCTTCTGCCAAGTAGTAGTATCTTAATTGACCGATAAATTATGATTACTGGAAAGTGGTTACAATTAATAAGGGCATCTGACTGATTTTTACAAGCCTGATTTTCCAGTGGCCTTAGCGAAGCAGACTAATCGATCCTTGTTTCTGACCGGGTTTCACAACATGATGCTGGCTCAATCGATATTGAATTCGCCATGTATAGACGCCTATCTGGCAAATGGCACCCTGGAAATAACCATCCCATTGAAAAGGCGCCTTGCTGGTTGTAAAAATTAGCTCGCCCCACCGATTAAAAATAGAGAGCGATGTGATCATAATATCACCACAACCATATGCTAAAAAAACATCGTTCAATCCGTCACCATTGGGCGTAAACAAATCAGGGGTGTATAAAACACAGTCGCATGCACCGTAGGAAATCTCGATAGAGTCTGTAACCGTCGCGCACTCATTCTGAACGGTTGCGAAAAAGATTCCAGAGTTATTTACGGTCCTTTCCGGTGTTAGAAATTGGTCTTGCCAGGCAAATTGGCCGTTGACAGCAATGGGTTTAATGGTGAACTGTTGAGCACCACAGAGCTCTTTGTCTGGCCCTAAATCTAACTGTGGCGGTTCGATGTAGCGAACCCGAATGCTATCCGTAACGATGCAGCTTGCCTGCGTAACCCGAACACTATACTGGCCCGCCTGCGTGACCAGAAATGTATTCTGCGAAGAACCATCCTGCCAATAATCTTTGGAAGCTGAATTCTGGGGAACTTTCAGCGTAAGTGTTTGGCCATTGCAAAGGGTAGTATCGGGCCCCAGATCAAAATCAAGGTTATAGTCAATCGAAATGGTATCGTGCAGAATTTTACAGGCTGTGGTTACTTTAACGAAGTAGGTTCCCGGCTTTTTCACTAACAGTGTAGGCTGGGTGCTGCCATCGTTCCAAAGATAATCGGTAGCACCGGGCGTTTGGGCATTGAGCCGATAAGTGCTGTTTTTGCCGCATAAAGTTGTATCTCTGCCTAAATCAAGCTTGATCGGTACAAGCAGAATATCATCAATGAAAAGGTAATAAAAGCCTAGTAAAGGCGGTTCTTTGTAGAAGCTTCCAATGGTTGCATATTGTTCTCCTCCTCGCGCGCTGATAGTGCCTGATACTTGCTGCCACTTCAAGGCTGGGGTGCTGGTTGTAAGGTGACTATCAATAAATTGCGGATTGACACTCAATAAATCGGTTGTTGCAGTTTGAGTAGGCTGAGCAGAAAAATAAGCTCCGAGTGTCTGGGCAAGAAACTTACTTGGTGTTTCCAGGGCAACGTACATCTCAAAGTAATAACACTCATTGGCGATTAATGGCTTCAGGAGTGGTACCGACATGTATTCAGACCAGCCCCGATCTAAAAACAGATGCCCTAACCCGTTGCCTGTATGAGGTGGTAAGGCCATCTGTCCAGTCTGAAAACACTCATGATAAAAATCGGGGGTTGCTCTGGTAGGATTAAACCAGGGAATTGCTTCGGAAAGAAGATTGTCCTGGCGGGGGCAGTTTCTATAACTTTCAAAGCTTCCATTTGGAATAAGATTTTGCCCCATAGCATTTGTAGTGATAAAGGCTAGGGATAAGACCAACATCCAAACAGGTTTTCCTTTCATATCTTGTGTAAACTATACCTAGTCCTGAATGGATATCTTTAAATCATTGAATTATATATAGCTAAAGTACAGAATTTAACTCAATACGAGCATTGACCAGAAATGGTTGCTTACGCTTTGGTCCACTGCGCTTCTTTGTCGACGTTGAAAAGACATAGATTGGCTATCAAGTTGATATATAGTCCAATAAAACTACCGATTAATAAATTTAAATAATTGATTCTTAATTTTTTTAAAAACTAATTCTTGCACGTTCTGGAGATGTAACAGTATTCTGCCAATACTTAATAATACTTTATCAATAAGTAGATAAAACAATACACGTATATAATGTACTTACAATAGGTGTATAAACACACGTTGATGTGTAACCATCATTTTACTTAATAAATCCAGGTTATATTTGTTATCGTAAACTATACGTACCCATACTTGAAAAGTTATTTACGCACTTCTTATGAGAAAGGCTAAACTAGCCGATGAGCAACTGGTGAAACATTACCAGGATACCAGTTCAGATGATTCCTTTGAGATGCTTTATAGTCGATATGTCAGCAAAGTTTATCAAAAATGCCTGTCTATCACTAAAGATTCCGAATCGGCCCAGGACTATACACAGGACATTTTCATTAAAGTATTTAATAAGTTAGATACCTTTCAGAACCGGTCAACATTTTCGACCTGGTTATATTCGGTTTCACACCATTATTGCCTGGATCAGCTCCGATTAAATAAGCGGCTCAGCACCGAAACACTATCGGATGAAGTTATCAATGGTGTGTCGGAATCTGACTCTCCCGAATCAGTAGATAATCAACTCCAGATGCTGGAAGGGGTAATGAGTGAGTTATCGGCTGAGGAAGTGAAATTACTGCGTCTGAAACATGAGCAGGGGTTATCCATTAAAGAGATTAGTCATCAATACAACATTTCGGAGAGTGCGGTGAAGATGCGCTTAAAACGCACACGGGATAGGCTACAGGAATTGTACCTGCGCCATTATTCGTAAATGCAGTATGACTTACGCTGGGATTTACAGATTCCAAACTATTGATCTGCTAAGAAATACGAACAAATCCTGCAAGATTAGTTGACGTAGATAATTCGCAAAAAACGTCAGCTCTAGCAAAGCTGACGTTTCCTATAACCTTTATGAGAAGAAACCTACAGGCTTCCGAAACAAAGAAGCTGGAAACCAGCCTGATGTTGCACGGCAGCCATGCATTTAGTACCAGCGGACAGGTTTGGGGATAAACGGTAATAAGTTTGAGCGAAATTGGCTTTGCATCTGGCTGAATAGAGCGGATTCCTGCCCACAGAAATTGTCAAAAGCCTACTCAGTTTCCGGCCATGAAAAGTAGGTAGTTTATTGCCGACGGATTACCAGAAAAATAATGCCCAATCCTGCCAACGGAATTAGAGGGTCGAGCAATGAGCCGCCGGAGCCGAAAGCCAGGTTAATGAGGGCGATCAGTATGCCACCCACAGCCCAGGTAAGGCTGGTCGGAATAGACCAGGTCATAATTTGCTGATTCACATCAGTAATGCCCATCATGCGGTTGACGACCCAGAACAGGCTGTCGTTAAAGTAACTGAAGAAGAATGACCCTATTACAGCGGCCTGAGCGGCAAACAACATATTCATGCCTGGTACCTGCATAAGAATAGGCGCTGTAATTGAAGCCGACGTAATCATGGCAACCGTACCAGAGCCTTGAATCAGACGGATTACGGTCGCTACCAGAAATGGGATCATGATGGGCGAAAAAGGCAGTTTCGCGATCAGGGCCGCGAGTTGAGTACCTGTGCCCGTTTCCCGTACAACAAATCCCAAAGCTCCACCAGCGCCGGTCACCATCAAAATAATTCCCGCTGATTGAAGCCCTTCTTCCAGACGTGCCGACGATTGATGACGATCAAGATAAGGAACTAACGTATATACAGCGAGCAAGGTGCTGATACAGAGTGCAATGATGGGCGTCCCGACGAACATAATTACCTCTACAAGCAATTGTAATACGGATAATTCGCTCGTAGCGGGTGGTGGTAAAAGGGTGATCATTGCCTTGATAATGATCAGTAAAATGGGAACAACGATAGGCAACAGCGAAAGCGTTAAGGTCGGCAATGGACGATCTGCTTTCTCACTAAGGTAGGTGTCGTGGATCGTTTTTAACGTTTCGTCAGTGAGTATTTCGTCAGAAAAGTCAACATATTTTTTCCCAAGCCATTGCCCGTATAGAATGAATGTTATCGTGCAGGGAATAGCCAACAGCATCCCTAACAACATCATGGCGCCTACATCTACATTAAACAACCCGGCTACACCCAATGGGCCGGGTGTTGGCGGTACCATGGTATGAGTAACCACAAGGCCACCGGCCAGTGCAACACCCAGGGTCAATAATGAGCGATTCCCTTTTTTGGATAAGGCTTTGGCGATAGGAAACAGGATGACAAAAGCAGAGTCGGCAAAGATCGGAATGCTGACGAAATAGCCGGTCATGGCCAGAGCCCACTCTTCTTTTCGATTGCCCAGCCACTTGATAAATGAATAGGCGATCTGCTCGGCTGCTCCAGAAACCTCCAGAATTCGTCCCATCATGACACCCAGCCCGATAATGATACCAATTGTGCCGAGGGTGGCCCCAAAGCCTTTGGTAATCGCATCGAGTGTTTCACTTACCGACATCCCTCCGGTTAGCCCGGCTATGCAGGCAGCCATGATCATGGCAATCAGCGGATGCACTTTGGTGCGTAATACCAGAAAAATAAGAACAAAAACGGCAACAGCTAGCCCAACAATGGGAACGGAAAGATGGGACATTTGCCTACACTTTGTTCTGAGCGATGAATTGAGTGATAAACTGATCAAAATGGCCGTCGACCTCGAACCCAAGCGCCAGAGCCCGGGTATTGTCCATTACCGTAGGCCAACTGAGTACGATTGCATTGATAGCCGGATCAGGCTTGAATTGGATCCTGGCCAGCGTTTCTTTGTCCGTAACGCGCTCAAGCGATTCGAGCATCTGTTGTACGGTTACACTAATTCCGGGCAGGTTTACCGTGCGCCATTCCCCAAAGACAGCGCCATCCAGAGATGCTCCTTTGATAATATTCTGAATGATCGTATCGGGGCTCGACACTAAAACTGGAAGCTCAGGCGCTACGGGACAAATAGCCTCTTCACCGTTAATGGGTTCCCGTATGATGCTGCTGACAAACGAGGAAGCGGCCAGATTGGGTCGGCCGGGCCGAACGCAGATGGTTGGTAAACGCAATACCCGCCCGTCCACAAAGTTTTTGCGGGTATAGTCATTGATGAGCAATTCTCCAATGGCTTTTTGGGCACCATAAGACGAATGTGGGGTCACCACGGTTGCTTCATTGACGAGAGCTGGCAACGAACCACCATATACGGCAAGAGAACTGGCAAACACAAACCGAATCCCCTGACGTTGGTGACGGCATGCTTCCAGGAGCTGCCGGGTAATATCGAGATTTACTTTCCAGCCCAGATCGAAGTCCTTTTCTGCATGACTGCTTACCACAGCAGCAAGATGGAAAATGATCCCGGTTTTAGCCGTGATCAGATTTCTGGCCGCATCGCCTTCCGAAAGGTCGGCTTGTTGACAAGTGATCCTGGTGTCGTTGCCAGGATTAGCAGGCATCACTATATCGACCAGAAGTAACTCATCAAAGATGAAAGAACTGCTTAGGAGCGCTTTCGCCAGTCGTTGGCCCAGAAAGCCTGCTCCACCTGTTATAATTAGTTGCATAGATTTAAATCCTTATAAAGTAGGTTTAACCGAAAACCTCCTATTAACTACTGTAAAGTCCGAAATTCAATGCGTCTTTTTCCGCTGAACCAGACGCATAAAAGCCTGAAAAAATGTATGTGTCTGTAAGTCAGAAGATGGATCAGTTACCTCCTGATTATAAAGAGGAGATGCTTGCATCCATTCGTGAAGCATTTAGTTCGAGTGGTAAAACCATTGTGGTGCTCGACGATGATCCTACCGGAACGCAAACGTCTCATGATGTAACCGTGCTTACGTCATGGCGTGCAGGACTGATTGCAGAAGAATTGAAAAAGAAACCGTCTATTTTGTTTATTCTCACCAATTCGCGCAGCTTGCCCGAGTGGGAAGCGGTTGAACTTGCGCAGGAAATTGGCTATAACTTAAAAGCAGCTGTTATCGATAGCGGAAGGGAGATTGTCGTTATCAGCCGAAGTGATTCTACATTGAGAGGCCATTTTCCGGCTGAAGTGAATGCTGTCGCCAGCACGCTGGACATGGCAGAAGCTACAATCGTATTCGTGCCGGCATTTATTGAAGGCGGGCGATTTACGATTGATGATGTTCATTATCTGGTTGAAAATCAGAAGTTGGTGCCCGTGTCGGATACGCCTTTCGCCCGCGATGTAGTGTTTGGATACAAGCACGCTGATTTGAAACTATGGGTTGAAGAAAAAACCAAGGGGCGGGTGAAGGCAGCGGATGTGGGCTCCATATCAATTGACGATATCCGGGTGGGCGGGCCGCAGGTAGTTGGTGAGAAATTGATAGCCTGTGCCAACGGGTCGATTTGTATTGTCAACGCTGCCAGTTACCGGGATCTGGAGGTCGTTGTAATGGGTTTGATATTGGCAGAGAAATCGGGGAAAAAGTTTCTGTACCGCAGTTCGGCAACGTTGGTACCTATCCGGGCTGGTATGGAAAGCGGTAAAATTTTTTCTCCCCCCAAAGAGGGCACAAATTCTGTCAATGGAGCGCTCGTTATGGTAGGATCGCATGTCCCTAAAACAACCAGCCAGCTTAACTGGCTTCTGAAAAATGGCAACTATCAATCCATTGAAGTGAATGTAGCAGAGATACTACAATCAGTTGACCCACTAGTACAGGCAGCTGCAATTAGCCGACAAACGGATGAGTGGCTTTTGGCCGGAAAGAATGTGGTGATTCATACCAGTCGCCAGTTAGCGGTAGGTACTGATTCAGAAAGCAGTTTACGAATCAATGCTTCGGTTTCCGATTTTCTGGTCAATATCATGAAAAGCCTTACGGTCCGGCCGAAATTTATCGTGGCCAAAGGAGGAATTACCTCCAGTGATCTGGCATCCAAAGGGCTTTCTTCAGAAAAAGCGGTGGTGCTTGGGGCTGTGATCCCTGGGGTTCCGGTCTGGCAAATGAATAGGGAGAGCAAATTTCCGGGGATTAAGTATGTCGTTTTCCCTGGTAATGTTGGCGATGAAACCGCGCTGGATGAGGTATGCCGGAAGTTAGCGGGTTAACGTTCATCTGGGACCTTTCTGCCTGAGTAAAAAACAACCCGGTTCTAACGACCGGGCGTTTTGATTTACCCATCTTTGATTTATGCAATTCTAATCGTTATCGCTAGTGGAATTGAGCAAAAGGCACTACCTAAAAGCAGGGCCTTTTGCCATGCAGTATTCTACAAACCAGTACGTTAAAGGTCGAGTTAGGGTTGCGTGGTTAAAAAAAAATAGTTGATATCGATCATTGCACGGGGCGTATTTTCGCATGAACCCAGCAAAAAACACCGACCTCAATGTGGGCCGGTGTTTGTGCAACATAGTTGATTTCTCTCGGCGGCCGTTGATTTGCACCTTATTGATGAATACGTATATAGCTCGCCCGTCGTTGTAAAAAAAATATAGGATAGTAGGTAGTAGTTAAGTCTTTAGTCGTAGGCAGGAAAAAGCAATGATAGGTACAATAAAAACGCCGACTTCATCATGAGTCGGCGTTTCGTTATTCCACCAAGTAAAGAAGCAAATTACTAAAAATAAGCTCAATAACAGTGGGTTAGCCTCTTTTTAATAGCAACTTAATAAGTGATGATCCATTTTTTATCACCTTTGATCGGCCCGTAACTATGCACAGAGTTGTGGCAGGAAATTGAGCGTTTGCGCTCTGAAAAATACAAAAGAAAATGCCTGTTGACCATTGGGGTTCAGGCCTTCAATCGTAGTTAGAGCCGATATTGACAAAGGCATGAATTTAATGCTTTATTAGTTTTATCCTATAAATTTAATAGAGTGAAAAGTCGTTGATAAGCAGTATTTTCTGCATTACCGATCACTCAAACGTATCGATGGTCTTTCGTCAATACATTAATGAGAAATCGTAACTATTTTTTGGAAATGTATTTATAAGGTACTGATTTACAGATTGTTTACCAATAGCTGGTATTTGCTGATTTGTTGCTGAGAATCTGTTACTCTTACCGATTAATAAGAGCCTAAACAAGGGAATTTGCGAAGCGAAACGAATATACCTTAATTTGTTCCCAGTTTTACATAAATCAGTTTACCACATGAAAAAAATTCACTTTTCGATTTTGCTAGTTATAGCCCTTCTGGCGGGCACCCAGTCATTTGCTCAAATGGCGATTGACAAAGGTACTAAGTTCATCAACCTCGGTATTGGCGTAGGTGGCTACGGTTACTACTCAGGTGGCGGTGGTATCGGACTTAATGCCGCTGCCGATTTTGGTGTGGCACCTAATATTACAGTGGGTGGTGTAATTGGTTATAGAAGCTATGGAAGTGTAGGGTCCTACAATTATAATTCATTTGACATTGGTGCTCGGGGTTCTTACCATTTCAACGAACTGCTTAGCCTAAGTACTGACAAAGCTGATTTATACGCTGGCATAGGCCTTTCCTACTTTTCTTTTTCCTATGGTGGTTTTACGGACACTTATGGAACGGTATATGTGCCTATTCACATTGGTGGTCGTTACTTTTTCAGCGAGAAATTAGGTGCTTTTGCTGAACTGGGCTCTAGCCTTGCTACTCTTAAATTAGGGCTTACCCTTAAATTCTAAGGATATTCCTCATTAAGCGAAAAAAGCCGCTCCTGATTCAGGAGCGGCTTTTTTCGTTGAATAGAATTACTTACTGGCGATTTCGCGCAGGCTCTTCACACCCATATTCCAGAGGATGAATGAATAGATGTCGGCCGTGGTCTCAATATTCTTTTTGGTATTGCTGGCACCGTGCCCGGAGTTGGTATCTATCCGGATCAGAACCGGATTCTGGCCTTTATAAACCTCCTGAATGGTGGCTGCATACTTAAACGAGTGTGCTGGTACAACCCGGTCGTCGTGGTCGGCGGTTGTGATGAGGGTAGCAGGATAAGCGACACCCGTTTTCAGATTATGAATTGGTGAGTAGGCGTATAAGGCCTTAAACTCGTCGGCATTATCGCTGCTACCGTAATCGGCAATCCAGTTCCAGCCAATCGTGAATTTGTGGAATCGGAGCATATCCATGACGCCCACCTGTGGAATCGCTACCCGAAATAATTCGGGCCGTTGATTCATAACCGCCCCAACGAGTAGCCCACCGTTTGACCCACCCTGAACTGCCAGTTTAGCCGGGCTGGTGTATTTCTGCGCAATCAGGTATTCGGCGGCTGCAATGAAATCGTCAAATACGTTCTGCTTTTTCAGCTTCATGCCCTGCTCGTGCCATTTCTCGCCATACTCACTACCACCGCGTAAGTTTGCCTGGGCATAAACACCACCCTGCTCCAGAAAGGGAATTCGTAGCGGACTAAATGCCGGGGGCAGGCTGATGTTGAATCCGCCGTAGCCGTACAGGAGAGTTGGGTTCGTGCCATCCAGTTTTAATCCTTTACGGTAGGTCAGGAACATGGGCACTTTTGTGCCGTCTTTACTGGTGTAGAAAACCTGTTTTGTTTCATAGTCGGTTGGCTTAAAATCTACTTCGGGAGCCCGGAAGATCGTGCTTTTACGGGTGGCGATATCGTACCGGTAGATCGTTGGCGGAAATGTAAAAGACGTGAATGTGTAGAACACGAACTTATCGTCTTTCTCGCCACCAAATCCGCCTGCCGAACCGATGGCGGGGAGTTGAATATCGCTTTCCCGCTTTCCTGAATAGTCAAACACCTCTACGTTTGAGGTAACATCCTTCGAGTATTCGACGAACAATTTACCGCCTGCTGCACTGACGCTATTCTCGGCAATGGGTTCTGGTTTCTCGGCAATAAGTGTCGAAAAGGCCTTCTTTTTCGTGTCGTAGGCAATGACTTTACTATTGGGAGCTTTCTCATTGGTCAAAATCAACAGCCGATCCCCATCGTTGTCGACTACGCCATAACTGAAGTCGGTCACATCTTCCACAACAGACGAAAACGATTTCTGATCGGCTTTAGCATCCATAAAAAACAACGCATTGCCGTCTTTTCCCTTGCCTCGATCACTCACACTGAGCAACAGGAACCGCTCGTCGTCGGTGGTACTGGCAATGTGGAATCGCTGAGGATGCTGAGGATCTTCATAAACCAACCGATCGGCGCTTTGGGGCGTGTTTAGTTTATGATAGAAAACCTGGTGATTTTCGTTCTTGGCGGCCAGTGCACTGCCTTCGGGTTTTGGGTAGCGACTGTAATAAAATCCGTCACCCTGCCAGGCTGTGCCCGACACTTTTACCCATTCGATTTTATCCGACAGGTATTGCTTGGTAGCCAGTTCCATAACCTGGTATTCCTGCCAGTCGGAACCTCCCTTGGAGAGGCCAACTACGGCGTATTTACCATCTTTCGAGAGCGAAAATGCACCTAGTCGTGTGGTGCCGTCGGCCGAAAGTTTGTTAGGATCGATTACTAATTCCGGTTTTCCGTCAAGACCTTTCTGTCGATACAGAACTGCCTGATTTTGAAGGCCATCGTTCTTCGAAAAATAGAACCATTCGCCCTTACGGCTTGGCGCAGAGTATTTTGGATAGTTATAAATCTGCTCAAGTCGGTTTTGAAGTTGCTGTCTGTACGGAATTTGCGACAAATAGTCGAACGTAACTTTATTTTCGGCTTTTACCCATTCGGCAGTTTCGGCAGAGCGATCGTCTTCGAGCCAGCGGTAAGGGTCGGCAACAGTAGTGCCGTGGTAGGTGTCGGTCTGATCGGTTCTTCGGGCTTTAGGGTAAGCCAAAGATTCATTGGTGTTGTGGCTTCCTGACTGAGCCAGAGCCGCAGAAGAGCTAAGCATAATCGATAAGCGAATGAGGTGAATACAACGCATGGGTTATGGGTAGTTGATGAATTTTTAACGGCAACTTCCTACGAATAACGGTTCGGAATAGCGAAAATACAAGGGACAGTCCTGTTATCAACAAGACTAGTAAGCCCAATCGGTTTTTTAGACGACTATGGAGTTGGCCAACCAGGAAGGAGCGTATGGTTAAATCAGTCTAAACTACCAAATCGCTTGGAAAATAGGTAAATACTTAACTCATTTACAGTTGCTTATCTTAACCTCTTTATTATTAATGATTCGACAGGTACTTCATAGTGCCGCTTATCTGGTGCTCCTTTGGAGTATATTAAGTCAGTATGGCTGGGCGCAGATAAATTATCTGGCCAAACCAACCACGCCGAACTTTCAGATTGATCATATCAGCGTTAATGACGGACTAACGCAGGGCTCCGTCTATTACATGCTGAAAGACAGCCGTAGCTTCCTGTGGTTTGGGACGCAGGATGGACTTAATCGCTACGATGGTCATCAATTTCGCACCTATCGCCCTTTAGTAGGTGAGCGGGGAGTCCCTCGCTCTGGCGCAATTCGGGGCGTCAATATTTTTGGTATTATCGAAGACCCTGATGGTAATTTATGGGTTGGTACCGAAGAAGGATTGAACCGGTATGACCGTCAGCGTGATCGCTTCGACTGCTTTTTGGCAACCGATGCCCAGCACCAGCCAATAAATAGCCGTACACTGCCTTTTTTTGTCGATAAAACCGAACTGCTTTACCTGAGTGATGCCGAAGGTTTAGTGCGATTCGACTACCGGAATCGCCGAAAGACAATTCTGGCATCAACCATTCACCCAACTAAAGAATATGACCTTCCGAGCTCGACTGTACGCACCCCGGCGGGTGATGTGTGGCTCCATGCTCCACAAGGCCTGATACGGTATAATCTCCATGATCGAACATTTTCCCACTATTTTACTAGCCGGCCCGACAATCAGTTTGGCTCTCCGCAAACTGTTTTTTCCTTTTTTATTGATCTTGACAACGTTGCCTGGATTGGGACAAATACGGGATTGATTCGATTCGATTATCGGCATCAAACGGCGCTGGTATACGATCGTTTTGGCAACCAGCCCCTCAGCGCCGTCTATAGTATTGCTCCCGGTCAGCTTGGCCGTCTCTGGCTGGGCACGCAACGCAATGGGGTATTGTATTTCGATAAACGGTCGCGGTTGTTTGGTCAGGTCAACGATGTGACGGGCAATACCCGACAACTGAGCGAGTTTGAGATTCGTAAAGTTTATTCGGATAATCTGGGCATAATCTGGGCTAATGTCGATCCGGACGGACTGACCCGTATCATACCCAATGCTTTTTTGTTTGGGGGCATGAGCAAACGCCAGTCGACAGATAATATGCCTGCTGAATTAAAGTTAAGCAACTACACGGTTCGGGGCTTTATGGAAGAGCGTTTTGATCGACTCTGGATCTCAACGGAAGAAGGAATTAACGTACTTGATCCACGGACAAATCATGTAGTTAAACGCTATTTCACCGATGCAAGCGAGTACAATTTGCCAACGCATAAGCTCGTGCGATGCATGTATCGTGACCCAAAACGGCGTATATGGGTTGGTATAAAGGGGGGAGTTATGGCGTTTCATCCGGAAACTGATCGTTTCGAGCCAATTTTATTTCAACCCTCAGCTAGTCAGGTAACCGACAATTATGTTCGAAATCTGGCGAGTATTAACGACAGCACGCTTGTTGCTGCCACCGAAGATGGTCTATATACCCTCAATATTGTCCGCCGTAGCTGGTCAAAACTTCCTGATCTTGCTGGCGAGAACATTTTTAACCTCTGGTATGATACTGCAACCCGCCAGTTATGGGTAGGTACTTACCTGAACGGGTATTACTGGTATCAGCTGCCAGAGCATCAACTGTCGCCCTGGAAACTCATTCGATCGGGCTTAAAAGGGAGTATGGTTCTGCATTTTCGTTCCGATACACTGCGCCAGACCATGTGGCTCTCTACCGATCGGGGGCTGGCTGCTTTGAAGCCTGAAACGGGTAAACTTAAGCTATATTCAGACCAGCAGGGATTAGCCAATTCGTTTGTTTATGGCTCGCTGGCCGATGTTAATAATGTTATCTGGCTGAGTACGAACCGGGGTCTTTCGCGGCTTGATCCGTCTACAGGAGCCATCAAAAATTTTACATTAAGTGATGGTTTACAGGGCAATGAATTTAACGGCAATGCCTTTATCCGACTGGCTAGCGGAGAATTGTTTTTTGGGGGTGTAGAAGGGTTTAATCGGTTTCGTCCCGATATGTACCGCAATTCGTCGTTCAGCCCGAATGTCCATATTTACTCGTTCAATGTTAATGAAGATTCGTTGCTTTCGGATCGTTATGTTGGTGAAATTGACCGGATTGAACTAGCGCACGATCAGAACACCCTATCGATGGAGTTTGCTGCTTTGGACTACTTTAGTAATGGCCATAATTCGTACCAGTACCAGTTAATGAACTATGATGAGCAATGGGTATCAGCGGGCGAAAAAAACTACGTTCGCTATGCCAATCTGCCATCGGGCGACTATATTTTTCAGGTTAAAGCCGCCAATCGGGATGGGCACTGGAGTAGCCGGATTAAAAAACTGGCGATTCATATTCAGCCGCCGTTCTGGAAAACACCCGCGTTCTACATACTGATTGCATTAGTGCTTGTCCTGGTAACCTTTGGCTGGATTCGACAGCGTGAAAATGTCATACGCCAACAGGAGACGGATCGGTTGCGGCTGGCGTATGACATTCAGGAGCAGGTTAAGAAAGACATTGCCCGTGATCTGCACGATGAGATTGGAACCCGGCTTGCCACTCTAAAACTCTACACAACCCGGTTGATCCAGTACATCAATGAAGCCTCCGTTGAAACAACTCAATCGGCAACGCACGCGAATGTTGTGAATACCGCAGGCGTGCAGGTTCTGAAGAACAATATTTTTACGCTGATTAACAGTACGATAAGTGATGTACGTAATCTGCTTCGGAAACTAAACCCGCAAACACTGGAGCGATATGGTTACGTAGCTGCTGTAGAGGAACTGTTCTCGCGTATTAACGCAACGGGCACAATCGCAATGCACCTGATTTTGACGAATGCCCCCGGTGAGTCGGCCGCAGACGGAGCAGAGTTAACTGATAATCCGGCAAACCCGGATTTACGAACAATGGCCCGCCTTCCGGTGGATATCGAGGTGATGTTATACCGAATTACTCAGGAGCTGGTGAGCAATTCGCTTAAACATGCAAACGCACACCAGATCGATCTATTTATTCAGGGCCAGAAGGATCGACTATTCCTGATCTATTCCGATGATGGACAAGGGTTTGATTATGACCAGATAAAGCGCAGTGGGCCTGGACTTGGACTAGGTAGTATAGAATCGAGGGTCGCTATTTTGAACGGAAAAATCCTTTGGCAAACACAACCTGGGAAGGGTGTAAGTGCGCATATAGATATACCTACGGGCCCCGTTGCGAAGCGGTGGTTTTCTTAGATATTGACGTGTTTTCAGGTGATTGTCTAAGTACCGTAAACGGACCATTCTGCTTATATCAATAACCGTTATCAACTTTCTACCTATTTTCGCAGGAGCATACACAATTATTCATGTCCACATTTACAAAATGGGTCTTACTGTTTATTGGATGGCCCTTTTTTGCTTTTGCCCAATTACAGATTACACACCCAATGTCGCGGCTCGTCGTTCAGCGCGGGAGCGATGGCAATGGGCGACTGTATTTGTCAGGGCGACTGAGCAGTGCCGTCGATCGGGTAGAGGCTTCACTAACGCCCGTTTCGGCTGGACAGGGAAATGCTACGGGCTGGCAGGTGGTTCAAACAAATCCCACAAATAATGTTTTTCTGGGCTATGTCACAGGTTCAGGCGGGTGGTATATCCTGACCGTACGAACCCTGATTGGGAATACCGTCATCGCAGAGGGAACCGTACAACCTGTTGGTATTGGTGAAGTGTTCGTTACGGCCGGACAGTCAAACTCGCGGGGCCTGGGCATTGGCGATAATGACCTTGGAGCCATTACTGACCGGGTTAGCGCCATTGATTCGATCAACCACTCTTATCCGCCCGGTGCGCAGGCGCTTGTTTCGTCCGGTGATCCAATGCCAGTGCCCGTATTCAAGCCGTTGACCGCTGGCCGGAAAATTTTCCCTATGGCCGAAAGTTCATGGGGATGGGGCGAATTAGGCGACTACATCGTGAATCGATACAATGTGCCGGTGGCGTTTTATGTAGCCGGGTGGGATGGGTCGACGGCCGAAAACTGGTACAACACGGCGAATGGCATTCCAACCTGTAATCGCTATTTCTGCGCCGAAAACTGGCCTAACCTGCAACCCTATACCAACCTTAAGAATGTACTTCATTACTACAATTCCATTGCAGGCATTCGGGCTGTATTATGGCATCAGGGTGAAGCCGAATACAGCTTTCCCGATGGAACGACGAGTATTCCGCAATACTATGATCGATTAGTGGGGGTTATTCAGAAATCAAGGCAGGATTTTGGAGGGCGTAATGTGCCCTGGATGGTGGCCCGTGCTTCATTCGATGGTACGGAATTTCGCCCTGCTGTTGTTACCGAACAGCAGCGAGTTATTGATACGCCGGGCCTGAATGTCTATCAAGGCCCATATAACGATACGATTGTCAATCGCAATGCCGGAAATACAGATGTACATTTTAAAAATAGCTCCCGCCCGGCAACGCATCCGCGCTATTACTTGAATCCGGCCTCTATTCCGGCCGAGATGGGTCTTTCCCGGTTTGCCCGTAACTGGAATAATAGCCTTAGTAACAGCTTTTTTCAAAACACTCAGCCGGTAACGCCGACTCAATTCGCCGTTACCGGAACCGTAGCGGACTATATCCGCCCCGGCGACAGTCTGTATGTGCCTTTCTCAACGCTCGGTTCGTTTGCGGGCGATAACCAATGGCAGGTGCAATTGCTCGATTCGCTTGGCCGTTACTGGTCTACACTAGGCAGTGGTTCGGCAAGTCCAATTAAACTGAAAATTCCGGATACGCTTCGGCTGGGAAGCCTCTTTCAGCTTCGGGTTGTAGCCACATCGCCATTCCTGCCAGCCGTACCCTCCAATTTATTCAGGACGAGTCCTACGGCTAGTCAGGCAGATGTTAGTCTGGCAATGGGGATCAGTCAACGACTGCCTGATCTGAACGGCCCCGTTACAATAAGTCTTTTTGTCCAAAACAACGGGCCCGGACAGGCACGAAACGTTGTGATTCGGGACCGCTTACCCGATAATCTTGCCTTTATTTCATCGACAGGCTTAACAGTCAATAATAATGTGTTGACCAGTAACGCCATGGATATTAGTCCGGGTACAACGCAGGTTATAAGTTTTGTCGCTCAGCCGACGGCTGGTGGCACATACAGTAATGCTGCGGAAATCGCACAGATGCTCTCAACCGACCCCGATAGTCAGGCTAATTCTGGCACGGGAGATGGTCAGGATGATATGGCTATGCTGGATTTTCGCACCAAACAGGGCGGTTCTGGTTTATTTGTTTCGCCCAATCCCAATCAGGTTCCATTGCCTACAGTTGTCAGTAACCAGCCCATTCCTGATCCAGCTAAAATAGACATTAGCCTGAACATATCAGTTGATAATCGTGTACCCCGCCTGAATGATGTTATCACGTATTCATTGACTATTTCGAATGCGGGTGGTGCTAATGCGGCTATGTTGTTTGTTATAGCCTACCTGCCCAGCGGGCAGGTTTTTGAGTCAAGTAGTGATCTGGCATTAAGCAGCAATGGCGTGGCCGGCAGCATCAGCAATCTGGCGGCTGCTACCAGCAGAACGCTACAGTTCAAAGCCAGAATTACAGCCGCGGGCACTGGAGTTTGTACTGCACAAATTTTAGCCGCCAGCCAGCCTGATCCCGACTCTGTACCTGGTAACGGAACGAGTAATGGCGAAGATGATACCGCTCAGGTAGACGTGCGCGTGAAGTAAGCAAATCGATTTTCTTCCAGATTCAACGAGCTTAATTGGCGATTTTTACGAACGGTTTAGGCTGTATCTTCGTTAAAACTGTATCTATCCGTGATTTTCGTACGCTCTATGCCCAAGTCTCTTCATTATAGGTGGTGAGGATTTGGGGTCTTTTGTCTTTTATTGAAACTAGACAGGGTTAGTCGGTAAATAGCTCGTTCGCATACAATTTGCCCGTAAATCGAAGATGAAAAGTCAGTGGATTATTCTGGGTACCGTCGGCATCGCTGTAGCGTTTATGCTCTCGTCGTTTCCCGGTATTTTTGAGGAACGGGTCGATTATAACACGCAGATTAAACCACTGCTGAACAAAAATTGCATCGTTTGCCACGGCGGTGTTAAAAAAGCGTCGGGATTCTCTCTGTTATTTAAGCATGAAGCCCTGGCACCCGCTAAATCCGGCAAACGGGCCATTATTCCCGGCGATGCAGATGGTAGTGAAATGATTCGGCGATTGACGCTCGATGACCCCGATGAGCGAATGCCCCTCGATCACCCTGCACTGAAGCCTGAAGAAATCGATATCCTGAGTAAATGGATCGATCAGGGCGCCGAATGGGGCGATCACTGGGCGTATCAGACAGTTGAGAAACCTGACATTCCGAAAATTGGCACGTTCTGGAGCCGACTGGGTATTGCTGAAAATGACGAAACGAACTGGGCCAGAAATGAAATCGATCATTTTATTCTGGATAAATTAAAGCAGGAAGGAATAAAACCGTCGCCTGAAGCTGATCGTGCTACGCTAATCCGGCGGCTATCGCTCGATCTCACGGGATTGCCACCCTCAGAAAAAGACGTTCTTGACTTTACGACCGATAAATCAGCCAATGCTTATGAGAAAGTGGTTGATCGGCTGTTAACATCTCCGGCTTACGGCGAACGGTGGACGGGCATGTGGCTCGATCTCGCCCGATACGCTGATACAAAAGGATATGAACGCGATCCCGGCCGGAAAATCTGGCGTTACCGCGATTGGCTCATTAAGGCCTTCAATGAAGACAAACCCTTCGATCAATTTACGGTTGAGCAAATTGCCGGTGACTTAGTGCCGAATCCATCTGATGCTCAGCTGATCGCAACGGGTTTTCATCGGAATACAATGAATAATGATGAGGGTGGTACGCAGGATGAAGAGTTTCGGGTCGCGGCCATGCTGGATCGCGTCAATACGACCTGGGACGTATGGCAGGGAACAACGTTCTCGTGTGTGCAGTGCCACAGCCATCCCTACGACCCATTTGTTAACGATGAGTATTATAAGTTTCTCGCTTTCTTCAACAATAGCCGCGATGAAGATGTAACGAGTGATACACCGACACTGCGATTCTATAAAGCAGATGATTCGCTCAAACTTGTCAATCTGAGGCAGTTTATTGCCAAAAGCATTCCTAACCCTCAGCAAGCCAGCATACAGGCCGATTATTTTACGAAGCTGGCCCGGACAATGGAGCCGAAAATCAATTCGCACGATTTCGACCAGTTGGTAAACGCATCGTTGCTGGATGCCAAGTATTTTGGCTTTCAGGATAAAGGGTCGGCCCGAATCAAAAACGTAACGCTGACCGGGCGGCCACGGCTCCTGATTTCGTGGGGCACAAAGGCTCCTGATGCAACCGTCACCTTCCGGCAGGATAATTTGGCTGGCCCCGTACTGGCCACTGTTCGTGTGCCGAAAACGGGCAGTACCGGCAATGATACGATCCAATTGATACCATTGCCACCCGTGAAGGGTAAGCACAATTTATACGTGTCACTCAATAGTCCAACTGCCCCAAAAGATTGGGTTCAGATCAAATGGGTATCGTTTCAGCCATCGTTGCCCAATCAGCCTCTGGACGCTGTCGGCGAAAGCGATAAATTGTTGTTGGATATTCTGAACGCCAACCCCGAACAAACGCCTATCATGCTCGATGGCATGGGCGATTTAGCGCGGGAAACGTATGTTTTCCAGCGGGGTAACTGGCTGGTAAAAGGGAAGCGAGTAATGCCGGATGTGCCGAAGTACTTTCCGGCAATGGACCCTAAATTGCCAAAAAACAGGCTTGGCCTGGCAAAGTGGATGGTCAGTCGGGAGCATCCGCTAACGGCACGAGTGGCCGTCAATCGATTCTGGGAACAACTGTTTGGTACCGGAATCGTTGAAACCGTCGAGGATATGGGTACGCAGGGTATTGCGCCGACCCACCGCGAGCTACTGGACTATCTGGCTGTTGAGTTCATGGAAACGGATCATTGGAGCGTGAAGAAACTCCTGAAAAAGATCGTGATGTCGGCTACCTATCAGCAACGGTCGGAGGTTTCTCCAGAATTGGTAGCCAAAGATCCTTTCAATAAGTGGCTGGCTCGGGGGCCTCGTGTGCGGCTGTCGGCTGAGGCTGTGCACGATCAGGCACTGGCTGTCAGCGGGCTGTTGAGCCAAAAAATGTATGGGCCCAGCGTTATGCCCGTTCAGCCTGATGGCATCTGGCAATCGCCCTACGATGGCGAAAGCTGGAAACAGAGCACGGGTGAGGATCTGCACCGGCGGGCATTATATACCTATTGGAAACGGACGGCCCCCTATCCATCGATGGTTACCTTTGATAGCCCCAGCCGGGAGTTCTGCCAGCTACGCCGACTCCGAACGAATACGCCCTTGCAGGCCCTTGTCACCCTGAATGATCCTGTCTATGTGGAAGCGGCTCAACAGTTGGCAGACTACATGCAGAAGCATGGACAATCGCCCGAAACGCAGATACAGGCCGGATTTCGTCGGTTAATGTTGCGGGATCTGCCTCCTAAAAAACTAAGCATACTAACCCGGCTCTATCGCAGTACAGAAGCGCATTACCGACTGAAGCCGGATGAAGCCCAAAAGTTGATGGCCAGGGAAGATGCTTCGCCCGAGCAGGCTGCATTGACCGTAACCGCCAATACCATGCTGAATCTGGATGAAGTTGTTACGAAAGAGTAAGTAGTAACCAGCGCTCCCGGCTGTTTTCTGGAGCTAGAGCGATCAAACGCGGGTTTTATCCGCAGTAAGTATTTATGGACAAACTCCTCAACGAACTTCAGCAGGCTGCGGCCGAGCGCGAAACCCGGCGGCATTTTCTGCATACCTGCTCAACAGGGCTGGGCGCAATGGCACTCAGCTCGATCTTAGGCGGATGCGGGTTCTTTGGTAAAAATGAGGCTCAGACGAACACGGTTGGTGCGGCTCTGCCAATGGGAGAGCCAACAGCACCGCATCCCTCCCAGTATTTACCGAAGGCCAAACGGGTTATTTACATTCATATGGCCGGTTCGCCGAGCCAGCTGGAATTGTTCGATTACAAGCCCGAACTAGCCAAATACAACGGTAAAGATTGTCCACAGGAATTGCTGACGGGCAAGAAATTCGCGTTTATCCGGGGTGTTCCGAAAATGCTTGGTCCGCAGGGTAAGTTTGCTCAATATGGCCAGTCGGGCGCATGGGTATCTGATTATCTGCCTCATTTGCAGGGTGTGGTGGATGATATAACGTTCCTGAAAGCAATGCATACGGATCAGTTTAACCATGCACCCGCTCAGTTACTCATGCACACCGGCAGTGCCCGTTTAGGACGACCGAGCATCGGCTCATGGGTTACGTATGGACTCGGTACCGAAAATGATAACCTACCCGGCTACATTGTGCTGGCATCGGGTGGGAAGCAGCCCGATGCTGGAAAGTCAATATGGGGTAGCGGTTTTCTGCCAACAGTTTATCAGGGTGTGCAGTGTCGTACAGACGGCGATCCGGTATTATACGCGTCAGATCCGGCCGGAATGGACCGTAACGTACGCAAACAGACGATTGATGCCATTAGTCAGATCAATCAACAACAGTATGAGGATGTTAAAGATCCTGAAATACTGACCCGAATTGCTCAATATGAACTGGCGTTTCGGATGCAGATGTCTGTACCTGATGCCATGAATATTAAAAGCGAGCCACAGTATATTCTCGACAGCTATGGTGTCGATCCAAACAAAGGCTCGTTTGCCCGAAACTGCCTGCTTGCCCGTCGGCTGGTCGAACGCGGAGTTCGGTTTGTTCAATTGTTCGATTGGGGGTGGGATACGCACGGTACGAGTGCCGACGGAGCCATAGAAATTGGACTCAAGAATAAATGCAAAGAGTCTGATCAGGCCGTAGCAGCCCTGTTGAAAGATCTGAAACAGCGTGGTTTGCTGGACGATACGCTGGTTGTGTGGGGCGGTGAATTTGGTAGGACGCCTATGCAGGAAAATCGCGATGGCCAGGTATTGCCGTTTATGGGTCGGGATCATCACCTCGATGCATTTACCGTCTGGATGGCGGGTGGCGGAGTTAAGCGTGGTTTTTCGTATGGCGAAACCGACGACATTGGCTATTATGGCGTTAAAGATCAGGTTCACGTCCACGATCTTCAGGCTACGATTCTACACCTGCTTGGTTTCGATCACACCAAACTGACCTATCAGTTTCAGGGGCGACCGTTTCGGCTGACCGATGTAGCCGGAAAGATCGTGAAGCCGGTGCTGGCGTGAACTAATTTGGCTTGACCTGAGCTTTACCGGTAAGCATCAATTTTGCTAAGCCGGTTTAGCATCGCCATAGGTAAGGTGATGCTAGACAAGCTCCAGTAGCTATTTCGCGTATTTTTCTTATTCATGGTTATGTCGAAACCCCTGCTATTTTCGACGAACTCGTCCCGTTATTACCCGTTTCCACCTTCGTTCGAATCGATCTGGCCGATGAGTTTCTGCGCTGGAAACCGACTGGGGCAATTAACGTTCAGCTACTGGCGCAGTATCTGGTCGATTTTTATGAAATCAAGGCCGAAGAGGTCATCATTGGCCATTCGATGGGTGGATGGATTGCAAGCCATATCAAGCAATTGATCAGTGCTAAAGCTATTCTGATATCGTCCTGGACCGACCAGCGGAAAATTAGATTACCAACGCATAATTTGCGTCTGCTGAAGTTTCTGCTTTATTCGGGCATTACACAAAGCCGTCCTTTACTGAATTTTTTTCGGAAACAGTATCCATTTGCCGAGTCGCTCGACTTGTATAGTAGTCTAATGGAAGGAATGAGGGTCATGAGTCGAACCTATATCGACCAGCAATTGCAAACGTTATTTGCCCCAGTGCCGCCCCTGACTGTTTCGCCTGATTTGCGCATTCATACCCGCCGGGATAGCATAATTGCCCGGCCTGCCGAACCATTCGTGGAAGTCCCCGGTGATCATTTTAGCCTGGTTTTTCACCCAGAGCAAGTGGCAGAGCCTATTCGGAAACTATTCTAATACTTTCGGAACCTCAAAAAATTGTTCGTCGTGCTGGGGTGCATTGGCGAGCGCCTGTTCGCGGGGAAGGTGATTGCCGATAACGTCGTCTCGCAGGACGTTGGTCTCGGCCGAAATATGGGTCAGCGGTTCAATACCTGTCGTATCGACCTCGTTGAGCTGTTCCATCCAGGTCAAGACGCCATTGAGGCTGTCGAGCAGATCGGCTTCTTCTTCGGGACGGACTTCCAGACGTGCCAGATGGGCAATTTTATGTAACGTTTCCTGATCTACTTTCATCGTAAAAGAGCAACTGGCAAAAGCGTGAACGTTAGGCCACTACTTTCTTTTCGCTCATTAATTCAGTGTTGATAATTCGGTATGTTTCTTCTTTCAGCCACTCCACATTGTCCTGGGTTAACCCTGCGGTTTCGATGGGCGAGTGAATGATCGCGCGGAGCGGATGCCAATGAAATCGTACCTTTTTCGTGTCGGGCAAAATTTTATAATTGTTCAGCAGTGTAACCGGTACAATCGGAACCTGTTGCTGAATCGCCATGATAAACGCACCTTCTTTGAATGGATGGTGCATTTGGGGCGGATTTTTCGCACGAATGCCCCCTTCCGGAAAGATCATGATACTACGACCTGAAGCCAGCGTACGAATCGATTTCGCCAGTGAATAAGCACGGCTGTTCGGCTGGTCGCGATCGACCTGAACGTGCAGTTTCGCGAACATATAACCCAGCAGTGGGATATGTTTAACGTCACTTTTACCCACAAAGGCATAGTAATTCCTGACAATCACGCCCATAGCTGCAATGTCCAGATATGAGAAATGATTGGCACAGAAGACATAAACCTGGTTTTTAGCAGGCTTAAACCGACGCTCAACGCGAACGGGCATCCCGATGCCAATGAAAAAAAGCGAGCCCCAGATAAAATTGATCTTATGCGCTACGGGTTTCCATTCATTGCGCTGCAAAAACACAAACTGTATCGGGAACAATACCAGATAAAGTGTGATAAAATAAACAGCGCACCAGATTGTATAAAGTAGTCGCATAAGTCTCTGCTTTTGTCATGCAGCCCCGGAAGCCGCTTACTTTATCTGGGCTTCCGGGGTTGCATGACAAAAAATATCAGTGTTTAAAATGCCTGATGCCCGTTGTGACCATCGCCAGATCGTGTGCATTGCAATAATCGATCGAGTCCTGATCGCGGACCGAACCGCCCGGCTGAACAACCGCCGTTATGCCGGCCTGCCCTGCAATTTCAACGCAGTCAGGAAAGGGGAAGAATGCATCGGATGCCATTACCGCTCCGTGCAGGTCGAAACCAAACGATCCCGCTTTTTCAATAGCCTGGCGGAGGGCGTCTACGCGTGACGTTTGCCCAACTCCACTTGCCAGCAGCTGATCTTTATTGGCCAGTACGATCGTATTGGACTTGGTATGTTTACAAACCTTCAGTGCGAACTCCAGGGCCTGTAATTCGGATTCTGTCGGGGCTTTTTGCGTAACTACCTTGAATTGCTCCGAAGTTTCGGTCTGATTGTCTTTGTCCTGTTCCAGAACGCCATTCAGAATCGTTTTGAACATGATCGATGGCAACGCAACCGATTTGCGTTTCAGTAAAATACGGTTCTTTTTCGATTTCAAGACCGCTAGGGCTTCGGGCGCAAAGTCGGGCGCGATCAGAATCTCCATGAACAGTTTGTTCAGTTCTTCGGCCGTTTCCAGAGCTACCGTTGTGTTCGTGATAATCACACCGCCGAAAGCCGACACCGGATCGCAGGCCAGCGCATTCAGATAGGCTTCTTTTGTGGTTGGTGCCGTAGCGATGCCACAGGCGTTTGTATGTTTAATGATTGCAAAGGTGCTTCCTGCCGAAGCCTGAAATTCATCGATCAAACCCACACAGGCATCAACGTCGACAAGGTTATTGTACGATAGCTCCTTGCCGTGCAGCTTCTCAAACATAGCGTCCAGATCGCCGTAGAACGTTGCCTGCTGATGCGGGTTTTCGCCGTAACGCAGGTGATTGGCTGGCAGATTCTTGAAATCTGCAATCGATGGCTCAGACTGGCTATCCGAGTCAGCGAAATAGGCATGAATGGCTGTATCATAATGCGACGTTACGGCAAACGCTTCTTTGGCGTAATACCGGCGGTCGTTCAGATCCGTGGCGCCATTTTTCTCCGCGAGCAGTTTCACTACGTCGGCATATTGGCTCCGCGACGAGACAATCAGCACATCCTTGTGGTTTTTGGCAGCCGCCCGGATGAGCGAAATCCCACCAATGTCAATTTTTTCGATGATATCGTCATCCGATGCCCCCGATGCCACTGTTTCCTCGAACGGATAGAGGTCAACAACGGCCAGATCGATGGGAGGAATCTTATGCCGTTCGGCCTGAGCAAGATCTTCAGGTAATTCACGACGATAGAGAATACCACCCATAACGGCCGGATGAAGCGTTTTAACGCGCCCCCCGAATATGGATGGATACCCCGTCAGGTCTTCAACGGCCGTTACAGGAATGCCGAGTTGTTCAATAAATGCCTGGGTGCCACCGGTAGAGTATAGCCGCACATTCTGTTCGTGCAAAAGCCGTACTAAGGGTTCGAGACCGTCTTTGTAATAAACGGAGATCAGCGCAGAGGAAATTTTGAGGGACATGCTGTCAGTTGAATCAGCTATAGTGCTGTTTCTGAAATTAATGGTCAAGTTGGCCGAAACAATAAAGAGACTGTTTCGACCTGAAGCACAAAGATAACCAAACGTCTTAACTTTGTCAGCCCGAGGCACGAAAGCCGCGGTATGAACGTCCTAATTAGCAGGTAGGTATTAGTGGAATGAGTACATTCAAAAAATTAGCCAGCGACACCGCTTTGTATGGCGTCAGTACTATTCTTGGGCGAATGCTCAATTTTGCACTGGTGCCTTTGCAAACCTACGTGTTTACCCAGCCGGGCGAAATGGCTTCTAACGTCGAATTATACAGCTGGGTAGCCATTCTGATGGTTATTTATACGCTGGGTCTTGAAACCGCTTTCTTTCGGTTTGCGGCCCGTCGGCCTGATGATCGTATGAAAGTGTTTAATGAAACACTGAGTATTGTTATTGCCGTCAGCGCATTATTTACCACGCTAATTATTCTGCTGACTCCGCAGATCGTAGTTTGGCTGGATTATCCGGGTCAGGAATTGTCGGTAATCTGGGTCGCGATCATCGTTGCGATCGACGCCGTTATGGCAATACCATTCGCGCGGCTTCGGGTCGAGAACCGGGCGCGCCGGTTCGTTCAGGCGCGGATTATCAACATTCTCATTGTGGTCGCCCTGAATGTATTCTTCCTGATCATTTGCCGGGATATTTATAACGGGAACTACCTGTCGGTGTTGAAACCCATCATCGACCTGATCTACTATCCCAGCCTTGGCCCTGGCTACATTATTCTGGCTAACTTATTGGGTAATGCCACCTATTTTCTACTGTTGCGCGATGCGTTCTCCGGCTTTCGTTTTCGGATAAATAAAAGTGATTCAAGGGTTATGCTCGCGTATGCGGCCCCGCTCATGCTCACCAGTCTGGCCGGACTGATCAACAGCATGACCGACCGGTTATTCCTGCAACACTGGCTTCCAGAGGGGTTTTATCCGGGATTCACGAGTAAAGACGCACTGGGTATTTATGGTAACTGTCTGAAACTGTCCGTTTTTATGGCGTTGGTCATTCAGTCATTCAAGTTTGCCGCCGACCCGTTTTTTTTCTCACGGGCCGAAGATAAAAACTCGCCTAAACTGCTGGCCGACGTCACCAAGTGGTTTATAATCGTTTGTGTGCTCATCTGGGTTGGCGTCAGTCTGAATCTGGACGTGGTGGGGTTACTCGTATCCAAAAAATACCGATCAGGTTTACCGATTGTACCGCTGTTGTTGTTGGCTAACCTTTTTCTGGGGGTCTACTATAACATTGCGTTCTGGTTCAAACTCAGCGACAAGACCCAGTTTGGAACGCTGATCACCATTATTGGTGCCCTGATTACGGTTGTTGGCAATATTATTCTAATTCCTCTGGTGGGCTACATGGGCTGCGCGATTGCTTTTCTGGCATCCAGCTTCGTCATGATGGTCATTTGCTACCTACTTGGCGAAAAGTATTACCCGGTTCCCTACCATGTGAAATCGGCAGTTGGCTACATTCTAGGCGCAGGACTGTTGATCTATGCGTCGCAGTATGTTCAGATTGCCAATCTGTGGCTTGCGATACCGTATCATCTGGCTTTGTTTGGGTTGTTTCTGGCAGTGGTTCTGGTCATTGAACGAAATACATTCAAGCCCGTTTTGCAGCGGATACGCCAGCGAAAAACCCCGGTAGTTGCCCCTAAAAATCCCTCCGATGAACCGTTGATTCCTAACGAATAGTATTCCTGTAAACTGCGATTGGGGTAATCAGGTACGTGCGCACGTACCTGATTACCCCAATCGCAGTTTACTATATATTTTTAATCCGTGTCAGGTCGTAGATTTTCGGTTGCTACGCGTGCCGTACGACTGCGCACCGCTGACGTAATGAAGAAACCGACGGCCTTTCGTCCGCTGGCATTCGTATTGACGATATTCGTTGGCACATTGGTAGGAGGAGTGGCAAACAGACCACCATTCGAGATCTGAGCTTGTAACTCTTCCCAGAAATCATACGCTTCCAGCGTCAGCGACTGCACTTCAACTTTGACCACATCGTCGAACGCATATAAACTATCTGGGTTTACTGACCGCCGGATCGGCAGAATAAACATCAGCCCATCCGTGTTCGCATTGCCTCGGAAAGCCCCATCCTGTGTGGTAATGATATCACGGGCTTTGTTCTGTAAGGTGCCATTCCGAAAATAGCGAATCCGGTAATAATCCGTTGCGCCCGGTAAATCCCGCGAATAAAATTCGGCCCGGTAACCTTCCGTTTTCGACAAGGGATTTAATTTCTTCTTGACAAACGTAATGGAATCGACCGCAGGGACACGGTTTAGCTTCGAGGTAGACCGATAGACCTCATTTTGATACGCAATGTTGAGCTGATAGGTGCGGCCGATGTGCCCGAGCGTGTCGGTAGCCACTTTCGGCTGCCAGACGTAATAACCGTCGTTGTCGTTGTCAGTGAATGCATATGTCTTGCCCGCATCGTCAGACACCGTCACCGTCGCGCTAAGGGCGGCTGGTGGAGTGCTACTGTTAAAATAGGCTGCCGTTTGGGTTAGCCGTATGGTTTGCGGGCCAGGTTGGTCGGTGAGCGTGGCATCGACCGACAGTTGAATTGGGCCAGTGTCCAGCCTGGCATCGATAACCGTCTCGCAGCCCGATAGTGCGTATAGCGCGAGTAGGTAAACTGGAAGCCTATATAAAAATGAGTATCGTTTCATTGTCTAAAATCGCGTATCAGGTTGTCAATTAATGGGTTGTCTTACTTACTCGTCCCTTAATTACTGGCGCTAGAATTTGAAATTGTAGGTTATGGATGGAATAACCGTTGCAAATACTGAATACTTGATCGCTTCGGTTACCCGAGGATTATCGGCATTTGGCTGGAAATACACCGAAAAAGGATTCTTCCGGGCATACACATTATAGACCGAAAATACCCAGTTATCGTCTTTCCGTTTACCGGGCCGTTTACGTCCCTGCAAGGTTGCGGCCAGATCGAGCCGATGATAAGCCGGAATCGTATAGTTGTTACGACCGTTATAAATAGGCGTTGTATAGTCCTGATACTCAAATCGATTGGTGGGGAATGTGCCAGGTGTACCACTGGCCAGGGTAAACGTTGCCGAGAAATTCCAGCGTTTGGCCTGTGGTGGATCGAATAGCAGTACCGAGGTCAACGTATGGCGTTTATCGAAACGCGTTGGATACCAGTCGCCGTTGTTAATTCCGGCTACCTGCCGTTCCGTTTTTGCCAGTGTATAGCTAATCCAGCCATTGACCACGCCCGTGTTGCGTTTTACGTAAAACTCAGCACCGTAGGCCCGACCTTTACCACTCAGCAAATCGCCTTCCAGATACTTGTTCAGAATCAGGTTGGCTCCATCAATGTAATCAATCTGGTTCTGGAGCCACTTGTAATAAACTTCAACCGACGCTTCGAATTCGCGACCCGATCGGCCAAAATTCTTAAAGTAGCCACCCGCAATCTGATCCGCAATCTGCGGACGAATGTTGTTGGTCGATGGTGTCCAGATATCTAAGGGCGTTGAAGCCGTTGTGTTCGAAACAAGGTGGATATATTGAGCCAGTCGATTGTAACTCAGCTTAAACGAACTATTGTTTGCCATTTCATACTTGGCCGCAAAACGGGGTTCCCAGTTGCCGTAGGTCTGGATGGTGTTCCGACCCTTATAATCGACAGTCGTGAGTACTGTTCGCCGTTCGCCAACAGGCACATCCGTTTGGAAAATATAGGCTTCGCCCGGCCCGATGTAATTAAACAATGAATAGCGCAGGCCATACTGGAGCTGCAATTTTGAGGTTACCTGCTGCTCGTTGCCGATGTAAAGCGCATTTTCCAGTCCATACTTACTTTCCAGCCCGAACGTACGAATACTGCCCGAACTGGCAGCTGTGGCCATACCCGGCTGGAAATCGTGCAGAATAGACTGGCCTCCGAAGGTAATGGTGCTTTTTCCGAGGAATAAGGAGAAATCAGGCTTCAGACTATAATCGACAATTCGGGAATCGGTACGAAAAAAGTCATTCGGCTTTTTCCGCTTCAGATCGGAGTCGAGCGAGTAGTCGTAATTGCTATAGTAAGCCGTCGTATTCAAAAATAACCGATCGCTGAATACGTGGTTCCAGCGGGCCGAAACGGTTGTGTTGCCCCAGTTAAACCCAAAATCTGAACCGAATACATCGCGACCCAGATAGCCCGATAAGTACACGATATTCTTATCGTTGATCCGATAATTTCCTTTTGCCGTCAGGTCAAAAAAGTAGAATTTAGACCCTCTCAGATCTTTGTTCAAAAACGGCTGAGCCAGAATATCGGCATACGAACGACGGCCTGCAATGATAAATGAGCCTTTCCCTTTAAAAAGCGGACGCTCGTATGATAATCGACTAAATATCAAGCCTATGCCACCATTTAACTCCGGTTTTTTTGCGTTACCTTCTTTCAGCCGGACATCAAGAATGGACGCAATTCGACCGCCGTAGTTGGATGGAATACCACCCTTGATGAGCTTTACATCTTTTACCGCGTCGGGATTGAACACCGAGAAGAAGCCAAACAGGTGCGACGAATTGTAGACCGGGGCTTCATCCAGGAGCACCAGATTCTGATCGATACTACCGCCCCGTACATTAAATCCGGTCGCTCCTTCGCCAACCGTCGATACGCCGGGCAACAGCTGAATACTCCGGATTACATCTACCTCACCCAGCAGGGCCGGGATACGTTTTAGTGTTTTAACGTCAATCTGGTTGACGCTCATGGCAATGTTCTTGACGTTATCGTCTTCGCGCTTGGTTGAAACCACTACCTCTTGTAGCTGCTTGCCTTCTTCACTCAACTCAAGATTGAGCCGAACGTTTTGGTCGGTCAACGCTACCGTCCTGCTTTGTTTTTCATAACCTACATAAGAAATAACAAGGTTATACGTGCCGGGTGGAATGGTTATGGCATAGAAACCGTAGTTGTTGGTAACTGCGCCAGTGCCTGTCTCTTTCACATAAACGGATACGCCGATCAACCCCTCCCCGTTAGCTGCATCTTTTACATACCCACTCACTGTGAGTTGTGCCGGGGCTAATTTGCCAATGCTACCTGCCTGATTCGTTGCATTCTGACCGGCCTGCGCTCGTACCGTAACGCTACTCGTTACAGCAAGAAATAGGCAAAAGAGCCTAATAAATACATTGTTTTTCATTCGGTTGTTAGTAAATTACCTGGCTGGCGGTTTAGCCAGAATAGCTTTAGCTGATGGAGTCGTAAAAGTAGATACGTGCCAGTTGGGCTTTTCAAAAAAATAGATAAACCGGCGAAATCAAGGGGTGAACGGCACTGTTTTTTGTATTAAATTAATAATACAGCTTCCTGCCTGAAAGAATTGAGGTTTACATAAGGTTCGCTTTTTGATCCATTTACCAAAGACTATCATGCGTTTTTTCATTTTTGTTCTACTGCTATTACCCAAGGTTTCCGTTGCCCAATCCTTATTGTGGGAAGTTTCCGGCAATGGCCTCAAACAGCCTTCCTATCTGTTTGGAACCTATCATATTCTTAAGGACAGTTATCTCGACAAAACCCCTACGGTGCAGACCGCTTTTAATCTGGCGCAGGGAATTGTTGTCGAAACAACCGTCGACTCAGCGGCTATGTTAAGTATGGCAATGCGGGCAATCATGCCCGACAATAGTTTGAAGAAATTGCTTTCAGAGACTGACTATCAGCTGGTAAGCGACGAATTTAAAAAGACCACAGGATACGATCTGACTATGTTTAATCAGATGAAGCCTATAATGACGGCCACAACGCTAAGCTTAAGTTACGCCGAAAAAGAAGTGGATACGCTCAGTAAATTCAGCGGGCTACCGCTTGATCTGTATTTCGCTATGGAAGCGAAAAAGCGAAAAAAAGTACTGACTCCGCTCGAAACGATGGAGCAGCAGATGGCCTTCCTGTTCGATCATGATCCAGTTGAAAAACAAGCCGCCGATCTGGTTCGAATGGTAAAAGAAAAAAAGACGATGCAGGGCCAGAGTAAGCGGCTGACTGATTTATACCTGGCTGGTGATCTGAACGGTATGTGGAAGCTGAGCCAGGAGTATGAAGAAAAATACGGCGATCTGTCGTATCTGGTGAATGAACGTAACCAGACCTGGATGGGTAAACTGCCCACCCTGATGGCACTTCGGCCAACGTTCGTGGCTGTTGGTGCACTCCACCTGCCCGGCCCCAGCGGATTGATTACACTATTACGCAATGCCGGGTTTCAGGTAAAACCTTTGTGAGCGCCTGAGATTTAGGTGCTCAATACAATTCAAAAGGAATGAGGAAAATCGGGTCTTTGTGCTCCCTGATTAGTTGCATAATATTTTCGTCATCGGGCCGAAGTTCATCGAATAAATCGTCGCCAAACTGATTGCCAGAAATGACAATGACCGTGTTTGGATTTAGGGTATTGAGTTTATACTCATACCCGTCTATATCGGTCATGGGAAAATTGTAACTGGCTGGTTCTCCTGTAATTGGGCAGATCTCGAAGCGTTCTACTTCTGCGTTTAGCATTCCCATCTGGATAGAATTTTTGCGGAAAATTGATGAGAATCCTGAAGACTTCCTACCCGGTCGGGCAGGAAGTCCTTAAACTTAACAGAAAGATAATAGCATCTAACTCGCTGAACCTACGAATACTAAACTTTTCCCCGCAGATAGTCAGCGGTATAGTTTCCGTCGGCTAGTTTGACCATTTCTTCGGGGGTTCCTGTAAACGTGATATAACCGCCAGTGTCTCCACCTTCCGGGCCGAGGTCAATAATATAGTCAGCGCTCTTAATGACTTCCATATTATGCTCGATAATGATAACCGAGTCACCCTGGTCGACAAGAGCATTGATCGCCGAAAGCAATTTTCGGATATCGTGAAAATGAAGCCCGGTTGTCGGTTCGTCGAAAATGAATAGCGTGCTGCCTTTGTTGGGATTTCCTTTACCGAGGAAAGATGCCAGCTTTACACGCTGGGCTTCACCGCCAGAAAGCGTATTGGACGACTGACCAAGGCCGATATAACCCAACCCCACATCCTGCAATGGCCGCAATTTATCGGCCATTTTAGGGTCTGCTTTTCGGAAGAAGTCGATGGCTTCATCCACGGTCATGTCTAAAATGTCAGAAACATTTTTGTCCTGTAAGGTAACCTCCAGTATTTCCTGCTTGAAACGTTTGCCGCCACAGCCCTCACATTTGAGGTAAATGTCGGCCATAAACTGCATCTCGATTTTCACTTCACCTTCGCCCTGGCATACTTCGCAGCGACCGCCATCGACATTAAAGGAAAAATGACTTGGTTTGTAGGCACGTGATTTGGAAAGCGGCTGATCGGCCATAACCTGCCGCAGGTAATCATACGCTTTGATATAGGTTACCGGGTTTGATCGACTCGATTTGCCAATTGGATTCTGGTCAATCATTTCAATAGCCGAAACACGGCTGAGTGAACCACCCAGGCTATCATATTTCCCGGCTTCTTCTGCTGCGTCGCCCTTTTCCCGCATTAAGGCCGGATAGAGCACTTTTCGAATCAGCGTACTCTTGCCTGAGCCCGATACGCCCGTTACGACCGTAAGCGTATTGAGCGGGAACCGCACATCTACATGTTTGAGGTTATTCTCACGGGCTCCTTTCAGCTCAATAAAGTTCGTCGCTTTTCGGCGGAATGTGGGCACTTCAACCGTCTCGCGTCCGGTCAGAAAATCGAGGGTATGCGATTGCATAGGCTGAGAGAGCTCATTACCATCCTCCGGATTCGAGGCTTCGTGCCCTACGCTCTGCATAATCTGCTCCCACGTTCCCTGAAACACCAGATGTCCGCCAAGTGAACCGGCATCCGGTCCAATATCAATCAGCTGGTCGGCGGCCCGCATTACTTCTTCTTCGTGCTCAACAACGATGACCGTGTTGCCCATATCACGTAAGGATTCCAGAACGCTGACCAGCCGCTTCGTATCGCGTGGATGAAGGCCAATACTAGGTTCATCAAGAATATACATTGAACCGACCAGGGCGGAACCAAGTGATGTAGCGAGCTTAATGCGCTGGTATTCACCACCAGACAGTGAATTGGTCAGGCGGTTTAGGGTCAGGTAACCCAGGCCAACACGTTCCATGTAATTCAGCCGGTTACGAATCTCGATCAGGATGCGATTGGCTACCTGTTGCTGATGCGGAGGAAGCTGCATCTCCTGAAAGAATGCCGTTACCTGCGTGATAGGCATCAGAACCAGATCGGTGATCGACTTTCCGGCGACCTTTACATAGCCCGCATCCTTACGCAAACGCGAACCCCGACATTCCGGGCAGGTGGTTTTTCCTCGATAACGTGATAACATCACGCGGTACTGTACCTTGAAGGTCTGACTTTCAACGTAGTCGAAAAAAGAATTCAACCCATCGAAATAGGCGTTGCCCGACCAGAGCAGTTCCTGCTCGGCAGGAGTGAGGTCTTTATAAGGACGGTGAATCGGGAAGTCGAAGCGAATGCCATTCTTAAGCAATGGCTTCAAAAACTCCTCGCTCATTTTCTCACTGCGCCAGGGGGCAATTGCTCCCTCAAAAACCGACAGATTTTTATCCGGGATAACCAGGTCAGGGTCAATGCCTAACACTTTTCCGAACCCATCACACCGTCGGCATGCACCGTATGGATTATTGAATGTAAACAGGTTTACACTCGGCTCTTCGAATCCGATACCGTCTAATTCGAATTTATCGGAGAAAACGCGAGATTCGCCCAATTCGCCGGACCGGCCAACAATCTCTACCCGGCAAGTGCCTTCGCCTTCGTTAAAAGCCGTCTGAACAGAATCGGAAAAACGATATTGATTATCTTCGTCGGGATTGCCATTATCGTCGTAGATAACAGTGCCGCGGTCGATGAGAATTTCCAGAGAGGAGTGGGGCAAATTAACTTTATCCGCATTTTCGCCTTCCAGAATATCTTCGATTTGCAACACTTGCCCATCGGCTACGATTCGGGTATAGCCTTTCTGAAGCAGGATGGTCAACTCATAAATCAGCGTTCTGCCCTCACGAATACGCAGCGGAGCCAAAATCATAACCCGCTGGCCAGCCTCAAAACTGTACATGAAGTTGACAACGTCCGTAACGGTATCTTTACGCACTTCATAGCCCGAGACGGGCGAATAGGTAATACCCGCCCGCGCAAACAAAAGTTTTAGATAGTCATAAATTTCAGTCGAGGTTCCAACCGTTGAGCGGGGGTTTCGGGTCGATACCTTTTGTTCGATGGCAATGGCTGGCGAAACACCCTTGATGTATTCGACCTCGGGTTTTTCCATCCGTCCCAGAAACTGTCGGGCATAGCTGCTCAGGCTTTCGACATACATGCGTTGCCCCTCGGCAAACAACGTGTCGAAGGCGAGCGATGATTTTCCGGAGCCAGACAGACCCGTAAGAACAACTAATTTATTGCGTGGAATGGCAACATCAATTCCTTTCAGATTATGTACTTTCGCCCCCTTAATGATAATAAACTGTTTGGGGTCAAGGTGATCAACCGACTGTTGTTGTTCGGTGTTCGTGGTTTGAGTCATTCTAAGTCAGTAGGGTAAACTCTATCTAAATTTTAACGGTTTATTTGAAAATATGGTTTCTCTGGACTGATATTCTTAGGTCGACTTTTGCCAGGATCGACCAGCCTTTAGCCGACAAATGCAACAACCAGGTATTTACTGCCGTATTAGGTAACGAAAGCAATGGATTTCGTCATAGAAGACATTATTAGCTTAACTGCTGCATTGGTTATTGGCGGCCTAATTGGGGCTGAGCGTGAGTATCATGGCAAATCGGCGGGTTTTCGAACCATGATTATGATTTGTGTCGGGTCTGCCTTATTCACGCTTATCTCCGGCCGGATCGGTAATTCCGGTGATCGTATTGCCGCTAATATTGTCAATGGAATTGGCTTTCTGGGGGCAGGCATCATCTTTCGGGAAGATAATCGGGTAAAAGGCCTTACAACAGCGGCTACCGTTTGGGCGGTATCGGCATTAGGTATGTGTGTAGGAAGCAAACACTACGATATTGCTATTACAGGATTTGTGCTTATTATGTGTTCACTTTTGTTGCTGACCGGTTTAACCAAACAAATTCAGAAGTTTAATCAGACCCGCGACTATAAAATCGTGACCCAGTTTCGAAACCGGACACTGGATGAGTACGAAACATTTTTTGAAGCGTGTAACCTCTCACCAACACTGAGGCATCAGCAACGGATTGGAACAGAAATCGCGGGCCACTGGCGGGTGCACGGAACCGTAAAGAATCATGAAAAATGTATTAAACATCTGCTAAACGATCCCGAAGTAAAAGAATTTACCTTCTGATTTCGTTACTTTCGGGACGCTGGATAGCAAGATGTCAATTAAGTCAACTAATCGTGTTTTATTCATAGTCTATGCCAGCTTCTTTTTTATATAAATCTATCATGAGTCATATCCAAAAGCTACTGTTTATCATAGCGTTATTAAGCAGTAGCGTTGCTTTCGGGCAACTCACAGAAGACCCTGAAGACCGCCGTGATCAGGGTAAAGATCCTTTTAAAACACAAACTGTAGATGGGCAACCATTGCCCTTTTCGCAGCGACTACGGTTTGGCGGGGGCATTAACGGTTTCCGGTTCGGCAATCCGTTTAGTTTAGGTGTGTCGCCGGTTGTTGGTTACCAGGCCACCGAGCGCCTTATTGTTGGCATTGGAGGAACATACAATTACACACATTATAAAGCCCCTTATTATACACCGACCACCTACAACCAGTTTGGTGTGAGAGGCTTTGCGATGTATGAATTTATTCCGTCTATTTTGCCAAACCTATATTTGCATGGTGAGGTAGAAAATAGCTCTATTCAGGTTAAAGACGATCAAACCAGCCGATCAAATAGTGTAGGCGTAACGGCGCCTTTGGTTGGTCTTACGTATTCGCAGCCTATTTCCCGCCGGTTTGGCGTAAATCTGACTGCACTTTATAACCTGAATTATAACGATCCACAGGGCGTTTCACAATATATTTATGGTAGCCCGCTGGTCATTCGGTTATCATTCTTTTGAGGAAATTTCCGTTCTAAATAAAAAAGCATCGCTTTTATGGCGATGCTTTTTTATTTAGAACGACTTACGGGATTTTTTGCCAGATCAGATCGGCGATGCGGAGCATACCCAGATCGTTGGGATGGGCCGCCACGCCCGGATTGGTGTACTGGCTGGCAAAGTATTTGCTCTGAGGTACCATCTCGCTTAAGTCTACTAATGGATAGCCTTTTTCGAGCGTAACTTTTCGGATAATGGCATCTGCCTGAGGGCGTGGCCATACGCTGGTTGTGCAGACGATTTTAGTGGGTTGTTCATAGGAGGCAAATTTGTCGAGCAACGCGCGAAATTGTTTTTCAAAGTTACGGCCCCCCAGAACCTCTCCTTCGTCAACGTTTTCGCCAATACGAACGATAATCAGGTCGGGCTTAAATACTTGTAAAGGCTCATTAAATTCATCAAGGCTATAGGTTGCCAGCCCAAATCCACGCTCAAAATTACCGCCATTCTGGAGTTTAAAGCTCACCTTGGGATATAAGCCCGCTAAATGGCTGGTCAGTAAATGGACAAAGTCTTTCTCCGGAGCAGAAGCCGCCATACCGTTTGTATTATACCAGCCAAGTTCGGGAGCCGGACCATGGCTCATAATACTATTGCCGATAACCAGCATTCGCTGGAAGTAAGGCACGTAATTTGCCTGTGCTACGGCAGAAACCAGATCGTTGACACGAGTTCGGGCAAGAATAGCATTACTACTGATAACGGACACCTGATTGCCGACAGTCCATGCTTTTCCATTATCGTATGAATACTCAAGCAGGGCTCCAGGGGGCATATCTGTAGCACTTATTGGGACTTTAGTGCCATAGGCAATGCTATCATTCGTCAGGGTAAAAACAGGGATAGGAAGCCCCTGTGGCACTGCCGATGGCGGTTTATGGGTAGGGTTGACTTTGGTAACTGTCACTGGCATACAATCAGGCGTATTGCAGTCAGTAGCGGGTGGTTTAGTTGGTTTTGTAAGCTGATTGATCGATTCAAGGTGGGTGCAACCAGGTAGCCAATAACTTACACTGACAGAAAGCAGAATCAGCGATGCATAGTGCAAACTGAGTCTGCTAACCTTATAATTTCTTAAGCCCTTGTGCACCAATATTGTTAGCGTTATAGTAAATGCACTGTCACTAAAAATATGCCAATTGTTTGTATTATTTAAAAAAAATTGAATATTACGATGCACATTTAAGCAAAAAACGGCAATAACGTGTGATGTATTTTTTGCCAATGTTCTCATAATCAAAAGCTTGTTGTTAGGTCAGGTTGTTTTATACATGTGCAAAAAAAATTACTTTTGAACTAAATTACAGCTGTGGGAAAAATTTTCACAGATTTTGAGCAATAAGTTTTCACGGGACGTGATGACACTCTATTCACTCAAAGAAAGTAAGCAATATGTTTTTCAGTTTTTGATGGATATCCTAGTGCTGAAATCTTTATCAGGTGATTTGCCTGAGTCGATTTCTATGCTTTGTAAATAAGTGGTTTATGCTTTTCAGTTCGGCTATTTTTCTGTTTTTATACCTGCCAATTTTTCTGGTTATTTATTATGTAATACCCAGGGATTGGCGCAATGCTTTTTTGTTTTTCGCAAGCCTGGTTTTTTATGCCTGGGGTGAAACTCTGGTTGTGCTGGTTTTATTGTTATCTGCTTTTATTAATTTCGTTGCCGGGAGACTTATTGAGCAGGGGCAGCGTAAGACTGGTCTGTTACTTTCCCTGATTGGAAGTCTCTCGTTATTAGTATATTATAAATATGCCAACTTTCTCTTTAACTCATTACAGGGTATTGCTAAATTATTGATGATACCGGGCGCTGATGAAATTAATCTGGCAGAGATTGCACTTCCAATAGGTATTAGTTTCTATACATTTCAGGGAATTTCTTACACCTTAGATATATACTGGGGGCATATTCGGGCTAATCGGAATTTTCTGGATTATGGAACTTATGTGGCCATGTTTCCGCACCAGATTGCCGGTCCGATTGTCCGTTACGCTGATATTGCGCCTGAGTTAACGAAGCGCACTGTTACCATCGAAAAATTTGGGATCGGAGCAGAGCGATTCATTATTGGGTTAGCTAAAAAAATTCTGATGGCCAATACGTTTGCTGGTGTCGCTGATGTCATTTTCAGCGCGCCAACTACCAGTTATTCGACTGCAACGGCCTGGCTGGGTATTATATTTTATGCGCTCCAGATCTATTACGATTTCTCTGGCTACTCAGATATGGCTATTGGCCTGGGCAAGATGCTGGGTTTCGATTTTAAAGAGAATTTCAATTACCCATACATAGCTCATTCCGTTCAGGATTTCTGGCGTCGGTGGCACATTTCATTATCAAGTTGGTTTAGAGATTATCTTTACATTCCATTAGGTGGCAATCGGAAAAGCAGAGTGCGTGTTTATGGTAACTTGCTACTGGTTTTTTTCATAACAGGGCTGTGGCATGGCGCTAGCTGGAATTTTATCGTCTGGGGGCTATATCATGGTCTGTTTCTGCTCATTGAGCGGGCTGGCCTTAGTAAGCTGCTGGTACGGGTTTGGGCGCCTGTTGCGCACGTTTATACATTACTGGTTGTATTAATAGGCTGGGTGTTTTTCCGGATCGAGAATTTGCCTGATGCGATTAACTATTTACAGAAAATGATAGGTTTAGGCCCTGTTGTAACCGTTGAAGCGTTTGCTCCTTCTTACTTTATAAATGTTGAGACGGTAGTAGTGCTGATATTGGGTATACTACTGGCTACACCGATACATAATCGTTTTCATCAATGGTGGATGCGTCGGGCCCCTTATTTTCCGGTCCGGCTGGTATCTGATTCATTGTATACATTTGGCCTGCTTGCCCTATTTGTAACAACCATTATGTATCTGGCTGCCGATACATATAATCCGTTTATTTATTTTCGATTTTAGGCCTTTTTTTTAAGTGCCTGAAGATCAAATTTTGTAATAAAGTCGAGGTATGGTTAGCTCAGTTCCACATAAAATTAAAAAGCCAAATCCAAAGGCAATCATAAAAAAAACGTACGTTTTTTTTATGATTGCCTTTGGATTTGCAACATTATTATTTTTCCCAATACTCGATCAGTGCCTGGACCTATCGACCGGGTTTAAAAGCACGGAAAAACGTATTCTTGCTCCATTCCCAACGTTTAGATTTCCTCATGTTAAATCCTATATCCACGAATTTGATGAGTATTATAAGGAAAATTTTGGGTGGCGTAATGCCCTTTTTCACGCATATAGCTATTGGAAGTTAGTAATCCTTGGTCAATCTCCGTTACCCGATAAAGTTGTAGTTGGTAAACACGGCTGGTTTTACCCCGGAAATAGCCTCAATCATGCTGTTGATAAACACCGGGGCTTGATGCCAATGTCGCAAAGTTCCATGCATGCCATATGCCAGCGATTAAGCCATTTTCAACAGCAACTGGCCAAACATGGAACACGATTATATATCCTTGTTGCTCCTGATTCTTATACAATATATCCTGAAAATTTGCCAGACTATATTCACGAGAATGGGCCGTCTAATCTGGATTTATTTAAACAATACCTGACTCAGCATACCACTGTTCCATTCATCGATATACGTAACGCGCTGCGAATGGCTAAGAAAAATCATGTTGTTTACTCGCAAACCGATACACACTGGAATGACTATGGATCGTTAATAGCCTCGTTAACAGTAGTTGATTATGTTAAAAAAGACTTCCCTCAGTTAATCGATGCCAATTTATCTGATTACCGAGTGAAAGCGACGAATGGTATGGGGGGGGATTTAGTGACGATGCTGGCCTTAAATAAAGAGTTGAAAGATTCGGTCGTCTATAGAATTACGCCAGTTCCTTCTTTAGCCGCCCGGCAAATAGAAAATACGCCGAATGCCGATATGAATTTACCCTCTTCGCGATTTATCGGCCAGAAATCTACTCTACCTAAGCTATTATTAATTGGCGATTCGTTTAGTTTTAGCATGAATCAATTCATCCCGAATCATTTTGGGGAGTCTTATCTGGTACGTACCAATCGGTTCAAAATGGACCTGGTTCAGAATGAGCATCCCGATATTGTTGTGCTTGAGATTGTTGAGCGGAATATAGACTTATTAGCGAGCTATTAGTCTAATTTATAGAGGATTGTATTCGTAGTGAAAATACAACGCTGGAAAAACATGTGGAAAAAATCCTTTAAGACTCCGAAAGGATGTGTTTCGGTAGTTTCATCATTGGTTTTCCTAAAATTAGATCAGCCGCTTTTTCTGCAATCATAATGACAGGGGCATTCGTATTTCCAGATACGATGGTTGGCATAATTGAGGCATCAACAACCCGTAATCCTTCAACTCCCCGAACACGCAGATTCGCGTCAACTACAGCCGTTTCATCATGATCTGAGCCCATTTTGCAGGTGCCTACCGGGTGATATACTGTTTCAAGCTGTTGCAGGATATGTTGCCAGAGTGCATCATCGGAGCTATAATCGGTGGGTGTTTGAATCCGAAGCCGGTACGAATCAAAGGCATCTGCCTGCATGACGGTTAATGCCTGCCGAATACCGTTGATGAGCACCATCCTGTCATCTTCATGCTCCAGATAGTTAGGCTGAATCAGGGGCGCGTCAAGTGGATTATTTGACCGTAATCCGACATAGCCTACGCTTTTGGGCTTTAATAACGTGGGCAGGATCGTGTAACCGTCGGTGGTAGGGTATGTTGTCAGGTCATACACGTCGGTTGTGTAGTCATCGCCCATGTGTATAGGGGCGAAGTGAAACTGCATATTGGGGCGATCCTGCGATGGGTCTGTTTTCAGAAAAGCGACTGCTTCGAGTGGGCTAACCGTAAATGGCCCCTTCCCGAACAGAAAATATTGACCCATGGCCTTCAATTGATTGATTGGCTTAAGGTGAAAATTTGACGAGATACCCCGTTGCGAACACAAGCTACTGACACCCGTAAAGAGATGATCCTGTAAATTCTGGCCTACACCAATGAGTTCCTTCTTTACGGCAACTTTCCCCTGGCGTAATGCATCGACCGGGCCGATTCCGGATAGCATGAGCAATTGGGGAGACTGAAACGCTCCCGCTGATAGGATAACTTCCTTGGTTGCGGTCGCTAGTTGAGTCTGATTCTTGCCCGTTATGAATTCAACACCAGTTGCCCGGTCATTTTTCAGTAAAATCTGCTTCGTTAAGGCATGCGTGATTACCGTCAGATTCGATCGGCTTAGTACCGGTTTTAAAAAGGCTGAAGCTGCACTGTGGCGTTTGCCACCTTTAATGGTAAACTGGAAGAACCCGGTTCCTTCCTGCTCTTCCCCATTATAGTCCTGATTCTCGCGGATGCCCGCCTGAATACAGGATTTAACGAAAGCACCAGCCAGGGGCGTTTGATACCTGGTCGCATTGGTCACGTTTAAGAGCCCTTCATGGCCATGATAGTAGGAATCTAACTGACTATACTGCTCATTATGTTCTGACCGGATAAAATAAGGCAGAACGTCAGCATAACCCCATCCTGTATTTCCTCCATGTGCCGCCCAATCGTCGTAATCAAGCCGGTTACCACGAACATAAGCCATTGCGTTGGTCGAACTACAGCCTCCGAGTGTTTTACCGCGTGGCTGATACATTCGGCGGCCATTAAGCGCTAATTGGGGTTCTGTCCAGAAACCCCAGTCAACGGCAGTGCCATTCAGTTTTGTATAAGCTGCCGGAATATGAATCTCCATCTTTTTGTCTGGACCGCCTGCCTCCAGAAGAAGTACAGATAAGGATGGATCAACAGAAAGCCGATTGGCCAGTACACAACCCGCTGAACCCGCTCCAATAATAATGTAGTCGAATGTCATACGAATGAATTGAGATGGAGAATGAAGATACAAATAAATCTTGGTAAAATTATGTCATGTAGTTATTAGTTATTTTTAAAAAGCTGTGGATTTCAGAATGTTATAGGCGAGAAGTATGTCGTTTAAAAGATTTCTTAAACAAAGTCCGGGCATTCGAACTTCTTCATGTGAACGGATAGTCGTTTATATGACCCGATCCGTAGACAACGATAGCCTTGAAATACTTATAGAATTAAATGAAAGGAACGTATGGACGAAATACGTGTACTGGCAACAGGATTACGCTTTCCCGAAGGTCCGGTGTTTGATGAAGATGGATGTCTTTGGTGCGTAGAGCAGGAAGGAGAGGGGTTATTTTGCCGGGATTCAAGTGGAGAAACCACACGAATTAAGACCGGGGGACGACCTAACGGAGCCGCTGTTCGTGACGGTTATGTCTGGTTTTGCGATTCAGGCCAGCATTCGATCCGGCGGTTAAATAGTAAAACGAAACATATAGAAACGGTAATCGACCGAATAGGCACTGAGCGGCTACAATGGCCGAATGATCTGCATTTTGACCATTTGGGAAATCTATTGTTTACCTGCCCTGGTGCCCCCGACGACGATCAGACAGGATATGTTGGCGTTTATTCGCGGGAGGGATTGGCTGAGATTATTGCCGACGGATTGAACTACCCCAATGGATTGACTATACTGCCTGATAATCAGACATTACTCATCGGTGAAACCCACCGGCAGCGTATCTGGCAGGGATATTGGGATGCTACGGGTCTAAGTTGGGAGAATATCAGTGTATGGACGTCAGTTATTGACGTTCCCGATGGAGACTCGATTCCGGGGCCCGATGGATTTACGGTTGGGCCCGATGGAAATATATACGTAGCCGTATACGGAGCCGGTGTAATCAGGGTATTTTCGCCAGATGGAAACCTGGAGAGAGAAATCAAATTGCCCGGTCAGAATCCATCCAACTGCGTATTCGATCCTAAGGGTAATTTAGGCCTGGTTGTTACTGAAACGGAGCGGGGAGAATTGCTGAGCCTTCGTGTATAGCGATATTATTTATTCTGGATGCATGGTTCATCGCGCTCAACTTCCAGCATCCAGAAGGCTTTATTTTAATTCAGCCAGCACAGTGACTCCCCCTTTTGTTTTATCGCCGATCTTTACATTGATTTCGGCGTCAAGCGGGAGGAATACATCAACCCGAGAGCCAAATTTAATGAAGCCCATTTCGTCGCCCTGCTTAACAGGTTGCCCTTCTTTCACATACCAGATGATACGCCGGGCCACGGCTCCTGCAATTTGTCGGAAAAGGACTTCAGCACCATTGGCCGATTGAATGACAATCGTAGTCCGTTCATTTTCAGTACTTGATTTCGGATGCCAGGCTACCAGATACTTTCCTGGATAATACTTGAAATAGCGGACTATGCCCGTTACGGGGTTTCGGTTTACATGCACATTTAAGGGCGACATAAAAATAGAAACCTGTCGCCGACGAGACTTAAAATATTCGTCTTCGCTGGTTTCTTCAATGACCACAACGGTACCATCGGCTGGTGCGATCACCTGCGATTCGTGGACAGTTAATTGCCGGGTTGGCACACGAAAAAACTGCACGATCAGCCCAAACAGAATGAAGCTGGCTATGGCTAATAGCGTGATGGCAGTTGAATTATCGGAGAATAGATAAAAATATGCCAGTAGGTTCAGGGCCAGTAATACCAGCCCTGTGGTAATCATTATGGTGAAACCTTCGCGGTGTAAGCGCATGGAAAGAAATATGATGTGTACTATATGATGTATTTCTGATGCATCATGAATGAGCAAAATTATACATCATATAGTACACATCATACATTTTAGAGAAAATCAATAACCACCACGGAATTTATAGGTACTGGACACTTTGTCGATCGCTACGATATAAGCAGCTAAACGTAGCGGTACCTGATACCGTTGAGAGGTTTCGAATACACGATCGAAGGCATCTTTCATCACTCGGTCGGCCCGGCGATTGATGCGATCCAGCGTCCATTTGTAACCAATTCGGTTCTGAACCCACTCAAAGTAGGAAACCGTAACTCCTCCGGCGTTAGCCAGAATATCGGGAACAACCAGAATGCCTTTACTATTAATAATTTCATCGGCTGATGCCGAAGTCGGGCCGTTTGCTCCTTCAACGATCATGCGGGCCTGTATTGATGCTGCATTGTCGTCAGTAATGACGTCTTCTTTGGCCGCTGGCACTAACACATCGACGGCCAGCGAGAGCAGTTCTTCATTTGATATTTTCTCGGCTCCACTAAAACCTTCGAGCGTGCCTTTATTCCCGTTCCGATACGTTACGGCTGCCGTAATGTCAATACCCGATGCATTGTAATACCCGCCAGAGATATCGCTGATAGCGACAACAGTAACTCCCCGTTCATGGAGAAGCTCAGCCGCAAACGAACCGACGTTACCAAAACCCTGTACGGCGGCTGTAGCCCGATACGGATTCATGCGGAGTTTATCCATTGCAGACAGTGCAGCTACCGTAACACCACGTCCGGTGGCTTCTGTTCGGCCAAGAGAGCCACCCAACACTAATGGTTTGCCTGTCACTACGTTGTTGACAGTCATGCCTTTCGCTTTTGAGTATTCATCGACAATCCAGGCCATTTCGCGAGGCCCGGTACCCATGTCAGGAGCTGGAATATCGCGGTCAGGACCAATTACGTCGAGCATAGCAACTGTATATTGCCGGATAAGTCGTTCAATTTCTCCAGCCGACATTTCGCGTGGGTTACAGGCAATACCGCCCTTCGCACCACCATAAGGAATATCAACGACGGCGCATTTCCAGGTCATCCAGGCGGCTAATGCCCGAACTTCATCCAGATTTACTCCCGGATCAAGCCGAATACCGCCTTTAGCCGGTCCCAAAATGTTGGAGTGAATAACGCGATAACCCTCAAAAACTTTGATGGCACCATTGTCCATCGTAACGGGCAACCCAACAATAACTTGTCGGGCTGGTACTTTCAGGATATCATACATTTCGTCCGAAATGCCCAGAAGACGGGCGGCCGCATCAAATCGCGACATCATGGACTCAAGTGGATTTTCTTTATCTTTTATTGGGGCTGGTTCAATGTATGCCATGGCCATAGTTTTACTTCACTCTGTTAAACCATTTCTATTGATGAAGTGTGTCACAAAATTAATTAAAAGCGATGTATTATTATGAAAGGTATATTTTTTCTCAAATTAATCTAAAATTTATTTCCCAATAATAATTCACTACTAAGGTCAACACCAAAATTGTAATTTCCTGATATTCGCCTGTGCGAAAGAAAAATCGGGGATATAAAGAAATGGCAGTTTAATAAAAATTATAAGAAAAGATATTCTTGTCTGTCGATACATTGAAAATCAGGTCAGAAAGCATTAATTTTGGGAATTATTACACACCCTGTTTATTACAGCTATTAACTATGGTTCAGGAAGAAAAAAAACGCTACTCGGAAGAAGACCTGAAAGAGTTCGAAGAACTGATCAGTCAGAAACTTGAAGCGACCCGTAGTGAGTTGAATTATATTAAGGAAACACTTAGCAAACGCAACGATAGTGGTACCGATAATACATCAGGTAATTCTAAATTGCTTGAGGATGGTGCCGATACCAGCGAACGTGAAAACCTTAGTCAGTTAGCGGCTCGCCTACAAAAATTTACGCAGCAGTTAGACGCGGCCATGGTACGGATTAAAAATGGAACCTACGGGGTCTGTAAGGATACCGGAAAACTGATTCCAAAAGAGCGTCTCCGCGCAGTACCACATACGCAACAAACAATAGAGGCTAAGTTGCGCCAGTCAAACTAACGTTTGATGCGATAGGAGGTTCTCGTAAACCTGTCATCATTCAAGATGGACAGTATACCCTTCTGACGCCTATAAGTAAGGATTTTCAAAAGGTCTGGTAGTTAATCTGCCAGACCTTTTTTGTTTAACAGATCCAGGACTTTCGCTCAGAGCCGTGCCAAAGTTTGTTTGCGTATCACTAGTAACCGTGGCACAGCTCTGAGCGAAAGTCCTACTTAAAAATGTCTTGTTTATAACTAGCGTTTTTACCGTTACGCCACTAAATTAACGACAAATGCCCCGGTCTGATCCGATACGGATCACTACCTTAAAAATGTTCAGGCAATAGTGAGCTAATGGTAGCATTACAAAGCGCTTAGACGGTCAGAAACGGACAATTTCTGAACAAAATGGACGGTTTTTTGTAAATAACGCAGAGCAAATCTAAACATCGACAATCATGCTGGAACGCCTGGAAGAAATTCGGGAAAATATCTTCCGCTATCTGGAGGCTCGAATCGAGCTATTTACACTCGAGACAAGAGGCAAAGTGGAAGAAGGAGTTGTGGTCGGTATTCATGGTATTGTGCTGGCGCTTCTAGGCACCATGACGATCATATTCTTATTTAGTTTGCTGGCTGCTTACCTGAATGAGGTGACAAATAGCCGGTACATGGGTTTTGTGATAGTAGCCGGTTTTTTTCTATTATTGACACTAATCTGGGCTACAGCCAGCGGTTTTGTTAAATCGAAAATACGGGTAGCTGCCTATAAGGCCATTAAAAAAAGTCAGGAAAAAAAGGCAGAAGAAAAATCAGAAGCCATCCATGAGTTAATGGAAAAAACGCGTGCCAGCCTAAATGAAAGCAGCCGTTACCCTGAATAACAGCTACTTACTAACTAATTAATTATAAGCTACATATACTAAGTCGAAAAGAAAAATTATGGAAGATCCTAAGGTTCCTTTTGCTGATACGACGGCTCGTCGGGCGCAATTAATGGCCGCTACCGAGCGATTCAAATCATCAATTAATGATAGTGTTGATTCGATTAAAGACGATGCGGCCGAAATTGGGAAAACTGCCGCGTTTGTAGCGGGTGTTGGTTTAGCCGTATATTTGGTCGTAAATGCCATCCTGCCTAAGTCAGATGAGTACCGACGCGCCGAAAAATATGGCGAGCCAGATGAGGATATTGATTATGAAGAGGAGTATGATGAAGAGGAACCATCGACGCATCCAACTCATAAGGCAATAAAGCAGCAGGCAAAAAAGACACAAAAAACAGCAGCAGCGAGCGGCTTAATCGGTGGTTTGATAACCACCGTCTTAACAAATATTGCTCGTGAGCAGCTAACCGGCTTTTTAGCCCGTATCCGTCAGAATAATGCGATCAACCCAACCGCAGACCCCACGATTGGAAGCCAATACCACGAAAAGGCACCCACTAAGCCTGCAGACTACTCTACGCACTTATAAATCATCGGGCCGGAAAGCATTTGCCGTCTTGCTCGATCCGGATAAGATCAAGCAAGACGAGCTTGCGGCTTTATTAGATCGTACGAACCAACATTCCGTTGATTTTTTTCTGGTTGGTGGCAGCCTGGTTACCGATTACGCACACAAAGAGATCATTGCTACTATTCGCGAGCACACCGACATACCCGTAGTGCTGTTTCCTGGGAACCCACTGCATATCGAACCGTCGGCTGATGCTATTCTTCTGCTTTCGCTTATTTCGGGCCGGAATCCCGAATTTCTAATAGGGCAACATGTCATTGCGGCCCCACTACTCAGGAGAAGTGGCCTGGAAATAGTATCTACCGGTTATATGCTGGTCGATAGTGGTACGCAAACAACGGTTTCGTACATCAGCGGAACGACCCCATTACCGCACGATAAGCCTGATGTTGCCGCTTGCACGGCAATGGCAGGAGAAATGCTTGGGTTACAATTAATTTATTTAGACGCAGGTAGTGGGGCCCGTTGGCCAGTCCCGGCAGACATGATTGCGGCTGTTCGGGCTGTAGTCGATGTCCCGATACTGGTGGGGGGCGGTATCAATTCTGGTGAAAAAGCGTACAATGCGTTGAAAGCCGGTGCCGATGTGATCGTTGTCGGAAACGGTATCGAACATAATCCGGAATTGTTGCCCGAGTTGTCGGCCATCGTACACGCGTTTAACCAATCAGTCGTACAAGCTTAATCCATGAAAACTTTTGTAATTGCCTTCATGTGCCTTATGGGTACAACCGGCCTACTTCCAGCAACGGGTGCTTTCGCTCAAATGCGCAGCCAGTTAGTCTATACTACCGTTGAGCGTCAGCCTGAATTTCCGGGCGGTAAAGCTGCCCTGAGCCGCTATCTGGCAGAAAATATTCGTTTTCCAAGTTCATTGATGCGGAAAAATCAAAATACGGGCCCAGTTGCTGCCAAATTTATTGTTGACAAAGATGGCAGCGTACATGATGTGCGGATCTCAACAAAACCACTTGGCAAAAAAGCCCAGAAGGGAATGGAAGACTTTATGACGACCATTATTGCGGCTATCGAGCAAATGCCTCGCTGGCGTCCAGGCGAAGTAAAAGGCGAACCGGTTGCCGTCTTCTATACGCTCCCAATAGAAGTTAATATGCAATAAGGCAACAAGCCGCTTTCATTGGATAGATTGAATCTGCCCAATGAAAGCGGCTTACTTATTTTAGCCAGCAACTGACGTTAGTTCTACACGTTCATCAGCGATTCGCGACGACGCATCTTGCCTGCTGGAATACCAAACATCATTTTAAATCGACGGCAGAAGTAAGCGGTATCTTTATACCCTACTTCGGCCCCAATGGCCCGGATGCTCTTTTTGCTTGTACGCAAAAGGCCAACAGCCGCTTCCATTCGTTGGTACTCTATATAATCCTGCGGATTGATACCCGTCAGCATTTTAAAGTACTGTCCCACATAATCTTCAGAAACGTTGGCAACGTTAGCCAGCACTTTGTTTGACAGGTCGCCCCCCAGATTTTCCTTGATATAAGCGAAAATATCGATTAAGCGCGGGTCTTTAAAATAAGTGCTGTTGGTAACCAACTGCTCAACAAACAGACGATTTTTCAGAATGTACCGAACAACTTCAATAACAATTTCTTCGGTCTTGATCTTAACAATACGTCCTTTTCCGGCCAGATCAGTCATGTCTTCGGCCAGAATCTGGTCGATTGTATTGGCCAGATGATCTTCGCGCTTAATGATGAACGGAGGCACATCGAGCGAGTTGAAAAAGTTCACGGAATCGAAGACCTTAGCCTCAAAGGACACATAGCCAAACGAATTAGGCAGATGGCCAATGAGCTTGGGATCGTGATTCCCTTCCCAGTACGATTCCCGGTGCGTCATAAACTCCTCATTCGAGACAGTTTTAGAGCTGGTGGGGTCTCCGTAGGTAACCGTGACATGCTTTCCTCCCGGAATGAACAGCATATCGCCTACTTCAACCTTAACCCGTTCTTCGCCGATCGACACTTCGCCATTATATAAGATCAGCAGTGTATTCTCAACATCATAAAAGTTTTTGATGGTGATCGGCTGCAAAATCCGAATGTTTCGGGCCTTAATAAATTTTACGCCCAGCGATTCAATTATTTTATTGTAGTCTTCCATAGCTGAAAGTAGAGTGCGTGTGAATGCTACTTGCGCTCAAAGTTGCACAAAACTAATAATTTGTACAAAACTAATACAAGTATAAAAGTTTCCAAAAAATAAAAAAAATAGTGCGAATTCGTATCGAACACGCACTAGGTCTTTGGAAAAATTCTATTTTACTAAGAAAATACTTAGCGAATGAGTTCTCGGGCTATAACTAATTTTTGGATTTCGGATGTACCTTCATAAATCTGAGTAATTTTTGCATCCCGCATTAAACGCTCCACGTGAAATTCCTTTACATAACCATAACCACCATGAATTTGAACCGCTTCGGTAGTGGCCCACATAGCTACATCTGACGCAAATAGCTTGGCCATTGCCGCTGCCTGAACATAATCTTTGTGCTCATCTTTCTGCCGCGCGGCCTTGTAAACCAGTAAACGAGCTGCTTCAATTTTGGTCGCCATTTCTGCTAATTTGAACTGAATCGCTTGATGGTCAAATATTTGCTTGCCAAATGCCTTCCGTTCCTGTGCGTATTTCAGGGATAATTCGTAAGCCCCGGCGGCAATACCCAACGCCTGGGCTGCAATACCGATCCGACCGCCATTTAGGGTCGACATGGCGAACTTGAAACCAAAACCATCGTCGCCAATACGGTTTTCTTTAGGAACCTTAACGTCGGTGAACAGTAATGAATGGGTGTCGGAAGCCCGAATTCCCATCTTGTCTTCCTTCTTGCCGACCACAAAACCGGGTGTTCCTTTCTCAACGATCAGGCAATTAATGCCCCGGTGTTTTTTCTCACGATCGGTTTGGGCAATGACCAGACAGATGCCCGAGGAGTTGCCGTTAGTGATCCAATTCTTTGTGCCGTTTAATAAATAATAATCGCCTTTGTCTTCGGCTAGCGTGCTTTGTGACGTCGCATCGGAGCCAGCTTCGGGTTCCGAGAGGCAAAAAGCACCAATGGTTTCTCCAGTGGCGAGCCTGGTTAAGTATTTCTGCTTTTGCTCTTCAGTACCATACGCTTCCAGACCATAGCAGACAAGTGAGTTATTGACTGACATGACTACTGAAGCTGATGCATCAATTTTAGAGATTTCTTCCATGGCCAGCACGTAAGAAACCGTATCCATGCCACCACCGCCGTATTCTGGAGAAACCATCATACCCAGAAAGCCTAATTCGCCCATCCGCTTCACCTGTTCGGTTGGGAAACGGGCCTCATTATCGCGCTCAACAATGCCGGGCAGCAGCTCATTATGCGCAAAATCGCGCGCAGCTTCCTGTACGGCCTGGTGTTCTTCTGACAAATTAAAATTCAATCCCTGTAACTCCAGAGCTGCCGTTGCCATCTGAATTTCTTGGTTTTAGTTGATCGTAGTCGCTTGTTGTGAATACCCAGGCTTTTCGCTTCGATCCGTGCCACGGTTCAAAACCGTGGCACGGATCGAAGCGAAAAGCCTAATACTGTAAAGGTAAATAAAAGTGGAATGAATAGTATGCACGCATACTATTCATTCGAAGAGCAATACAATTAGTTCTGCTATACAGGCCGGTTTCTGTTCGCCATCTACTTCAAATACGCATTCGATCACCGCTCGAACGCCCTTTGTACTTTCGTTCGTATTTTGTGGTTCTACGTGATGTAGCCACGCTTTCATTCGCAATTTACTACCAACGGGTACGGCATTGGTAAAGCGAATTTTATTCGCCCCGTAATTAATTCCCATTTTTACCGATTCGATTGAGTAGAGCTCAGCTAACAATCGGGGAGCTAATGAGAGGGTCAGAAAACCATGAGCAATGGGTGTTTTATAAGGCGATTCGCGGGCTGCCCGTTCCGGATCTGTATGAATCCATTGGTAATCGCCGGTCGCTTCGGCAAAAAGATTAACCGCTTCCTGCGTAATGGTCATGTGTGAGGTTTCTCCCAGCGGTTGACCCGTATGCGCTGAGAATTCGGCCAGATTTGCGAAGATTTGCATCTATGGTGAGAGGTAAAGATGAACTCTATACTGCGATTAACGCTTTCCGCCATTCTTTTGCAACTTTGCCGGTATGAATAGAGTTGGCGAGGTCAAATTTTTTGCGTTTGAAAATAACCAATTAGCTTATCGACAAGTTGGTTACGGCCCCGCTACGCTAATCGCCTTCCATGGTTTTGGACAAACGGGGCACGTGTTTGCAGGACTTGAGAAGCTCCTTGGCCAACAATACACGATTATTGCCATTGATTTATTCTTTCACGGACACAGCCATTATGGTAATGTTGACCTGTTAACCAAAGCCACGTGGCAAAGTTTAGTCGGAGCTTTTCTTCAATCGCAAGAAATTGATCGATTTTCGATCATAGGTTTTAGTCTGGGTGGACGATTTGCCCTGACAATGATCGAAGCGTTTGCAACCCGTATCGACCGGCTAATCCTGATTGCACCCGATGGCATCACCTATAATCAGTGGTATTGGCTGGCTACGGGCTCGTCTGTTGGGCGTTGGCTCTTCCGGTATATGCTGACTCATTTATCGTTGCTAAACTCGCTTGGGCATAGCCTAACGCGCCTGGGCTTACTAAACCGGACGGTTATGCGATTCGTTGAAATTTCGCTGGGCACGCCAGAACAGCGCGATCTGGTTTATCAAAGCTGGACCCAGTTCCGGCTTATCAGGCCTGATCTGAACCAGATAGGCAATTTGCTTAATGAGCAACCAATTCAGGTTCGTTTTTTTACGGGCGCTTTTGATCGTCTCGTGCCGGGCCGATATATCATTCCACTAACAAAACGGCTCCGTCGCTACGAATTGACGGTTTTACAAACAGGACACAACCACCTGATTGAGTTGGCTGGCCAGCGACTTGTGTAGAAAAGCTATTTTAACGCTCGTTGGATGACCTGCCATAGCCCGGCAATCGAAACAATAACCAGAAAGACCACGATTACCTGGGTCCAGCTACTTTGATTCGGATTTTCCAGTAATGTTCGGATTTCGCGGGCTTCGTGCCCCGACCAGATGGCCAGTAATGTTCGGGGCATCATACCAAGAAGGCCCCCCAGAACAATATTTTTTAACCGTGCGCCCGAAAGAGCAAACAATAGATTCGTGAGCCCGAAGGGAAGAATAGGGGAGAGCTTTGCGAAAAAAATAACTTCTAACTCCTTATTCAGAATGCGATCCAGTACCGATTGGGCTTTGGGGTTCTGTCGCAGGAATTCGAGAAATCGGTCATGATCGAGCCAACGAACGAGCAGATTGATGAATAAGATGCCGCCCAGATTGATGGTAAAAAGAGGAAGTATAGCCTGCCATCCTAAAAAATAACCAAAAATCAAGGCCAGCATCGTCGGTGGTGTTAAGGCGGCAGAGGTTATGGCACAGACAAGTGTGATAACACCCCACTGCCAGGTCGTAAAATTTGCAATGGCGGCTTCATGAAGAATGGCATAATAAGTCAGTAAAGACGTAAATACGATTGGCGTTACAGACATAACAATGCCTGCAATAGCCGGTCCAGTAAGGTTTTTAAGAATGGATGATTTCACGTCTTAACAAACTCACAAAGGGCGGATGTGGTTTCGGCAATGCAAATATCCTCTCTACAGATTGCCAGGCGTTTACAGATACCCGCATTGTGTGCGCTTTACTTTTGTTACCTTCGGGCATGAAATTCGGAACGAAAGCCATCCATGCCGGTATAGAGCCGGACCCCACAACGGGTGCCATCATGACGCCCATTTATCAAACGTCGACCTACGTGCAGGAGTCGCCGGGCAAGCATAAAGGCTATGAATACGCCCGAACACAGAATCCTACACGAACCGTGTTGCAGAATAATCTGGCCGCTCTTGAAAATGGCAAGCATGGTATTTGCTATTCGTCGGGGCTGGGCGCTACAGATGCCATTCTGAAGCTATTTAAACCCGGTGATGAGATCATTGCAAGCAATGACCTCTATGGTGGTACCTACCGGATTATGGTACGCGTTTTTAGTGAATTTGGGCTTATCTTCAAATTTGTCGATTTGTCAGATCCGGCTAAGCTCGAAGCGTTAATCACACCGGCTACGAAAATGGTCTGGATCGAAACGCCGACCAATCCATTACTACGTCTGGTCGATATTGAAGCGATTGCGGCTATTACCAAACCGCGTACTATCCAGCTCGTTGTCGATAATACATTTGCTTCGCCATACCTACAGAATCCTCTGGACCTGGGTGCGGATATTGTGATGCACTCGGTCACTAAATACCTGGGTGGCCATTCTGATACGGTGATGGGGGCTATCGTGCTGAACGATGACGAAACCGCGCAACGGCTGGCTTTTATCCAAAATGCCTGCGGTGCCGTACCGGGACCACAAGACTGCTTTCTGGTGCTTCGTGGTATCAAGACCCTTCACGTTCGGATGCAGCGTCATTGCGAAAACGCTCAGAAAGTGGCTCAATACCTACAGCAACACCCTAAAGTGAGCCAAGTTTATTATCCCGGACTGGAATCTCACCCCGGCCATGAGCTTGCCAAAAAGCAGATGCGTGGCTTTGGCGGTATGTTATCGTTCGAACTGAAAGGCGACCTGATGCCTGAAGCCGTACGGGTTATGGAAAGTTTTGAGGTATTCTCACTTGGCGAGTCACTTGGCGGAGTTGAGTCACTGTGTACGCATCCAGCCAGCATGACCCATGCCAGCATTCCCAAAGAAGAACGCGAAAAAAACGGCCTGAAAGACACCCTAATCCGGCTCAGCGTGGGCATCGAGGATATTGAAGACTTGATACAGGATCTTGAGCGTGCGATTGGATAAGTTTGCCAGGACGAACAACCTTCGGGGATGTTGTGAATGCGAAGTGGGGCTTGATTTGACTTTGCCAGAAAACAAAGTCAAATCAAGCCCCACTTCGCAATAGCCGGTTTAGAAGCGTATTCTCACCCCAGCCAGGAAATTCCGTCCGGCCTGCGGGTAATAGCCATTATCGGCTGTTACCTTGCCTTCCGAAATGTAAGCGTATGTATAGCCGTTTGACTCATACAACTCATTAAGAACGTTATTGAACAACAGCGTGAACGCAATCTCCTGAGCGAATTTCGGCTTGATGGAGTAAATTGCCCGAATGTCGTTCGTGAAATAGGCATTCAGTTTCCGGCTTTCATTCGAGGTATTGTCCATATACTGTTTCCCAACGTATTTTGAGAGTAAGCCCAGTTCCAGACCTTTGACGGGCGTAAACAACAATTGCGATCCGGCAATAGCGTTCGGTGAGAACGAAATATCTGTCTCGCTATACTGACGGCTTTCCTGCTGGCCGTTATCGAAGTTGTCGAGATATTCCGTAAAATTCTGGATTTTGTTCCGGCTGAAGGTGGCATTAACATTCCAGCGGAGTTGTTTGGCGAGTCGTATACCGGCTTCCAGTTCCAGACCTGCACGATAGCTGACCGGAATATTTACCCGGTTATAAGCGCCTACGTCGTTGAGCTGGCCCGATAAAACCAACTGATTCTGATAATTCATGTAGTAGGCATTAACCGTAACGGCCACCTGCTCGGTCTGGATCTTGTAGCCTGCTTCATAATCAATTAGCCGCTCGGCTTTTGGGCGACTCTCCGGTGTCGATTGCGTATAATCGTTCCGGTTGGGCTCCCGATGCCCCACGCCAACCGATCCATACACCGTACTGCGGTCGTTGATGGTATAGGTTATGCCTGCTTTGGGATTAAAAAATGTTAGTGTAGCGTCCTGCTGAACGTTTTGTAGTTTGCTGTTAAAGCCCAGAAACGAATAATAAACCTGGCGAATCTGCGCATCTACAAATCCGTTTACTTTTGGGCTGAATTGATAAAATGCTTTCGCGTATACATTAAAATCGCGCTTCGTAGCATCATCGTTATAATAACGTTGGCGGATATCGGTATTTCCGGCGACGCGTGCCCAGATAATCTCCCCGTAATGCGCTCCCTGATATTGATTCCAGCCTCCGCCAATGTTAGCCGTTAGCTTTCCAAAACTGTTGTAATCAAAGGAAAAAACAGTGCCGTAGAAATTATTATCAAGCCACAAACGACGGATAAGGTCCGTTTGGGCAATCGTCGAATCGCCAATAACGACATTGGGAAGGCCATACTTACTGTAGGCATCCTCAGGTTTAAACTCTTCGTAATAGCCTTTCCCTTTTGTGTAGAAAAAGGACAGATTTGCCCGCCAGTTTTTGCTTAGCTCGTGCGAACTGATTAGCTGGTAATTGTCCTGCTGGTAATTATCCGTCTGATTGTCGTACGTAAACGAATTGTAGGTTCGATTGGTCTTAAGCAATGCTTCGGGTACGCCGTTCCATGCCTGATAGGTTTGCTCCTGCCCCGAAAACACGTTTAACCGGATGAAGCTCTTTTTCGAATAATAACCGCCTGATACATAGAATGATCGTAAATCAGAGAATGCCCGATCAATGTAGCCATCGGAATAGATTTTAGACAATCGGGCATCCAGCACAAAATGATTGTTTAACAAACCTGTTCCGGCCAGTACGTTCACCTTGCGCGTTCCAAACGAACCGCCCGATAAATTCACTTCTGCGTAGGGTTTGTCTTCGAGCTTATTGGTCTGAATGTTGACCGATGCGCCAAAAGCCCCTGCCCCATTCGTAGACGTGCCAATGCCCCGCTGGATTTGAATACTGCTCACGGAAGAGGCAAAATCGGGCATATCCACAAAATAGGTCCCCTGCGATTCTGCATCATTGTATGGAATCCCATTGAGCGTCACATTGACGCGGGTCGCATCGGACCCACGAATACGAATACCCGTATACCCGACTCCGGTGCCTGCGTCAGATGTGGTGACAATAGAAGGTGTGAAGTTGAGCAACTGAGGAATATCCTGTCCTAAATTCAGCTTATTTAAATCCCGGCGTGTGACATCGGTATAGGCAATGGCCGATTTCTGATTAGCCCGTGTGGCGCTGACAACGACCTCATCGACGGCTACGGCGGTTTTCTTTAAATTGATCGAAACGGTTGTGTTTTGCGCCAATTCAACAGCCTGCATCTGCGTTTCGTAACCTAGTAAGGAGATCCGAAGTGATAAGGAGCCTGGTTTTAGATTCGTAAGCAAAAAGGAACCATTGGCATCGGTAAAGGTGCCTTTATACGTTCCGTCAAGGGTGATCGCTGCACCGGGCAATGTGCCTCCATCAACGTCATTGACGGTTCCGGAAATAGTGAATTGAGCCCAGACAGGCGAACTGTATAGCCACAGAAGTGTAACAAGCGAAGTAAGATAGACGGAATGCCGCCCAGACGTACCTTTTTTCATGAACTGAAAATGGTTACGATAGGCAAGGGGTCAAACCTATCTTTAGGTGTAATTTTTAGTTTATTTTATCACGGCCTTATCCGCGATTACATTTCCCTTCGCGGCATTACCCGCGCAGGTTCAATGGGTATAATCTCAGCCCGTTGTTATGAGGCACCCCTTGGAAGATTAGCGATGCAAAGTTAAGTCAATTTTAACAAAACAAGATTTCGTCTCTGACGTTTCTAGCTTTATACCAGTTTATTGACGTATGAGCGAGTTTGATTTAGTTGTATTACAGGAGGATGCCGCCGACGGGCGCCTAAAAATGGGCGATGTTGGCACGATTTTAACCGTTTACAATGAAGGGCAAGCCTTTGAAGTAGAATTTGTGACATTAACCGGCGAAGCAGTAGCTATTGAGACCTTATTGGCCCACCAAATTCGCCCGGTTCGACCCTCAGAAGTGATGGCCGTTCGCGATATGGCGGTTCAATAAACAACTCTTCTGTAAACTTTTGAGCATTACGCTTTTCCGCAATAACAAATATTCCTAATTTTGCAGTCCAAATTGCAAACAAATGAGCAAAAAGAACAGCGGACTGGATTTTTTGGAAGATCCAGACGCATTAGAAGGGAAATTAGAGGATGTTGGAGATTTCTTCCAACAGAATCGAAATATTGTGCTGGGTGTACTTGGCGGTATCGTACTGCTCGTCTTCGGTTACGTTGGCTATCGGTATTATGTAAGCAGCCAGGACGAAACAGCGCAGGTCGAAATGTTCCCATCGGTCTATCAACTGGAAGCCGATTCGCTGAAGAAAGCCCTCAATGGCGATGGCAAAAGCCCCGGTTTACTGGCTGTTGCTGATAATTATAGCGGAACACCGGCCGGCAACCTGGCCGAATTCGAATCTGGCCTTGGCTTACTGAAGCAAGGAAAGTATGACGAAGCCATTGAGCATCTGAAGAGCTTCAGTTCGTCAGATTTGCTGGTGCAGGCTCGTGCTTACGCTTTGATCGGCGATGCGTACGTAGAAAAGAAAAGCTATGACGAAGCAGCTGACTATTATCAGAAGGCGGCCGATTATAAGCCCAACAAGTTTTTTACGCCCGGTTATCTCCTGAAACTGGCGATTACGCACGAACAGGCTAAACAGAACGATAAAGCCATTCAGGCATATAACGATATTATCGAAAAGTACCCACAATCTGCCGAGGCCGTTAGTGCCAAGAAGTATAAATCCGTGCTCGAAGCAACGGTCGGCGAGTCGTAGGCGTACTTGAATAACTCAATACAGCAAAGGACAAAGCCGACCGAGGTTTTGTCCTTTTTTATTGGTTTTGTCATGCCAACGAAGGAAGCATCTTTGGCTGGCTCTTAATCCTTTCTTTGCTGTCGAAGATGCTTCCTTCGTTGGCATAACAAAAAAATGGCTACTGACTTAAAAAACCTTAGTGTCTTTTCAACGGACGAACTCCCGGACGTGAGCCTCCGGCGGTTTGCGATTCTCGTCTCCGAATGGAATACGGAAGTTACTGAAGCGCTGTTTTCCGGCGCTTATCAAACCTTGCTTCAGCATGGTGCCAAAGCCGAAAATATTATTCGGGGCAATGTGCCGGGCAGCTATGAACTGAGTTTAGGGGCGCAATGGTTTGCGCAGCGTAATGATATTGATGCGGTAATTGCGCTTGGTTGTGTTATTCAGGGCGAAACAAAGCACAATGATTACATCAACCATGCTGTTGCTCAGGGTTTGACAAACGTTGGCCTTAAAACAGGGAAACCGGTTATTTTTGGTGTTTTAACGCCCAATGACCAACAGCAGGCTCTTGATCGGGCAGGAGGCAAACACGGTAATAAAGGCGACGAAGCCGCCATTACAGCCATAAAAATGCTTGGCCTACAGCAACAAGTTTATAGTAAATTTTAAAAAGCAAAAGAGTGAATGAAGGAAAGAATGAGTCAACTTTTTCCTATTCGCTCTTTCCCTTATTCACTCTTTCATTATTATGCACGTCTGGAAATTTGGCGGTACATCGGTCGGGAAGCCCGAGCGCATGCAGTCCATCCGTACCTTAATCACCGAAGACAATACCCGTAAAATTGTCGTTCTGTCGGCCCTGTCCGGCTCAACCAACACGCTGTTAGCCATTGGCGAAGCACTTAAGGCAAATGACGACGGTGAGGCTAATGCGAAAATTGATTCGCTAAAAGCTCATTACGACGGCTTTATTGGTGAATTATATAACACGCCTGAAGGTAAGGCGGCTGGCCAACAGATTATCGATAATGAGTTTTCATTTATCCGGTCGTTGACGCGCGTCAAGCCATTTACGCTTAAGCAGGAAAAAGAGCTGGTTGCTGAAGGTGAACTATTGAGTACGCAGATGTTTCATGCCTATCTGGTTGAAGAAGGTGTTCCGTCAACGCTCCTGCCTGCGCTTGAGTTTATGCGGATCGACGCCGATAATGAACCGGAAATTCAATATACGCAGGAGAAGCTGGCAGAAATGCTGCCCCAACACGACGATAAGCAAATTGTTGTAACCCAGGGCTTTATCTGCCGTAATCCGCGTGGCGAAGTAGATAACCTGAAACGGGGTGGTTCTGATTACACGGCGTCGTTGATTGGCGGAGCCATCCGGGCCGATGAGATTCAGATCTGGACCGATATTGATGGAATGCATAACAACGATCCGAGGATTGTTAAAAATACGTTCCCGGTTCGTGAGCTGACATTTGATGAAGCAGCAGAACTGGCTTATTTCGGGGCCAAAATTCTGCATCCGTCCACGATAACGCCCGCACGAATGTTTGGCGTACCCGTGCGGCTCAAAAATACAATGGACCCCAGCGCTCCCGGAACACTCATTGCTGACCGCACGAGCGACCAGGTGTTTAAAGCAATTGCGGCTAAAGATGGCATTACAGCTTTGTATATCCACTCGACCCGTATGCTGAATGCGTATGGCTTCCTGCGCCGGATTTTTGAGATCTTTGAGAAGTATAAAACGCCGGTCGATATGCTGGCAACGTCGGAGGTGTCTGTATCAGTCACGGTCGATAATATCGACCGGATCAAGGAGATTTCGGATGAGTTAAGTACGTTCTGTTCGCTGGAAGAGCCTGATTATGACCAAACCATTATTTGTATTGTCGGTAATTTTAGTGCCGACAATGAAGGAGTGGCTGTTCGGGTATTTAACGCCATGAAAAATATTCCAATCCGGATGATTTCATACGGTGGCACTGAAAGTAACCTGTCGCTTCTCGTTCATAGTCGTTATAAAGCTGAAGCGCTGAATGCCTTGAACGAAGGATTGTTTTCTGTTTAAATTTGTCTGCCATATCGTCAAAATACGATATGGCAGACATTAAACAATTCATGATATGACCAATACCGAATTCTTACAGGAAGTTAAACGGTATGTTCATGAGCTTGATCCGCAAGCTGAAGTGTGGCTGTTTGGGTCGCGGGCACGGGGTGATTTTCGTGAAGATTCGGATTGGGATTTTCTGATTTTATCCGATAAACCGGTCGATAGGAACTATAAACGCCTTATTAGAGATCATCTGTTTTATTTGGGGCTAGACAGCGAACGAATAATTGGTACAATCATTCAAAATAAATCGACTTGGGAAACATTGGAGTTGACTAATCTCCACCAAAATATTCGCGAAGACGGCCAATTGGTATGAGGAAAACGAAAGACGAGATTTTGGCATTTCGTTTAAGCAAGTCGGATAAAGATCTCAAGGCTGCAAAAACACTGATGGCTTCCAATGATTGGGCCGTTGCCATAAATCGTCTTTATTATGCCGCTTTCCATGCTGTTTCAGCTTTGCCGTTCCAGAATGATATAAAAGCAAAAGCACATTCTGGCGCGAAAGCAATGCTGGAGTTACACTTCGTTAAAGCAGGTATATTGCCTGTTGAATGGGGCCGATTTTACGCACAATTGTTTGATGAACGTAATGATAGCGACTACGAAGATTTTGCCATTTTCACGGCCGAAGACGTACTTCCATTACTCCCGAAAACCCAGGAATTCATAGTCGAGATTAAACGTCTGATAAATACATAGGAATGCTTCAACTTAATTTCATCCGCGAGAATAAAGAAACGACACTGGCAGGATTGCGCAAGAGACACTTTGCGAATGCTGAAGCCGTAGTTGAGCAGGTATTAACGATCGATCAGCAACGACGGGATACACAACGCGATCTCGACGATGTGTTAGCGCAATCGAATGCCAAAGCAAACCAGATCGGAGCCTTGATGAAAGCTGGTGATAAAGCGGCTGCCGATGCTGCTAAAACAGAAACCGCTGCACTGAAAGCCCGTTCGAAAGAGCTGGCCGATACATTGCGCCAGCTGGAAGCCGACCTGCAAACTGTTCTGGTAACTATACCCAATTTGCCCCATAGCAGTGTTCCTGAGGGACGTTCTGCTGACGATAACGAAGTTGTTCTGGAACATGGTGAGAAGCCAACCCTCTCAGAATCGGCTCAGCCACACTGGGAACTCATCAAGAAATACGACATTATCGATTTCGAACTGGGCGTTAAGATTTCGGGTGCTGGGTTTCCCGTTTATAAAGGGAAAGGTGCCCGCATTCAGCGAGCCATGATCAACTTCTTCCTGGATGAGGCATTAAACGCTGGATTTACAGAAATACAACCGCCTATCGTAGTCAATGAAGATTCGGGTTTTGGTACCGGGCAATTACCTGATAAAGAGGGCCAAATGTATTATGTGACTGAGGATAAGCTGTACCTGATTCCGACGGCTGAAGTCCCTATTACGAACATTTACCGTGATGTAATTCTGCCCGAGAGTCAGTTGCCGGTTAAAAATGTTGGCTATACACCTTGTTTTCGGCGGGAAGCGGGTTCATGGGGCGCACATGTACGCGGGCTGAACCGGCTGCACCAGTTCGATAAGGTGGAGATTGTACGAATTGAAAAGCCCGAAAATTCCTATGCGGCTCTGGAAGAAATGAGCCAGCATGTACAATCGCTGTTACAAAAGCTCGAATTGCCCTATCGGGTGTTGCGGCTCTGCGGTGGCGATATGGGCTTTACATCGGCTCTGACCTACGATATGGAAGTCTGGTCGGCGGCTCAGCAACGCTGGCTGGAAGTAAGTTCAGTGTCAAATTTTGAGACCTATCAGGCAAACCGATTGAAGCTTCGCTCAAAAATTGACCGGGGTGACGGACCTGGGAAAATGCAGCTTTTGCACACCCTCAACGGATCGGCCCTGGCCTTACCCCGAATTCTGGCGTCTATTCTGGAAAATAATCAAACCGCAGAAGGCATACGAATCCCGAAAGTATTGGTGCCATACTGCGGCTTTGACGTAATCGATTAACAGTCGCAGGAGTAGTTGCCATATCCCGGATAGCGAGGTGATAAATGGCCGGAAACGCTGACAACCCGATCGAGCGGGATGATATCACCCGTAGCCAGTTCAAGCCATTCGGTTCCGTCCTGAAAGACGAGTTGTTTAATTGTAACGTCAGCTTTTATAAACTCGCTCAGGTCGGTTAAGTACTCGATCCGTACAAATTTACCCGGAACGATGGCGGCCCGAAACAGGGTGTCGGAGGCAATGAAGTCAGGTTTATTCAGTAAGGTTTCCATACTCTTAGAACAATCTATAAAAACGAAACGTGCCACAGTGATAAACCGTGGCACGTTTCGTTTTTTGCTTAAATCAGACTAGTATCCTACTGTTTCCAGTTGCTTCTGGAATTCACGCAGAATCGTTTCTTTCATGGCGATCTTACGCTTCTGGGTATTTATCTTATTCAGTACCTGTTTGTCGGCATCATTGTTGGGATCGAGACCATCGGCATCCTGAAGCGCGAATTGTAAATCGCTTTTCTCCCGTTTGACCAGGTATTCCATTTCCCTGATTTTCGTCCGAATCTGCTCTGCCTGACTTTTTAGTTCAAAGGCTGGATATTTACGGGATAGGACCCGACCGAGGTAGCTAAGCTCAAAAATCTTATCGCAGGCGGCCCGGAAGCGTTCATTCAGTGTCTTATCCTGCAACTTGAAGGGCACCCGGATTTCTTTCCAGCTATTGAGCAGAACTTTCGCCCGTTCGGCGGCTGCGAAAATATCCGACTGTTTCGAGAGCCGTTCGGCTTCGTCGGCCATTTTCATCTGCGCTTCAATACGCGGGTCGATTTTCTTCTCAATAACGATCCCTTTAACCTCATTGTATTTGGCATAAAAGGTCGTTGTGGCTCTCTTAAATTGCTTATAGAGTTTGCCACTTTTCTTGATAGGAACCTCGCCGACCATTTTCCAGGCGTTGTTGAGCCGACGCACTTCCTGAAAAGCTGCGTCCAGGTCGCCAAGCCGATTCGCACGGAAAGCCAGCCGAATGAGCTCGTCGTACTTATCCAGTCGTTCCTGAATAACCTTGTTCTGCTCATTAAAGAATTCACGTCGACGCTGGAAGAATCCATCCAGTAATTCCTGGAATCGGGCTTCAATCTCGGGTTCCGTGCTCTTGTCAACTGGGCCGGTCTTGATCCATTTCGTCTTGATTTCCTGCAAGGCGTCGGCCGTTGCCCGCCAGTCTGTACTATTAACAATGGCTTCAGCTTCTACGATCAGCGCATTTTTAATCTCCAGATTCTTGAGCTGGTTGACCGTAATCAACTCTGCCAGTAGCTTTTCCTGTGCATCCAGCCGATCGAGCAGGGGCGGAAAATCGCCGAGGGCATCAAACCCGAGCAGTTTTTTTCGAAGCTGAACCAGTTTAGTCAGATAAGAACCCTTGTTCTGGGCTTCTTCAATGTCTTTTTCTAACTGGCCGACTTTGTTCTCAGCAATGATGAAGCGATTCTTAAAATAGTCGAGCGCTTCCTGCTCGGTGCGTTTAACTTCGCCAATCTGGCGATCTTCGTAATCCAGGTAGCCTTTCAAAAATACCTTTCCGTCTTTGACGTAACCGTATTCGTCTACCAGTGAAGCGTTTTCCATTACTATACTTGGTTAAGGCTGCGCTGTGGGTTAATTTTGAGGACAATTGCCAACCACAAATCTATTAGAAATTAATGAGCCAGGAAACCATAATTTTCTCCATGGCGGGCGTGAGTAAAAATATTCCGCCTAACCGACAAATCCTAAAGAACATATACCTTTCCTTTTTTTATGGTGCTAAAATTGGTGTTTTGGGCTTAAATGGCTCCGGTAAATCAACACTTTTACGCATCATTGCTGGTATTGACAAAAACTATACTGGTGAGGTAGTTTTTTCTCCTGGCTATTCGGTTGGCATGCTCGAGCAGGAACCGCAGTTTGCCCCCGGCAAGACTGTTCGGGAAGTAGTTGAGGAAGGTGTGCAGGAAGTTGTCAACTTACTCAAAGAATTTGACGAGATCAACGAAGCCTTTGGCGATCCTGATGCCGACTTCGATAAGCTGATTGAGCGGCAGGGCGAAGTACAGGAAAAACTTGATCACTACAATGCCTGGGAGCTCGATCAGAAGCTTGAACGGGCTATGGATGCGCTTCGTTGTCCGCCATCCGACGCTGTGATTGATAACCTCTCGGGTGGTGAAAAACGCCGGGTGGCCTTATGCCGTCTATTGCTTCAGCAGCCCGATGTTCTGTTGCTCGATGAGCCGACAAACCACCTGGATGCTGAATCTGTTCTTTGGCTGGAAGAACACCTACGCCAATACACAGGAACCGTCATCGCGGTAACACACGATCGCTATTTTCTGGATAACGTGGCTGGCTGGATTCTTGAGCTCGACCGGGGTGAAGGTATCCCCTGGAAAGGAAACTATTCGTCGTGGTTAGATCAGAAGCAACAGCGACTGGCAAAAGAAGAAAAGACCGAGTCGAAACGGCAGAAAACCCTCCAGCGCGAGTTGGAATGGGTTAAAATGGCTCCCAAAGCTCGCCAGGCTAAATCAAAAGCCCGACTTGGGGCTTATGAGCGATTGCTGGATGAAGACAATCGCCAGAAAGAAGAACGGCTTGAAATTTTCATTCCGTCGGGTCCGCGGCTGGGGGCGAAAGTTATTGAAGCTGAGGATGTTGCCAAGGCATACGGCGACCGACTTCTGTTCGAACATTTAGGGTTTCGACTACCACAGGGAGGTATTGTCGGTATTATTGGCCCGAATGGAGCCGGAAAAACAACACTTTTTAAATTGATTACCGGGCGCGAAAAACCTGATGCTGGAACGTTTGACGTAGGCGAAACGGTAAAAGTCGCTTACGTTGATCAGGAACATGATGGGCTTGATCCGAACAAAACCGTATTTGAAACCATTTCGGGTGGTAATGAGTGGATTGTGATCGGCGGCAAACAATCGAATGCGCGTGCATACGTGAGCCGGTTCAATTTTGCGGGAGCCGATCAGGAAAAGAAAGTCGGGACACTGTCGGGTGGTGAGCGCAACCGCGTCCATCTGGCTATGACCCTCAAAGAAGGGGCAAATTTGCTTTTGCTTGATGAGCCGACCAACGATCTGGATGTTAATACGTTGCGGGCGCTGGAAGAAGGGTTAGAGAACTTCGCCGGTTGTGCCGTAGTCATCAGCCACGACCGATGGTTCCTTGACCGGATCGCCACACACATTCTTGCCTTCGAAGGCGATTCGCAGGTGTACTGGTTTGAAGGTAACTTTTCGGAATACGAAGAAAATCGACGTAAACGCCTAGGTTCAGACGCCACACCAACCCGAATTAAGTACAAGAAGCTGGTCTGAGATTATAATTGATTGTGTTTCCGCAGGCTCACTACGGCCTGCGGAAAACGACAACTCCCTTTCTTATGCATTACGGTTATTTTAACGGCACGATTGCCCCCACCGACCAGCTTGCTGTCGGCGTTACCGATCTTGGGCTACTTCGGGGTTATGGCCTGTTCGATTATTTTCTGACTTATAACGGTCGGCCATTTCAGTGGGATTGGTACTGGGAGCGGTTTCAGAACTCCGCTACGCGTATGCATCTGCCGCTACCGATTGGTAAGAGCGAAACCTATGCGATTCTGATGACGCTGCTTGAGCGTAGCATTGCCGCTGGTGCGCCCGCCGATATGGCATTCCGATTTGTAATGACTGGAGGCTATGCGCCCGACAGCATTAGTGTCGAACGGGCTAATCTGCTTATCCTGACCGAAGAAATTCATCCGGTTCCCCAGATCCATTATGATCAGGGAGTTAAAGTCATATTGGACGAGTATGTTCGGGAAATGGCCGAGGTGAAAAGCACTGATTACAAGCGGGTTATTTTGATGGCCCAGGCCATTAAATCAGCTGGGGCGTCGGATCTGCTGTATCAGAAAGGAGGAGAAATCAGCGAACTGAGCCGAAGCAATTTCTTTATCGTTAAAGGTGATCGGCTTATTACGCCCAATCGGAATATACTGCACGGGATTACGCGCCGAACAATTATTCAATTAGCGCAAAACGATTTTAAGGTTCAGGAACGGCCATTAATGCTTTCAGAGCTTTACGACGCTGAAGAAGCATTTACGACCAGTTCGACCAAAAAAGTGCTGCCTATTACCCAAATTGGTGAATTAACCGTTGGCGAAGGGCACGTTGGTCCCAAGTCAAAATTCCTGCTCGAACGGTTCAACGAACTGGTAAAGAATTGGTAATCTATACTACTGGCCGGTCGCTAAAGACTAGCCAGTATTACCACTTTCCCTGGGCCTTCATGACTTGCTCGATCACGTCGCGAACCGCTCCGCGACCACCGGCCACTGGCGATATATACTTGCAAATTGCCTGAATCTCAGCCACGGCATCGGCCGGACAGGTGCTGAAAACAACTGGTCGGCTCAAAATGGTGTAATCAGGTATATCGTCTCCCATATACAGAATTTCAGCTTCCTTCAAACCGTCGCGGGCGATATAGCCCAGATAGGCGTTTACTTTCTGGTCGGAGGGGCCGCCCATAAAAATCGCTGTAACGTTCATTGCTGTTAACCAGCTACGAACGCCATCCGCATTGGAAGAGGATAGAATACCAATCCGAAATCCTGCCTTTAATGCCCGTTCAATGGCATACGTATCCCGGATGAAAACCGTCCGAAAGCGTTCGCCGGTAGCTAGTAAATTGACGCTTCCGTCGGTCAGGACGCCGTCTACGTCAAAAATAAATGTCCTGATTTGTTTAAATCGTTCCTCTATCGGTGCCATGTCGCAAGTTTAATGAAAACCGATTGACAGTTCCGTATTTTTGCAGTATGAATCTTCATGAATTGCCCACGGCTGGATTGCCCCTGACTGGACTGCCCCTGGCGTTTCAGGCTCGGATGAAAGCGCAATTAGGCGCTGATTTCCCCGCCTTCGAGGCCGCCCTTCAGCAGGAAACGCCTGTTAGTATTCGGGTCAATCCCCGCAAAATGCATTTCGATACAACAGGCCTGGAGCAGGTTCCATGGTGTTCGGAAGGCTTTTATCTTGCGGAGCGGCCAAGCTTTACGCTTGATCCATTATTTCAGGCAGGAGCCTACTACGTGCAGGAGGCCTCCTCCATGCTCTTGCAGGAAGCTTTAAAGCAAACCGTAAACCTGACCCGCCCATTACGAGTGCTGGATCTATGTGCCGCTCCGGGCGGAAAAAGTACACTGTTGGCGTCAGTCCTGCATCCCGATAGTATGCTGATCTGTAATGAAGTTATCCGCAGTCGGGTGTCGGTGCTTCGCGAAAATATGGACAAATGGGGCTATCCGAATGTGGTTATCAGTAATCACGACCCCGAAGAAATGAGCAATCTGGCGGGCTTTTTCGATCTAATCGTTGTCGATGCGCCTTGCTCTGGTGAGGGGTTATTTCGGAAAGATCCCGATGCGATGCAGGAGTGGTCGGAGGCTAATGTGCAACTGTGTTCGGCTCGTCAGAAACGAATTTTAGCCGCGGCAGCCTCTTTACTGGACGAAGGCGGAACGCTGATTTACAGCACCTGCACCTATAATGACGACGAAAATACAGAGAATATCCACTACCTGACCGAAAACGGTTTTCGGAGCCGCCCGCTCATCCTGCCGCCCAGCTGGAATGTGGTTGAGAAGGAGTCTGGCGATGCCGTTGGTTATCAGTGTTATCCACATCGGGTTCGGGGCGAAGGATTTTTTATCAGTGTTTTTCGAAAAACAGCATTCACCGCAGCGGTAAAGCTGGATGCCCGCACGTTTCGTAGTATCCGGGCTTTGCGGCCGAGAGAAACGACATCGGCAATGAAGTGGCTGCAAAATCCGGCCGACTTTTCATTGTGGGAAAAGCCAAATGGCGATGTGATGGCTTTGCCGAAATCGTTGGAGAAGCAGTTTCTGTTTTTAGATAGTGCAATACGAAACAAAGGTTTTGGGTTGGAAATGGGGCAATTCAAAGGGACTGATTTCATTCCATCTCATGCGCTGGCATTAAGCACGGCCATTAATCCTGGCTTATCGGGTGTATCGTTAAGTAAGGAAGATGCCTTGCACTACTTTAAGAAAGAAAATCTGATATTTGCTGAACCTGTTAAAGGCTGGCAACTAGCTAAATACGAAGGAGTAAACCTGGGGTGGGTCAAAGGCGTTGGCAATCGGGTAAACAATTACCTGCCGAAAGACTGGCGCATTCGTATGGATATTAAAGAATACGTATGAAACGGATTTTCACCATCACGGGCCTTTTGCTGGCCACAATTGTTGTCGGTTATGTGCTCGGCCCATCGGCGCACTACGATGCTATAAAAGAAGAGCCAATCACCCTTGATCCGGATTTGGTAAAACTGGAAAAAAGCATTTCGGAGTCAGAAAGCAAGGCCAATCTTCGCCCTGACAATGAGGCTCGTATTGTTTGGGCAGATAGTCTGCACAAAGTCAAAACACCCTATAGTATCGTTTATATTCCGGGCTTTACGGCAAGCTGGGCTGAGGGCGACCCGGTTCATAAACAGCTGGCAAAGCGTTTCGGCTGTAATCTGTACCTGGCTCGTACCTACGGACATGGCGTTGATTCTCCGGATGCTCTAAAAGATCTGACACCCAGTAATTACGCCGGATCGGCCGAGCGGGCGTTAGCCATTGGGAAAGAATTAGGAGAAAAGGTAATCGTTATGGGTACATCGGCGGGAGGAATGCTGGCACTTTACCTGGCTGCCCGCCATCCTGAAATTCAGGGCCTGATCCTCTATTCGCCTTGTATTGCGGTCGCCAATCCGGCCTTAAAACTTGTTACAAAGCCCTGGGGGCAGCAAATTATTACGCAGGTATTTGGGGGCGATCATGTCGTTAACGCATACAATAAACCCGGTCGGGTTCGCTACTGGCTTCCCCAATACCATACCAATGGCCTCATTACCTTACAAACTATGCTGGATGAGTACATGACGCCCGAGGAGTTTCAGAAAGTGAAACAACCCGTGTTCATGGGCTATTATTATAAGGATGAAGCCAATCAGGATAAAGTTGTCTCGGTAGCGGCTATGCTCGATATGTTTAATGAGTTGGGGACGCCCGCTGATAAAAAACAAAAGGTCGATTTTCCGAATGCCGGTGAGCACGTAATTGCTTCCTATTATACGGCTGGCGACTTGGACGGTGTGTATCAATCCACCGAAAAATTCATGAAGAATGTGTTAAATCTCCCCATGGCACAAGGGCCAGCGCAAACTGTCGCATTTCGGCAGAACGGTGGTTCGACCAAAAAATAACCTAACTTTGGCGTCTTATTGTCATTTGGGTCAGACAAAGAATGACATAAGTACAGTTTTCTGCCAAAAATCTCGTGATAACGAATCCTCGAAAACTGTAAACTGCAAACTGTAAACTTACCATAATGGCTTACGGATTACTGAACGGAAAACGCGGCATCATTTCCGGTGCCTTAGACGAAAACTCGATTGCCTGGAAAGTCGCTCTGAAAGCGAAAGAAGAAGGGGCTACATTCACGCTTACCAATGCACCGATTGCCATGCGTATGGGGGCCATCAAAGAATTGGCTGAACAGTGTAATGCTGAAATTATTCCCGCAGATGCTACCTCGACCGAAGATATCGAAAACCTGTTTACCAAATCAACCGAAGCGCTCGGCGGTAAACTGGACTTCGTTCTGCATAGCATCGGCATGAGCCCAAACGTACGGAAAGGCAAGGCATACACTGACCTCAATTACGAGTGGTTCAAACAGAGTATTGATATCTCGGCCCTGTCGTTTCATAAGATGATGCAAACTGCCTATAAACAGGATGCCATCAATGAATGGGGTTCGATTGTTGCCCTGACCTACATGGCGGCTCAACGGACCTTTCCGTTTTATGGCGATATGGCCGATGCTAAAGCCGTTCTGGAATCAATTGCCCGGAGCTTCGGCTACAAATATGGCAAGTATCGTAAGGTTCGGGTGAACACCGTTTCGCAATCGCCTACACCAACGAAGGCGGGTAGCGGAATCGGTGGCTTTGATAAATTCTTCGATTTTGCTGACAAGACGGCACCACTCGGCAACGCTACCGCCGACCAGTGTGCCGACTATGTTGTAACACTCTTCTCCGACCTTACCCGCATGGTCACGATGCAGAATCTATACCATGACGGTGGCTTCTCCATGACCGGTATCTCGGAAGAAGTGATGGAGTTGATCACCAAAGAGTAGAAGACCATAAACTCAAAGAAAAGCGTAAGGCTCCCGAAACGGTTTCGGGAGCCTTACGCTTTTCTATAAAACAGCCTTATGAAACGATCAAAATTTAACCTGCTGCGTCAGATAGGTTGCCCGTTCATCGCCGTTTATTCGGACAGTGGCCGTTAATGGCTTAGCATTCCAGTCTACGGTAATCAGGCCGTAATTTAATTGGGCCACAATTGCGCCGACGCGGTGCCGGTTTACTTCTTCATGTGGTGCCGAAACGTGGGTCAGACCACTGCTGGTGATATCATACAAATCATAGCCTAAGCCTGGCACACTTACTTTCGATACTTCGGCCTGGTGCCGATCCCCACTAATCAATATGGCCCCTTTGGGTTTTGTTTTGCTCAACAAATCCAGAAGCCGTTGGCGTGAGGTGGGGAAATTAGCCCATTTCTCATAAATATGATCTTCGGGAAGAACCTGAACTCCGCTCCCGATAATGTGTATGTCGGCATCGGAGTTGGTCAATTGTTTCTCCAGCCACTGCCATTGAGCTTCCCCCAGCATATCACCGGAAGGGTCTGGTACATTGGCTTTTCCGTCTTTCTTCAACGGATCGCGAAAATAGCGTGCGTCCAGTAGAATTACTTTTACCTGCTTTCCTTTGGGCCCATAAACGTGGGTAGAATAGGCTCCTTCCTGTTTTCGCAGTGAGCTGGTCGTTGGAACATCCAGAAAGTCAAGCATTAGCTGCTGGCTCTCTTTTCGGCGAGGGTATTCTTTTCCACCGTCGTTGACGCCGTAATCATGGTCGTCCCATACGCCAATCACGGAAGTCGATTGCCGCAACTGCTGGTAAACCGGGTTCGACTTTTGCCGGGCATATTTGGCACTGAGCGTATCCATACTCTCCGAATCGCCATAAATGTTATCGCCAAGCCATATCCAGACATCGGGTTTTTGCGCCACAATATCATCCCATAAAGGCTGGGGCCGTTTCTGGTCGCTACACGATCCAAATGCAATTGTAGTGACCGTTTTTTGTTCCTGAGATGACGCCGTATCAGTCTTTGACGAACGGCATCCGGCCAGTACTACGCAACCAATAAAGCCGAGCGTAACCAGTTTTTTCATTAGAGGATTTTTGATTATTGATTCCGTAAAAGTAAAGCAGCCGCTCTGATTCTGAATTCAATTCAAGATTTGTTAATAAAAGGAAGGACTTTCGCTCAGAACCACGGTCCGCCGTTGCGACCGTGGTTATTTGTTCGCCATTAGTAACCGTGGCACGGTTCTGAGCGAAAGCCTAAAAAGGAAGCCTGAAGGGCAAACCTTCGGCATAGTTGTCTTTATATATCCCAACTCCGTACAATACGACTCCCGTTTTCTGTGGATTCAGCACGAATGAAATTGTCAACTTCCTGCTGAAGCTCTTCAACGTGTGAAATAATACCGACAACCCGGTTTTCGGAACGAAGAGCTTTTAAGGTTTTGAAAACTGTCTGTAGGGAATCTTTATCAAGTGTTCCGAAGCCCTCATCCAGAAAAAACAGATTTTGTTTGGCTTTGGTCAGGTGCTGAATATTGTCTGACAGGGCAAGCGCAAGCGACAACGAGGCCTGAAATGTTTGACCGCCGGAGAGCGTTTTCACACTTCTGACTTCACCCCCGTTGAGGTAGTCGCGCACCTGAAAGCCGTTTTTATCGTCCAGCTCCAGTTTCAACTGATTATTGGTCAGTTTGAAAAAACGCTCATTGGCCGATTCACACAGGTTTTTGAGGTAGACCGACGAAACATAGTTGACGAAGCCCTGAGCCCGGAATAATTCGTCCATTTTCTTTAAATCCTGTCGCCGGAGGTCCAGCTCATCATGGCGCTTCTGATGATCCTGTTTCTGCTGCCATTGGGCTTCGAGCGTGGCCAATATGGTGGTTGCGCGCCCGTGCTCTTTGTTTAATTCATCTTTTTCGGCTTGCAATACTGTGAGTTTCTGTTGAACGGCCGTCAGCGCAGCAGGGTCGAAGGGGTGCTCGGCTAATTCTGCCTCCAGGGTTTCCACCTGTTTCTGTAAGCCTGTTCGCTTTTCATTGTAGTCGTTGATTCGCCGTTTTTCCCGGCTAACATCTATTCCGGACTGTAGGATCTGATTCACCTGCTCCCGATTCAACCCCTGGGCGTCCAGATTCAGGTTGATCGTCGTTTCCAGCGTTTTGCTTTCCTGACTAACTTCGGCTAGCTGTATATTGACTTGTTGAATCTGCTCCTCCAGTGTCGCCAGTTCTTTTTCGGCGCTGCTTTTCTGTTTATCAGCATCGTCGAAATTGATTTTTGTCTGCTTGTACGTGCGATAAAGCGACTCGCGCAGGTCGGCAATCTGATCCAGACCCCATTGTTTTACTTCGTCGAGCCGAAAGTGTTCCAGCGATTCGGCGGCTGTTTTCAACTGACCATTCAAGCCCGAAAGGTCGTTATCTGCTTCGGCAACTTTGCGGGCCAGTTCTTTGTAGATAATTTCGGTTTCTTCGGTGAGTTTGTTCAGTTCCCGAACAGCCTGCTGTGCGTCCTGAAGCTGTTTTTGGCCGTCACTTTCCTGCCTCATAGCCTCTATGACCAGGCCTTCCTGCTCTTTCGAGAATTCCGGCCACACAAACGCATCTTCATGGGCTGTCAATTGCCCGACTATTTCCGTGCGTTCCTGCGTAAGCCGCTTCCCATTCTCCAACTCACTACGTAGCTTCGTTGCCAGTTCTTTTATTGTTAGTTGAAGCGTTGTTGTGTCGTCAATTCGTTGGACAACTTTTCGCAAAGCCGCATCACTGCGCTGAACCTCGGTATCTTCTGCGTTTCCTATATGCCGATTCGGGTGGTGTTCTGACCCACATAAAGGGCATGGTTTGCCATCGGTTAGTGCATCAGCATACTTACGAAGCTCATCCTGAACCAATAGTTGCCGATGTTTTGTCTCCCGGTCTTCCCGAATTAGTTTCAGTTGTGCGAGGGCGTCCTCAATTTGATCAGGTAATGTTTTAAGCGTCAACTGAGCCCAGTCGACAGGAAATCCAGCTAATGCATCGTTTTTACGCTGCTTTAGTTTTTCTACGGCCAGATCATAGTTGTTAAGGGCAGCTTGTAAATCGTCAGCCTGTTTTTTTAGCGGTTTATAAGCTGTGAACCAGTTATTTACTTTATAAAGCCTTTCAAGATTCGACGTTTGCCCAAGTCCATTATCCAGTACAAGCTGATGTTTAGTCCGGTCAGCTTTATAGTGATCAAGCTGGCTGGTTTGCTGCTCAAGCTGGCTGGCTAGTGTGTCCCGGTTATGTATTTGCTGACTAATTGATTGCTGCAACGTCCTGATTTGCTGCACCGTATCTAATTCATCAATCTTCTGTTGCAGTTCATCACGAGTCTCATATGCTTTTTTCGCGGCATCATACAGACTCACTAAACTCGCCCGACGCTTGCCTGCGACACTGAGTTGTTGACGGGCATTTTGTTCCGTTTCTGTTAGCTTAAGTTGTTTACTGGCTAATTTGTCGAAAATGGCAAAGTCAGACTGGAAAATTAACAAACAGGTCTCATACAAGGCGATATCGGCCTCAAGACGCTGGTATTGTTCCTGTTGTATAAGGAGTTGAGTAAGTTCCTGCTGGTGGGATGCCAGGAGCTTGCTTCGATTCTGGCTCTCGATCAGTCGCTTTTCATCGGGCAACAACTGGTTGATTTCCGTTTCCTTTTGGGCCAATGATTCCAGGACGACTGTAATACTGGTCTTGGCCTGCTCAATCGCTTCGGGTGTAACATCGCCCAGAGGAGCCAGCAAACCGCGTAATTCCGAAAGCTGATCATCATTCTCTTTGTTCAGTTTCCCAACTCGACCAGCCATATCGTACTGATCCAGTTTGAATAACTGATTCATCATCTTTGTGCGCTCCGTTGGGCTGAGTTCCAGAAACTCCCGAAACTGGTTTTGTGGAATGATGATCGTTCGCTTAAAATTGTCGTAGTCTAAGCCAAGAATCTGCTTCGACAATAGGGCGACATCCTCCTTTTCATTCCCAACCGGCTGCCAGTCGTTTTCCTGCCAGATAAACATCCGACGTTCGCCCGGCATAATCTCATGATGCTTTTTGGGGTGTCGTCGGGCTTCATAAATGAATTTATAGCGTTGCTGCTCGGGCCCGGCCTGAAATTCGAAGTCGATGAGCAAATGCTTCGACTTCAGATTCATCATATTGTACTGGCGATTATCGCGGCTATTAAGTCGCTCGGTTTCACCGTACAAAGCAAAACTAATGGCTTCCAGCAAAGACGTTTTACCACTGCCGACCTTGCCGAATATGCCAAATACACTCGACCCGATTAACTGCTGAAAATCTATCTCCTGTAATTCCTGGTACGAATAAAGTCCCTGAATTGACAGCTTAATGGGTATCATTCAGATTCGGTTGCTAAAATCTCTTTAAACAACTGCTGAAGCCGCTCGTTCGGCTCCTGGCCTTTGTTTTTACTTTTAAAATAGTCTGCAAACAACGTTTCCATACTCTGCGTAAGGTCAATAGCTGGTGCTGTTTCCTTTTGCGTCGACTTAACGTCTCTTACATCTGGTATGATCGTTACCAGTGAGTCATGCGCCTGTTGAAGTTCTCTACGCTCTTCGCTGGTCAGGTAGGTTGGCGTTTGTAGAGTAATTTCGGCATAGCAGTCAGGATTCTGTTTAAGCCAGTCGACAGCCTCGTCAACTCGTTTAAAACGGGGCCGTAAAAGCCGTTTGCCCGTTTTTAGAGGTACCGGTGTCACCGTTACGGCCTGGCCTGGTTTAGCCTCTATCAACACAACAAATTTCTGCTGGTCAGACTCGGCAAAGCTATAAGCCAATGGACTGCTACTATATATAACAGGACTAGGCCCTCCTGCAATTTCCTGATAACGGTGTAAATGCCCAAGCGCTGTATATTGAATTTGCGGTGGAATCATGTCGGTATACACAACCGATGCACCACCAACCTGTAGAATACTACGCTCGTCATCTGATTCCTCGGGTTGTTCACCCCCACGTTTCATAACGAACAAATGGGTTGTCAGTAAATTAACACCCTGCTTATCCATATAGGTATTCGCAAGGGCAGCCCAATGCTCCTGAAGTTGTTGCCGGAGTTCGTCGCCAAAGCTTGTCTGCCCAAAATAAGCCCGCATTCGGGTCTCATTGGCATAGGGTGTAAGAATTATCCGAACCGGGGCATCATGGCGGGGAAGTTTCAACTCGATAAAGCCAGGCGCAGAGCGCAACAGCTTTGCTTCACAGCTTAATTCGTAAGATCGAACTTCAGTTTTGGGGAATCCCGCGAAAATAATACCGCACTCACGCCCAAAATGGTCTTGCGCTTCTATACGATCCGGATTATCGTGATTCCCGGCAATAGCGACTACTGGCCTGCTACCGCCCGCCGTCAATTTCTTGAGCGTACTATATAATAAGTCTTCTGCCTTAGGGTCTGGATTAAAGGTATCGAACAAGTCGCCAGCCACTACTACCAGATCGGCTTGTTCCTGATCAGCGATTTGAACAATCTCATCCAATACATTTTGTTGCTCCTGGAGCCTTTGGAAATCCTGGAGTCGTTTCCCAAGATGCCAATCGGCCGTATGTACTATTTTCATGGGACGTTGTCACACGACTCTAGCCGTTATAAAGTAGGATGCAATATACTTCATTGTATCCGCAAAACGGTCAGTAATTGCTTTATACATGCCTTTTAAACGTTGGTGAGAAGGCGGAAAACGACATTATGAGTGTCTTGTTGAAAAAAGTTTAAAATAGTTCAGTGGTGTAAGTGGCTGAAAAGGGGGGAGTTACCAACGATTCGTTGGTGACTCCCCCGCTATTTTCAACCCAGGCCTTGACAAACCCCCTAAAGTGGCCTACCTT